>JAGQNQ010000009.1 GCA_020428015.1 Candidatus Saccharimonadota bacterium | reverse complement strand
AAAGTGCGTATTGTCACCGGCTGCTTTCTTTGACTTGTAGCGACCGATAACGTTTTTTCGTAGTTCGCTTTTTGGTAGATCAATAAAAATAATCAGATCCGCTGATTCCCAAAACCATTCTGGCATGCGGTAGCCATGATAAGCGCCGACTATCCAAGACTCCCTATTTTTAAGTAAACGATTGAATTCTTTTCGATATGATCGAATATCAAAAAATCGTGATGGTTTCTCATCAAAGATGCTATCAAGTTTAATATTCTCGATTCCAAGTTTTTTACTTAAAATTTCGGCATAGTATGACTTCCCTGCACCAGGCATACCAACAATTGCAATTCGTTTTGGGTGTGAGCTCATGTCGTAAGTATACTTACGATCTAGAAAAGAGACAAAACCCCAATTTTTCATTTGAAAAGAAACAAATTTTTTCGCGGACTATTCTTGTCCGCACCTACTACTTCCATTTTTGTGTCGACAAAAACGGAAGCCAAAAAACGACTCCCGGCTCACTTTCAATACTACTGCAGCCGTATTGAATATGACGCGCAGCGAGGGTGTAAACATCACTCGTAGTTTAAGAGCGGAAGACTCGGGCAGCGTCGCTGCTTATCTAGTCATATTCCTCACGATTGCAATCGGTCTTGTGAGAGGGAGAGTATAGCTACACCCCAATTTTTCATTTTTACCTGTTGTTAGGTAAATAATTTTGATCCACCTAGGGCTGTGTAATGGTGATATGATACGTTCAATGATTGAGGTTGAACCTTGGTTACCATATTTTGAAGATGTGCGCTATCCTGCTCTAACAAACTCGGGCGAAATTGCACTACAAGACTTTCGGCCAGATAGCACAAGTCCTTATACTGCTGGAATAGTACTAGACGAGAGCAGTTTGGACTGCACTGTTCCGTTCGGTCATGTTGATGGCACTGTGGTTGAAAATCAGAGGTGTTTTGGGGTGCCGATATATAGATTCGGTGATACTTATACGACGTACGAGGCGGCTGAACACTACAAAGAGCTAATTGCACAAATGCTAGGTGCCATAATTCTTGAGCCAGGGCTTGAAGGCGACAAACTGTTTTATTTTAATCTTCACGAAGAACTTCCATCGCTCTACACAGACGGAATGCATCATGATAGTGAGACAAATACTCCCGATGATCGTGCGGCAATCGTTAGTAATTTATTTCAAACGTATTATTCGCTCCAGAGCATCGCACACCTAGGAAATCCCCGTACTTATACCGGCGTTCCTATAGAAACTGTGCCGTATGAAGCATTGTGGTGTCCAAGGCCAAAAGAAATAACGGTACACCAAGGCAATACTCCTCACTCTGTCCCTATCATGCCGTCCGGATGCACGGCTGTACGGTGATTTGCTCAATTAAGGATTATCCCGTTTGGCAGAGATACAATTGAGCGTACATCAGTGATGATAGATGACTGGTATTTGCATCCAGAAAAAGCTCTGGAACTCATGAAAAGTAAAATGCAGGCCGCTTGAGTTACTTTAACTAGACCTCCCCAATTTTTTCATTTTCGTAGTTAATTATGCAAAGTTCGTAAACTTCCTACGCAGTCTAAACAGAAGCCTGCGAGAGGCTTTGTAGATAATGTACGTGCAAGAGCATCTGTCTCAGGCACGCTCATAACTTGCTGCATCGTACAGACATTCGCGCAATGTCCTTCGTATAGCCCACCGCGTGTGTCGAGGTTCTTGATACTTGATTTGTCGAGTCCTAGTAAATGTCCATATTCGTGACGTGCAATATGTCGTGTGGTTCTACGAAGAGCTTCGGCTGGCAGTCTTCTGAATCGAGCTAACGACTGTACGGATAGCCCTACTTCTTTAACTGAAAAACCGAATATAAAATTCGTGCCTTCTGTGCGAAGGTCTTCTGAAAGTAAAAGGAATCTTGGGTTATCGGGTGAAGAAAATCCAGTTTCAACCAACGTCCCATATAGTCTGTCGGCGTCAATCTGCCCATTTGGCAGTCGAAAGTACTGAATTACTTCACTTAACGAACCTGCTCCGGATAACATTTCACTATCAACTCTGGGTCTAAGGTCGGCTGTTTCAATAACGTCTACAATTCCCAGATAGGCTGACTCAGCAAGTGCAGGATCAAGTTCAAGAACCCCTTGATCAGGAGTAAACCCGAAATCATGAAAACGACCACTCATAAATAATAATTATAGCATAACCAAAATAAAAAGTCAATGATTCTTCGCCTCAAGCATCAAATTCGAACAGAAAAAAATGCTCTTTTTCCACCACCGAAAAAACCACCCCTAACCCCCACCACTTTTTCATTTTCGTAATTTTGCTGCTATCCTGGCAGCATGAGCTTTGATGTAAATCAGATAGTATCTTATCGTGAGATGTGCAACGAGGAAGAACAAGAGCAGTTGCAAAGAGGCATGAATTTTGAGCTACGGCAGGGGTATTCTGTTGTTCTAATGTCTGTAAAGACAAATGCACCGTATGTAGACAGGATTTCTGACGATGGTCTTACTATCTACTACGAGGGTCATGATGTCCCGGGCGATAGGCTGAAAGAATATGATCAACCTGCAGCGAATCCTAGCGGTACTCTTACTCAAAACGGTATGTATTGCCACGCCATAGACCGGGCAAAGAAAAGCGGTGACTACCCTCTCGTTAAGGTGTATGAAAAGTTACAAATGGGCATATGGACCTACCGCGGCTTGTTCGAAATGCGCGATTATTCTTTCATCCAACGTGGTCGCAGAAAAGTATTTGAATATGTATTCACCGTTACGGAGCAAAAACTCGAAGAGGCAGAAAAACACCATGCTAGAAAAGTCATCGATCTCGAACAAACACGTCAAATTCCTGGCAAGGTCAAGCTAGCTGTTTTCAAACGAGACAAAGGTGTCTGTACGCAATGTGGCGCAAAAGACAATCTGCATTTTGATCATATCCTGCCCTACTCAAAAGGTGGAACGAGCCTAAAAGAAGAAAATATCCAACTCCTCTGCGCTCGCCACAACCTCCAGAAATCAGATAGATTGAATTCCTGATAACTACTAAATGCTTATCTATACTTTAGTTGTTTTTCTGATACTTTTTTTCGTTTCTCATCCAGTTTTTTCTAATTCTGATTGACGACTTTGATTGAGTAAGACGCCAAGAATTACCTACTGGCTCATAACCAAGGGCGCTCAAAAGTTTTATAGCGTACTCTTCATTAAGTTTTAGTCGTTTTTTAACCTCCCCTACGCTCCACTCTGCTTTCGTGTCTATAAATTCCCTGATTTGATGAGGGTATCGAATGTTGTTTTTAGCCCATTTCTTTACAATTCTTCTTATTCTGCGATGGTTGAGTTTGCGCTTAGAGTATTTGACTACCGCCAATGACGGTCCCACTACCGTGATGACATCAGCTAGAAAGCCGATAAAGTCATATATTTCCTCACCTGCTCCAAGACCTTCAGGCAAGCCGACAATAATCTTTGTTGTGTCACCTTTTATATAACCAAGCTCCACAAGTTCTATTATTCTTGAATAAGCCCAGTCGTGCTGAAGCGGCCCATAGCCATCAAGGATGATGATGCCTCCAGAATTATTTAAATCATACTTGATGCCAAATCCACTGTTTCTATATCCCGAACCTGCATTATTTATTTCGTCATTGACTAAATAAATTGAAATTGAACTTTCATTGTTTATGTCTTTTGTCCAAACATCTGCCCCATTTTTTATAGCCTCCCGCATGACCGAAATAGCCGCTTCTCTAATTGAATCGTTTGGTGTCAAATGTCGTCTTGAAATGTATTTTCCTTGTTTGTAGCATTCTGAGAAATACTCAAAAATAAAAGTTATCGAATGCGTTTTGATCATTTATTATCTCCGGCAAGTGCGTAAGTTCGCAGTGTTTGATAGATGTAGGTAATGTTTTCAACATAGATTGTGTTTAAGTTGTATGTATTGAGGTGTCTAGCTATTTTGTCCTGCAAGTCCACATGATCTTTTTTCTCTAACTTTTGGGAGCCTCTTAGGATGTTCGCTGCTTTAATGATGCTTTGCTCATCACTAAGAGGTTTCTTTGAACGAACTTGAGCCAATCCTACAGATAATTCTTGTTTAAATACTTTTACGAATATATTTTCTAATTTCCTGAATAACTCAGGGCGATTCATGTTCTCAAAAATAAGCACAGAAAATAATAAGGTTCTTGAACAATTACTTTTTGCACAAGCGTTAAAAATAACTTTTTCGTATTTCTCAATAATTGTTTGGTATGAATTTAGGATGTAATTCTCACGAGCGTTTTTCTCAGCTTGATCGTCAGTATAGATCTTGCCAGTATTGGTTGATTCAAAATAGAAAATGATAAGCAGAGCGACAAGCAGACTCGACCACAAATTGTCTACTATACCGCTAACGCTCGGTGCCAGTTGAAGCAAGATTGGTCGACCGTCTAAAATACTCACACCTGTTGCTACGACTAAAACTAGCATTATATTCATTAAGTGTACTAGTTTCTCGGATATTGTTTTCCTTCTCAAGGTAAGTGCATAAACGTCTCTAAAAGTTAGAGAAATAATAGCGCCGATCAATAAATACGGCCAAATAGCAACGCTGGCAAAATATTTATTTAAAATGGCAGCAAGTAAAACAAATATAATTAATGCTGGTAGAGTCCGAAAAATAATATATCCGGCCCACCTTCTTTCACCACCTGCTACAAACTCGGTCACGGACAAATATGTATCGTATGATTGATTTTTTGGTCTAGGACCTGAATTGTTGAGCGAATCACGGTATTTTACGAGGCGAAAAAACGACTCAATAAGTAACCCTGCAAGAAAAGATATCACAAAAGGCCAATACTGATAATTAGGATTCATCTATTTCCTGCTGTTGTAAAAATTATTGACTTATGGCGTAATTTAATGATATAATCAACTGGTCCATTAGTTGATTTCCATACAACTGATGGGGTATTACGTCTAAGAGCGACCTTTCTTCGGGAGGGTCGTTTACTTTTAACGTTTCTTTTGATCACGATAAAAAATCTCTCTTCCCCAAATGCTTCCATCGATACTAAGCAAATCTATATAACCATCACCTCCAGTGCGCAGTTCAGATGATACGCTGTTTTTAGAAGAATATATGTAAACTTTTTTACCACGAGAACGTATATACTTTACGAGTCCGAGAAAATCGGAGTCACCAGTGAATAATATTGCACTGTCATAGTCTTTAACAAAGTGTACAGCATCAATAACTAGCTCAACATCCATGTTGCCTTTTTCTACAAATCCATCTTCGAATCTACTTGTCGTGCTAGATATTCTTTTTAATTCTTTTTTGCGAACAATAATACCTAGTCCTTTCTCTAGGTAGGTAAAAAACTTATGTTTTCTGGAGGTGTCATAACTTCTTGTGCCATCCGCAGGAAAGGCAGTGTAATAGTAGACTTGCATACTAGATGTTTTATATCTGTCTTTTAAATAATCAATAAGCTTTTCAAAATCCAGCATCTTGCCTCTGGTTTTTTGTACATCCCAAAGGTTAGACGCATCAATGAACACCGCAACTTTTTTAGTCATTAACTATATTCTACTCTGTTTTCTCACCCGTTGCCAAACCGGCCTAAAAGAATAACAAACCGATGATCTTTGTTGTTGTATATCACAATCTATTGCAGGCGTCTGTAGCTAGGAGGAAGCCGAAGGCGCCTAAATAGCCTGCATTGTGATTACAACATACATAAGTCATAGTGTTTGTTTATTCCTGGCCGCGGACTTTTTGCATACTTTTGAGACTGTAGTCAAAAGTATGACCGGGGTATAAGGGGTGTAACGACCCCTTTCATGTGCCAAATGTGGTTACCTAACCCACAAAGCAGGTTTAAGGACAGCCAGTCCTTTTTCAAATTTACGTTATAATACCCCTTATGCACTACGTCATACTCGCATATCCAAAACTCTCAAGCGAAGACTATACTCGCTAAAATTTCATTTTTTGTTGATTTGCGACTCTTTAGTCTAGAGATTTTCGAGTGGTACGCCAGTTTTTTCAGATACTTTTCTAGCCCATTCGAGAAGACTTTTGATATTGGTAATTATCTTAACCAGCTAGAGCCAGCATACCGTAGAGGAGGTCGTGCCTGTTCGAGTTCATGACGCAAGGCATTGCGTTGCAAGCGAGCATCAGTAATTGCCTGCCGAGTTGATTCGACTAATTGTTCGTCAACCGGAACTTGTCGAAGTAAATCGTGCAAGGCTCGTCTACCGACACCAATCGTAGTTTCTGCTGTATGTAATCGCTGTCCGATATCTCTTATGTCTGTAGATTGTTGAATGATTTCCATAACTTCTCCTTAAATTTGTTTAAAAAAAGAAAAACGACCGTCCTTGATGGCGGTCGCTCTTGTGATTGTTTTAAGTCGTTTAATACGTCCGAGGAGTTACCGCCTGCATAAAAGATGCAAAACCAAAAAAATCAGCAACATGGTTATGTTGTAAGGCAGTATTAGAATTATAAGAAACGTAATTCATAAATAATATTATACCACACCTGTCAAGTAATGGGTAGCGTAATTACTCATGCTTGCATATCGCAAAAGTTGCTCCTATGATTAATTCATGGCAAAGAGAAGACGAGCTCAAGAAAGAGCAAAACATGGCGGCGAACTGGCTGACCATCGACCCCCTGAACCAGTAGCAGACACGTACGGACAAGTACGTGAAAAAGACAGACACAGCCTGGAAGTTAGCGTGGGATGGCTTTTCAAATATCTCGAAACGTTATATGAACATGGCGAAGGATCTTCCTCGCTTAGAGATCCCTATAGTACTGAATGGGTGAGTTGGCATAACTTTGAAGCACGTAGATTGCCCGCGGTGGCATCCGTTAAAGCAACATCCCGCCGATACATGAATTATGACATACAGGTCCGCGATCGTGTTGTCGGTCTGTACGACGTAAGTATTACTGCAGGTATTGAGACAGGTGGACAGGAATCAGTAGGCTTTAGCTTTGATGCTGCTGGGTTATTGACCAATGGAAGATATAATTTTTTCCGTCAAACTAGTGATACTCCACGCCCAGCACCTGATGCATCTGCTGATGGTCTTGCTGAGCTTCATAAACTCGCAGTTTCTGCTAGAGCTGACCGAATTGTAAGAGTCTTTCATGCGAATGTTATTGGTATTGACCCTGACACAAGCTATCAAATGCCATCAATGTCACCCATTATCGTAGGATCTGAAATATCTCTTCCAGCAGAACATATGCCTGCACTGTAAGCTAGGAATTTGATACGAATTTCTATTGAAAATGGGGCGCGAACCACGCAAATAGTTTATAGATCCTACCTCTGCATGCATGAGCTATTCTTTGTTGACATCAATATCTGAGAAGGTTTCATCTTTTTTTGGTTCGGCATACGAAACGTGTGGTGTGAATACTTTCATACCTGCTGATTCCGGTTGCTTCCTGCGGTACCCAAAGAATGAAGCAGAGCCTGATATGAACATGCCAATATATACGGCTAGCAAGCTGAGTGCAACGCCTGTTGCTGCAAGTACCTTGCCTCCACCATTTGGGTCAGATTCAGTTTCGGTTCCCAAGACTTCGCCGTTGGTTGGTTCTCCGTTGTTGTTGGAGTTACTTGCGGGTGGTTGCCCATCGTCTTCTTGGTCCAGGATGCTTACTAGTACGAACTTTTGTGTGCTCTGACCACTTTCATTACTTATCCTGATACAGATTTCGTATGCGTTATCCTGGTTTGTGTCTAGCGGCTGTTCGTAATCAAATGACCGCTTCGTAAACAGCGAGTTTCCCTGCAACTCAAAATACTGCGTGTCCGGGGCTTGAGGAGTGCATGTCAGAGCGATAGTGAAATTACCCGGTATCTGTGAATTGACCACCAAATCACCTATCTTTGTGCCTGACTTCTGGTTCTCCTGCAGAGTCGGAAGTGAAGTAAAAGCAACGTCAACTTGACCACAAAAAACTGTGTCCGATCCGCCATCAAGAATCGTCCAGTTGAGCGTGTTCACGAGATACGATCGGGCATCAATACCCTTACAGTAGGTACTCTTCCCCGCATCAAATACGATGTTGTGTTTTGTTTGCTTGGACGCCCATTCTTGCAGCATTTGATCGTAAATACTTGTTGATAGTGACGATCCGTTCAATATACCATTAACATACGAGATCGATCCTATATCCCAGTTATAGAATGGCTTGTCATACGATGCCGCATTTCGAAAGACGTCCTCAATGTTAAATAATCTTGTAAAGTTCCAGGAGTTTAGCGAGCTATTGAATGAAGCTGCTCCAGCAAACATGCCCTTGATGTTTCCTGCGTTAGACATATCCCAACCGCTTATATCTTGGTTGAACAGTACTGCGTCGTAGAACATATACTCTGTGTTGAATGCGTTAGACATATCCCAACCGCTGATATCTGAGTTAAATTTACGGGCACCAGAAAACATATATGAGAATACTTCGACATTACTGACGTCCCAGTTTTCAAACCCGTCTGTTATCGATGTTGCATTCTTGAACATGTACGATACGTTGGTTGCGCTTGAAAGGTTTGGCGCATCTGTTGCGTTAACGACAAGGTTTGATGCACCATAAAATGCCGCTTCAGCAGATGACCATGGCATGTCCCCCCACTGTTCTACTGATAGTATCTTCAGCCTGTCACCTTGGTTGCCAAATTGGATGCGTGGGAATGTACCACTAATCGAAACCGTGTATGTCCCAGGTGATGCGTAGGTATGTGTTATGCTCCCGCTAACGTTTGAGTCTGAGGTGCCATCACCCCAACTAATGTAGTAGTTGTATATTCCGCTTGAGTTTGTCGGAATGGATATCTGGTTTGGCGCAGAACTGCCTGGATTGTCCGTTTTCCATGTCGTGATGAAACTTGAACTAGCGGCCGCGCGAGACGAAAAGAGTAAAAAGCTCACGATTAAAATCCCACCCACAATGGACACATTCGTCAGTTTTCGTGTTATGAAAGTTGTAACCATCCCAGTTGCACACACCTCTTTGTTATGAGTCAGAGAGAAGTCCTCTGCAAGACCCGTTAAGCACAAGTGTAATATAATTATCGGGAATCGGCAACGATGTTCATACTTTAGGTGGGGTGGCGGCAGAATTCGTGGCTGTAGCCGCGTGGATAGTTGCCTACAAAAAATCTTGACAAATGAATCAAATAGCACGGTTGTCCCGCGATATTCGGTGACGATTCCGAAAACTCGAAGGATTCTATGGAAGACAGTTTATGCGACAGGTAAGAAAACAAAATGGGTAGCAATAAGGATAGCGAAAATTCAGGGTCAGGATCTAATTCAAATAAGGTGGAAGACCGATTAACTAACGCAATTAGCAACAAAAACGGTGCCTTCAAAAACGAGGGCACCTTTTGTAATAAATATTTTTTTGACAGTTCTCATTGCGGATCGCGATTTTTGAATTTATCTACCGCTGCTGCACCTGGTATAGCTATAACCAAGCCACCGAATAAGCCAAGCAAACCACCGAAAGCAAAGCCGAATGCTATTTCAACCGGGCTAAACTCGTTTTTGTCTTTTGCATCAAGAAGCATTTCTTGCGCTGCAGTTTTAGTTTCTTGTATTGATGTTATTGCTGCTAAATTTGCAGGTTCTTCGCTACCATCATCACAGATATTAGAAATTATCGTGGGAGCATCCTTGCTATAATCTGTTGCTGTTTGTCCCGTCGCCTCTAACGTAGCTAAAACTGCACGTCCGCATAAAGGTAGCTGGCTAATCATTGAATCTAGCTCTAACTGTGCGTCATGAACAACATCTTCTGCCTCAACAACAACAGATATGGGTGCATTATTTGCATCATGTGCAGTTGCGTAACCGGCAACACTACCTGCAGCAGTTATGCTAACAATCGTACCGAAAAATATTTTTTCACCTCTGCTTAAACTCATCAATATTTATTTTACTCCTTAAATTGCAAAATTAACTATTTATTTTTTTATGTTTCAGATTTAGATAAGTAATCGATAAAAGCTTTTACGCCTTTGGCGGATTTGTCATAAGAGGCGATGTCGGGGAGATTTAGGGATTGGATGAGTGTCCATACGGCTTGGATTAGGGTTTTTAGTTTTGCCTCTTCTTGGTCGTTAAAATCTAGGTAAAGGGGCTGTAGCACGCTACCTGTAGCGTGGTTATCCGGCTCGACGAATTCTAGACGGGCACTTTCAACCTTGTAGTCTCGCCATGTATGGCTATGCTCAACCAGGATTTTGTACATGTATAGTTGCTGGGCGTATTTCAGCGATTTCATGTCGCTTCCCCATTTTTTCAGAGGTTTGCCGGTTTTGTAGTCGGCGATGCGCACTGTTTTGGATTTGTCATCTATCTCTAACCTATCTATTTTGCCACTCAAACGAGCGTCGCCTAACGCTACACCCTCGCTGTAGAAATTAACTTCAGTTTTAGCCGGATTCTTAAACATATCTGTGCGAGAATCAAGATATTTTTGCAATGAAGCTTGGCCTTTGCCCCTAGCCTGGTCTCGGTCGGTCTTGCTTAAGTACCGTCGGTCAAGCTCTATATCATAGCGTTTTAATACCTCGTTTAGTTTTGGTTTGGAGCCACTGTTTAGGCTGTTTTGGTACCACTCAAGGGTGTTGTGAATCGCTGTTCCATATTCCCCGCTAGGGCTCGGTGCCTGCGGAAATTTAAGCAAGGTTTGCACTAGAAAGCTCTCTGGTCCTGCCCGCTCCATATCAATAAAAGTGTTGAGATGAGTCGGACTCATTTGATAAGTTTTAAGTCTGTTTGCGAGGAGAGCGCGAAAATCTGCAGGCAGAAATATCTGCCCTGCCTGCCACAAAGTCTCAATATCCTTAGCTAAGTTCTGCGGGTTTAAGTCAACTGAATTGATAGTCTGGTTGGCTTCAGGTAGAACTGCTGATTTACCGCCCGATTCATTGAGATATTTGAGTGGGAGGTTGACTTTGCCGTTGTCTTTGGTTGTGTGTGAGCTGATGTATAGTCCATGACGAGCACGAGTAATAGCGACGAAGAATAAACGACGACGCTCGTCATCCGATGTGTTAACATAGCGAATTTGTTGCAGATTGGGTGGCAACGAGAGTTTGTTTGAACCTCCTCGACTTCCACTGCCCCAAATATCGTCGTGGGCTTGGGCGATGAAAACGTGATCAAACTCGAGGCCTTTTGCTTTGTAGGCAGTCATAAGCTGGACAGAATCTGCGCTCTGGGCTATCGGATGAGAATTAATAAGAGGCGTTTCGGCTGATTCGTACATCACGAAAAAGTCTAGAAAATCCTGCAAAGATAATTGCTTTTCGCTTGATGCCTGGTGGTCGCGCAAATGAGCACGAATAACACTGAGATGAGAAATTGCTTCGTAATATTTGAGTGGATTCTCTGCTCTCCGCCCGGGTGCAAAATAGTACTCTTTGAGCGGTGCATAGTGACAGCCAGATGCGTTTTCTACCGGAATTGTACCGGCCAGTTTGTCTAAGGTTAATTCAAGTGGGTCAGTAACGGCAGAAGCACTTAGCATAAGATAGAAGTTGACTGCGTTTTTGAGCTTGGGGTTTTTGAGCGCTAATTCTGGCCAGTTTGTGGCGTCTTTTTGTCTTGCCAATCCCCAATTAATTGACCAGATATGCAGAGGTTCGATTTGCCAGTACGGAAGCGACAAGACGAGCGGAAAATACTCGTTAATTTTAGCTGTGTCGTTATCTATAAGTGCTTCAAGAAGTAGAACATTTAGCCGCATGCCCTTAACAATCTCAGTCTCAAGTATATTTTCACGTTTCTCGTAAGACAATGGTATCTCTATGTTACGTAGGAATGGCACTAGGTTCTCAAGGATTCTATGGCGTGGAGCAAGTACGGCAATTTCGGATGGCTTAGTACCTGATTTGATCAGTTGATTAATCTTATCGGCTATCCAGGAATATTCACTAGCTTCGGCGCCAAACTCTTGCCGTTCAATCGACGCATTGTCCGGTAAATTCGCACTACTGGCTGTCAGAATTTTGTCGATTTTATCATCAAGCTTCGAATGCAAGCGGTCCTCAATCTGTTCGGAAATATTTCGTGCGACGTGGAGAATATCACGGTGTGAACGGTAGTTCTCTGTCAAATTGATGACATGTACATCACTGAAGGCATTCAGAAAATCTTTCATGTTACCGACATTAGCTCCTTGAAATGCGAAGATGGCTTGGTCGTCGTCGCCAACTGCCATTACGTTTGGCTTGCCCTCATGGACTTCATGATCTGCTATGCGCTTAACTAACTCAAACTGCGACGGATTGGTATCTTGGAATTCATCAAGCAAGATAAACTGATATCGCTCCTGCAAGTTAAATAGCAACTCTTTATTATTTTTTAGGCCGTCAATGGCGCGAAGAATCATATCGTCGAAGTCGTAAGCGGCGCGTTTGCGAAGTTCCTGTTCGTATGTCTCATAAACATTAGCAAGTTCCAGCATTTTTCGGCTACGGTCAGGGTCGGTTAGAGTGAAATGGTCGTTTTCGTCCTTAGGCATCCACTCGTCTTTCCAAGCGCGCAGAGGGGTTGGCGAATTTACTTCACTTGCCTTGTCCCATGCTTCAGATAACTTAGCGGTAGCCAGCTCTATCAAATTGCCTTTAAGGTCTGACAAGCCGTTAAGGAGTGATTGATATTGGGCTAATTTCTCGGCTTTTTTGTTCGATATTCCGCCTGCACTATTCACGATATCGTCTATTAATTTCTGTGCCTTATCTATCTGGTCTAAGTTATTGTTTGCTAGTTTCCGCAATTTATCTGGTGAAATAAGGTGTTGTTTAAGATCGCTGATGGTGCTGACAACATGGCGAACGTAGTATCGAGCTGACAGCAGTAAACTGTCAAAAGGAAGCGCGTTGATAATCGACTCTACAATTTGAATTTGAGTTAATTCGTCTATTGGTCGCTCCATACGCAAATCGTCTGAGCGCTCGGTTGTTATGTTCTGAAAATACTCTGAGTAATTTTTGATAATGTCACTACCGAAACTGTGGTAGGTGCTGATGGTGACGTCATATGCTGCTTCGCCTATTAATTCTCGCAAGCGTTCACGCATGTTTTGCGCACCGGATTCTGTGAAAGTTAGACAGAGAATATTGCTAGCACCAACATCAGTTTTCTGCAATATTTCAGCGACACGAGCGCTTAGTAGTTGGGTTTTACCCGTTCCGGGTCCAGCAAGCACTAAAAGTGGTCCATAAATTTTTTCTACGGCTTCTAGTTGCGCCGGGTTTAATTTTTTCCACTCAGCCATAACTCATAGTATACGTCTTACGAGCTTACTATTGATGTATAAGGTTTGGATATTTTACGAAAAATTCACATCTACTGGTAGCCCGAAATGTAAAACACCGCTACCTGTAGTTATTTGTGATAAAGCATTAGCGAACTCATAAGCCTGGTGTTCAAATGGAAAATCAGCTACAGGTAAGTCAGTATGAATAGGAAAATCTCTAACACCAAAGGCGAGATGTACAATACTATTGAGTTCTGTTAATTTTTCAAGAGTTTCTTTATCCGGTCGAAGACCTACGCAGAAGGTAGTCCTCGTTAAATGTCCATCGCTACGTGTAAATACTCTTGGTCTGACTACCGTAGGGGTGAACGTAAAATCCTGCGAAAGATTGGGATCCCTGAGTAGTCTTCTGGCTTTTTTCAGTGCCCCATCCGCTCCAAATCTTTCAACAGCTTTTAAAGCAAGCGCTTTAGGGACTACGTCTAATCGAGGACAAGTAAAAATATTGTGAGGATTATCCCTGAGCTGTCGTGCTGTTTCTTGATCGTCTAAATAGAATGGTGCTGTATCGCCAGTGTATGGCCTGTATAAAGCAATTTGTCTGACGGCTACATCACGTGCGACCAAGCCGTTGGGTTTAGGTATCTTTTTAAGTCCTGTCATAGAGAGATTATAACAAGTATTTCACGTATAGATAGTGCTTGTGGTTTTCTGGATTTACAGATTGCGAGTATTATAGTTGTAGTGGCTAATTATAAAGGACATACTGCTGGCGGTTTTGTAGCTGGCGCGCTGACTCTGGCTGGATTCTATGCGCTCACGCTGGGTGATGTGCCGGATGGCGGAGTGTTACTGGCTGATTATCAGTTAGTTGTTGGCACAATTGTGCTGGGGGTACTGTTCGGGCTGTGGCCAGATGTTGATACAAACTCGAAAGCACAAGATTTGTTCTTCGGCACGGCGTTCCTAGCCGATATTTATCTTCTCATTAACGAACAATACACACCCGCAGCATTCCTTGGGCTGATTGCAATGACTCCGATTGTCGGGACACACCGCGGCTGGACGCATAAAAAATGGGCAATGGTGCTCGTGCCCTTGCCAATACTCATTATCCCCTACCTGGCGACCAGCAAAGTTGGCGATACAGCTTTACTGCTCTATTTTGCCTCTGTCGCGGGCTATTTCAGCCACCTACTGCTAGATGGGCTGATTGTGAAGTGGATCCGAGTTAAGGGCGGCTGGTAGACTTTTTTAAGCACCCTTCCTGCCTACTAGGTACCCTGTCAGTAGTTTCGGATTACGATCTCCAAGGCCAAGAAGCGTGAGGAACTCGGTATCAAGTATGCCGCCTATGGCACAGCCAGCTAAATTTTTGTCCTGCGCAATTGCTAGCGCTAGCTGCTGCATCATCGCACCAGCCTCGAGCAACATAAACCTATAGCCGCGTTCACTATACTTACCAATAACTCTATCTGGAAGACCGACAAAAATCACCAGTGCTGATGCAGACCCTGAGTGGGAAATGCTCAGGACGCGTTCGAGATCTGTCTGCTCGTATGAATGTTGTCCGATGGGCAAAAGGCCGTTTTTCTCAGCATCATAATAATTCACTGAATGGTCATCAAAACGCAGCACAAATGTCTCTACGCTATAGGTAGCGCCTGCAGATGGATAGGTGCGGTGCTCTAGATCATCTGTCAGCACTGAAAGATGACTCATCAACGAGAGCAGGTCCCTAGCGGTTAGGAATGTATTAGAAAATGCTCGAGACGAAGCCCTTTTAGCCGTGATTTTTGACAAGGGGGTTTTTGGTTTTTTGTGTGAGTTAGCCCGTTCGGGGTAGGACACACGTAGCTCTTTAGTATCTGCATCGTATGCCGACATGCGTCTGCCGTAGTCTGAAATATTACGACTATGCAGGCTACTTTGCTCCCAGAACTCTTCAAATGGGTTGTCCATTACCCTAAAGGATGCGGCATATGATTCGGAAATGCAACTAGAGGTTTGTTTTTTGGATAGCGGGATTTCCTAAATGTATCAACATGTTTGAGAAGTGGCCATGATTGATGCGCGAATATCATGGCAAGGTCTGGTGACACGGCACGGATGACGCGTACACCTGATTGAAACGCATCAACACCGCTCACGTCGACGTAGTAGCTGCGAATAGCAGCCCGCTTAAACGCGATCTTCAATGTTTTGAGCGCGTTTTGTACCGTAGGTTTTTTGGTTGGGTAGTCATAGCGAGGTTTTTTAATGCGCATATCCTGTAATAGCGGTAATGAGTCCCATTGATCAGGAAAGAGCGAGTAGTACACGGCATGGTCATCAAACGTATTGACGTCTACCGCTGTGGCAATGTGATCTGTGTCAGCATGTTCTGAAAATATACCGGCAAAAAATACACCCTGATGCCATTCATGGTAGGCTTTTTCCGTTGCTTCAGCGAGAGTTGTTTTACATGCCACACCGAGAGAAAAACGTGGCCTACCATCTTTTTTGATTTGTCCGCAGACGGCGATAACCGGATATGGACTGTAGACTGGTGTGATATCAAAAGCATAAGCAATACCATTGAGAGACGCTACTTCATCTGCGTATGTTTCTGGTAGAGCTATTCGATGACCTGCGAGCCCATTCAACCATGTGACCATCAGCGCATCGCGTTCAACGAGCTCTAGTAAGGCACTAAGAAGCGCGGCGCGTGCATGTGGTGCCGCTGCCAATCCTGACGACGTTGGCAAACCCGTTTCAAAATCGTCGCGTAACACAACTAAGGGTTGCGGGACGAAGACAAGTCGGTCATCTGCAAGTGAACGAACCTGTACGTATGTGGTCGGCTTGTCATAAATGGCTCCGAAGGGAAAGTGCTCCGACACCCGCTGATCGTCTGTGAAAAGTGGCCATTGGCTAAAATCTAATATGTTGGCTCCATGTTCACGAGCAGATTCAAAACTAAACGTCGGAAGTTGTACGGTTGCCGCTGAATAGCGCTCAATTGATTCACCAATTGCGGCAAGTCGAGCTGACTGTTGATTCCGCGAGACACCACCCGAAGCGCTTTCCCAAGGCGCAAGAACCGATGAGGGTACCCCTGCGTGATAGAGCGATTTCAAGTCACTCTGGCTTTTCACTGCCATTTGCGTCTCGAACGTAACGCCATGCCGGTTGTCAGCCGCGCGTTCGAGCAACATGCTGGCGAGTTTAGTCATCGCGATAGTGGTTTTGAAAGTGATGTGCTGGAGTAAATTTTATGTGCTAAAGCCCAGAAAAATGGAATGGATATAAGATACAATACACCGGCTGAGCTCAATATGAGGAATGCACCAGCAAAGAATTCTATGGCAGTTCCGATGCCTATCACGGCGGTTGCTGCAATTGCTCGTCGCCACGGGTGTGGAATCTTGGCGCGCATATACAGATATGCAAGTACAAGCAACGGAGATACGACAATAATAGGAAGGATGTATGCAGACGCTGTGTTGGTGCAGGCCTCATAGCTGTATGATGTACCACCTCGATAGCTGTTGTACGTGTGCGTTGAACATGTTCGTGACAATAGATTGATGGTCCAAAAGCCGAAATAGCCTACCGCTAGACTAAACGGTACAAACAACATGGAGGCGAGAAGCAGCGACCAGCGACTTTTGATGTTTTTGCCTTTGGTTTCTTGTGCTATCCTGTGGGTTAAAATTGATGACGATGCAACAGCAGTAGTAAGACAGCAACAGCAACAACAGCACGACGAGCATGTAGGGGTAGCAACAGCGACGGTAAGTCTGCCAGAATCGAATTGACTAACGTGCCGCTTCATACCGTCATATTAGGATAAGTTCTTTAGTCTGTCAATCGCTGGCTTTTTACAGATAGGACAATATGAGACTTTATAGAGCGCATGCTCGTTTGTTTGATAGGTGGTCATGTTCATTGAGAGCGTCTTGCCGATGAGTGCATAGTTCTGTTCGAGAAACTTAACCGCCTCTAGTTCTATCATGCTTTGGGCAAGTCGTCGGGCTGCTTGAGTCGCACGGGGTGATTTGGGAGGCTTAGTGTCGCCCCATCGATGCTCTATGCGTCCTTGTAAACACGCGAGACACGCAGTTTCAGACGGAAAAACAAGAGGCCCCAAAGACACATGTTCGTGGTTTGCTAGGTCAATGAGCATATGTGGCTGTGTGATAGACTGGTAATCTAGCTCCTGTAGGAGTTCTGCATATGTCTGGTTTTCGCGAATGATGAATAATAGGTCGTAGTCGTCGACGCGTGTAATGTGAATTGCAGGGTTTTGCGTAGAGTCCAAAAAGCTATTAGGTATAACTCTGATTTTCACGCGCTTTTTTGTGGAGAGTTTTGGTTGCGTTATACCCGCAGTGAGTAGCTGCTCATGGAGTACCTGATCCACGACAGATAGATCGTCAACAACGTATGGTTTGGTGCCCAAACTCGGGAAGACTGAATCAGGATTATCGTCTAGATCGAGCTCAAAACGTGTGTCACTGCCCCCATGAATAAATAGAGCGTCACCCTTCTGTTCAAGGCGCCATTGGTCCGGGATATAAAATTGTTGTTGGTGTGCCATACCTATTTCAGAAACGCTTTGAAGTTTTTTTTGAATTTTTCGAGCTTAGGGTTGATTACGACTTGGCAGTAGCCTGCTGAGGTATTGTTATTGTAGTAATTCTGATGGTATGTTTCAGCTGGGTAGAATTTATCTAATACCTTGATTTCGGTAACTATTGGATCGTCCCAGTTGCTCTGAGCCTTTTCTTTAGCTTTGTTGGCGGTTTCTAGTTCGCCATCCTCACAAAGGATAATTGAACGATATTGTTCTCCGTAGTCATTTCCCTGAAAATTAAGCGTAGTTGGGTTGTGAACGCCGAAAAATATTTCTAATATTTGCTCGAGATTTATTATCTTCTCATCGTAGCTAATCTGCGCGACCTCGGCATGATCACCAATATTGCTGTAATTCGGGCTATCAGTCGTACCGCCGGCATAGCCTGAAATGACACTCTCAACACCTTTAACCTGCTGGAAAATCGCTTCGATACACCAAAAACAGCCACCACCTAGTACAATTTTGTTCATAGGCTTAGTTTAACAGCATTGAATATTACTGTACATCAGATACTTGTTCAGTGACGACAGACGACGTTAATAGTACGTGAGTTTCAGGCGAAAAACGACGCGGAAACTGCTCAGCTGCACTCGCTAATTCTTCGACTGATGCATAGATATGATCCGGCTGACCAAATTGTGTGCCTTCGTTTGTATAGGGGCTCATAAAAAAATGATAGCATAAAAACAATAAAAAGTCAAAACAACTATAGCAAAAGGACTTTTTCATGGTATAGTATACGGAATCATGGCTCGAAGAACGTATACTGATGAATTTTTATATAACAAAGCACGTGATGCCTATGTAGAAGGTGTTAGTGCACTGGTTATGGAAAGAATGGATACTTTTCTAGACAGGCGTCCAACTGAGACAGCCATTACTCATCAACTAGCTACACGTAGATGGCACGAGAATTTATTACAGCTAGAACAATTGTTGTTAAGAAGAAAACCGCTTGCATTCACGTTTGCTAGGCTTGAGGCGGTTGAAAGAGCGTTGCAACGGGCTGTGGGTATTGGACTTGATGATACAATTCCCGATAACACTCAGTTTATACTCAGGCCAGAGGCTAAATATCCTGAGACCCGTCAACGAATTGCGGGAGGTGTAGCGATCCCGTTTCAGGTAGGGGATGCGGCTTGCTGGTTTTCAATTATGGGATATTTTGCAAAAACAAGAAAATCTGATGGTAGCGAAGAAAATTTACGACTAGGCAATGGGGAGGAGGTCGTTTTTCCAGTTGCATATGCAGTACGCCAAGGTGCGACTGATTACGGTCAAAATGTAAAGCGATATTTCCCTGGTCCGGAAGGCACATATCAGCACCTACCAGGTGGGCCAATGTGGCGAAGTATTGGCGAGTCTGCTTTATCTGGACAGAGTGTACTTGCTGCAGTTTGTGCAGGTGCCGACCTGCTTGTTAACGCGCCAAACAGTGCGGCATGATTGATTTTGAACTGCCAAAGGAGCTCATAGCGCAGGAGCCGGCAAATCCGCGAGATAGTGCACGGTTGCTTGTCTATAATAGAAATACGCAGACGCTAACTGATACGGTTTTCTCAGAACTGCCAAAGTTTCTGCCAAAAAATACCACGCTTGTCCTCAATAACTCGAAAGTTGAGCATTGTCGGTGGCTGTTTGATGAGGGCAAAACAGAATTGTTCGTGCTAGATAAACTAGATCGATATACCGTACGAGCACTAGTCCGGCCTGGGAAGAAATTCAAGATGGGTAAAACCGTACAATTAACTGAGTGGCTGCGTGCTGAAACGACTGCGACAGACGACGAAGGAATTCGAACGTTGCGACTCAATGTGATGCATGACGATGCACGGCTGCGCGCGATTGAACACGTTCCCCTGCCCCCGTACATCGCTCAAAATGATACGCTAGCCGAAGAGTATCAGACGGTGTACGCGAAACCGCTCGGGAGTAAAGCAGCGCCGACGGCGGGTCTGCATTTCACTGAAGGTTTGCTGGCAAGTATTGGCGAAAAGCACGACGTTCTTGAAGTGACGTTACACGTGGGGTTAGGGACATTTGCATCACTGACCGACGAGAACTATGCTACAGGCCGTTTGCATGCAGAATGGTATAAAATACCGGAATCTGTAGAAATGCGACTGCAACAAGCGCAGCACATTACAACGGTCGGGACGACGACCACGAGAACCTTAGAGAGCTGGGCAGCATCTGGCGATCGTATGGCTGAAACGGATATCTTCATACAGCCCGGCTATGAGTTCAAGGTAGTTAACAGCATTATTACTAATTTCCATTTGCCAGGGACATCTTTGCTATTGATGATCGAAGCATTTGTCGGGTCCGAATCTGAAATGCAGCGAATATACGACCATGCGATAGCACAAAAATACCGATTCTATAGCTTCGGTGACGCTATGCTGATTTTGTGATTATTTCTTTGTTTTGTAGAGAACCATCATCGGTATTGATACGAGGCCTAATACGACGATGAGGCCTGGGATGAACACCGGAATGAACTGGCTGTTGACAGGCGGATTGTTCTGGTACAAGAACCAGAGGGCTTTGACGACGGTAACGACGAGGAATAACGCTGTGACTACATGGCTCAATGCAAAAACCCAATCGACCCAATTAATACGCTGTTTTTTACGGACGTAGAATATCTGTAGGTAGCAGATGGCACGTACCAACATGGCGGATCCCGCGAGCAAAGTGCTTAAGAAAATAGCGCTGGCAAGTTCATCGAGGACTTGCGTAAACAGCATCAGAAGCATCACAACTGCAAAGATGAGAATAGTATGTGTCACTTCCCAAGTTGCAGAAACGTATGATTCGCGGGTGTAGGTTGGTTTGAATAGGCGCTTGAAACTGATGTAGGTTTCGTATAGAAATCCGAGAACAAAAAGTAAAACTGGAATGACGATGAGAATAAGTGCGGCAATCATACTACTTGCCTCCTTTCAGGGTTTTTGTTTCTGACTTCATGATTTTTCGCAGTGCCAGTACAGTCACAATGAACAAGCCGACATAAGCAAGTGGAAATAGGTAACCGAAAGTTGAAACATTGTGCGTCTTCGTTAGCGCCTCTGCGGTCGTGAGGTGGTTACGCACGGCCCACGGCTGACGGCCAATTTCGGTCATCATCCAGCCGAGCTCAACAATGATAATTCCCATGATACCCGTTAGTGAGACAATACCGATCATTGGGCGGCTATAGTGCCACTTCTTAAACCACTTAATCGTGAAGAGGAAGAGGCCAAATATCGCGACATATGCCGTAATGAGCGTCATTTTAATGTCGAACAAGGTGTGTACGTACAGCGGTGGAAGTTGGCTGTCATCATATTCGCGCAAGCCCTTCACGATGGTTGTTGTCGAACCACCAGCTAAAATACTGAGCGCATTAGGGATTTTGAAGTGAGGACCAAGAATCTCGCCATTCTCTCCTGCTACTCCACCAATTAGTAATGGTGCGTGATCAGCTGTCTCATACATGAGTTCGAGTGCTGCGAGCTTTTCTGGCTCGTTTTTGGCAAGATATTTTCCGGTGAGGTCAGCGGTGATGCCGGAGAATATAAACATAACGATGCCGAATAGAACGAGGGTTTTGAAAATAAAACGATCGGTTTTGTGACTAGCCCCCATGCGATCTTTGGTCTTTGCGCGCATAAGTCGTATACCGTAGAATCCTGCAATAAAGAGGCTGGCTGACAGATAGTAGCCTGGCATTGAATGAAAGAACTCAATCAGTGCGACGTTCGAAAACATAGCTTTGAACACGTCAACATTTGCAAACTTTCCGTTTATGATATCGAATCCAGTTGGGAGGTTCATCCAGCCATTGACGCTGGTAATAGCATAGGCACTTAACGTTGCACCAAATGCGGTCATCCAACCGAAGAAATTGTGCATCTTCGGAGTGATGCGTTTGTTATTCCAGGTGGTCATATACAAGGCCAGGAATGTTGCTTCAATAAAGAATGCGTACGTTTCAAACATGAACGGGAGACCGATGACTTCCCCGCCGAATTTCAAGATACCAGGCCAGACGAGTGACATCTGCAGTGCAATGATAGTGCCAGAAACGACACCAGTTATCACCAACATCGCCATGATTTTAGACCAAAACTTTGCAACTCGAATTAGTTCTGGATTTTTGCGGCGGATACCCATCCATTCAAACCAACTAACCAGTATGGGCAGCGTTAGTCCGAACATAACAAAAATAATATGAAATCCGAGACTGTCGCCCATTAATACTCGAGCGGCATCCAATCCTTCATTCGGCATGAGTAAGCACCTTTCTGTTATACGTTTAATCGTATAGTACTTAAGCTTAAAAGGATAAGTCTGTGATTTGAATCACAAAACTAACGATTCAAGTCGATTTCTATCTATGATTACGAGGCTTCCGCGCTCTTTTCGAATAATTCCGTCTTTGATCAATATACTCAGCTGTCTACTGACTGTTTCGCGTGCGAGGCCGCTTTTTGCGGTCAGTTCGTTGATTGAAGTGCGAACGCTAAAGCTGCCATCAGCTGATTCTTTGGAAAATCGTTTCAGCTCAATAAGTAGCTCGGTGACAAGTTGTGTTTGTGCCGAGTTCGACATCTGTGCACTTAAGCGTTTCAGAATGCCGTCCGAGCCACGGGCTATGCGCGCGAGCAAATCAAGCGCGACATCTTGATTGCTTTCAAGATATCGTAAGACGTTTTGATTTGGTACACGGTGTAGTGTGCACCTTGAACCTGCTTTGTAGAAAAAAGAGCTTGTATGAGACTTTTCGAAGAGCCAGTTTGCAGAGAAGAATGCGCCTTCGGCTAGCGTATTCAACGTCAGCTCATTGCCACTCGGACTGATGTCGTATTGGACAACTTTGCCTCGCGCAATGTAGTACACATATTCTTGAGGTTCTAGGGATTGGATAATTACATCACCCATGTCGTATTCAAGTTTTTTGAATCCAGTAAAGAATTGTTCGTTCTTTTGCTTCAGATTAGTCTGCTTTACCATACGGCCTTAGTGTAGCAAATAGAATCTTAGCAAGAGATGCAATTATTCGTGCAACTCTTAAGCTGCTCGCGCAATACCCTCCTCGCGCATACGCTGTTTTACTGTTGAAGGCTTCATTTTTCTTTCATCTTCAAGCCAAACTATAGTATCCATTTTTGCCTCAGTACGAGGGCCAAGTATCTCAAGAGTTTCGGCCATTTGCGCTAAGTATTTAATGTCTTGAGCAGGTGATACGAGTATATGGGGGTTGTGCCTAAACGCGTTATTTTCGCCGTCCATTCCTTTTCCTGAGGCCCATACGTTTGCGATAGTGAATCCAATCAGCACGCTTGCTAAATCTTGAATTTCTGCGAAGTCAGCAATTCCCTTTTCTGCGAGGAACGTTGCTGTCACTTCCTGAGCACGCCCCTGTTTCCTATAGCCACCAATCTTCATAAACTGTGCCACTAGGTAGTTTATCGTACCGCCTTCATCAATTAACTCGTCAATAAAGTGGATTCTCTTGCCTGCAACTTCAGTTGTTTTTTTCAGGTGACGAGAGACTCCTGGTTTTTTCGACCCACTTTGCCCACGCTGATATCGCGAAACCTCAATTGTGTCTGACATAGGATGTACGTATGGCATCAGAGTAGATACATCTTCGAGAAGTTGGTTGAAGAATGGCAGGCCACCGAGCTCGACACCAACGAACAGGTCGTCGCTTGTTATGCCGGATGCATGCAGTACCGTTGCCATCTCTGCAATGCGAGTATCAACATCCTCTTTCAAAAATAAAACGGCGGGTACGCCAAGCGCTCGTGCAATGGCTGCTTTGCGCTCAATTCGACTCTCGTCATCGAGAGCCATATGTTCCATCCAATTTACAGGCTGTCTCAACTCGAGGATATTTTCTGGCGTTGGTAGAATAAGTCGCCTATCTGGAAGCATTAACTGGCTCATAGTAAAAGACTAAACAAGTAAAGTCTCACGCGCAAAAGTTTATTTACAACAGTCGAAAATGCTAAACAATTAAATAATTTATGAAGAAGAAAAGCAATCTGTGATTAATATCACTCATATAGGATAATAAATTTACTAAAATGAATATGATTTTAATGAGATAAAAAGTGAAAGAAATTAACGGCGCTACATACCAACTTCAATTGCCAGAATTTTTGGATTTGTATAGCCAGCCGTTGGGACCCGAAGTTCCACACCTAGTACCTCCTCAACACCAAAGGTTAATTCTTCCTGGTCAAAAACTGGAAACTCCCGTTGATTTGCATGGGACCGTTGATATAGACGCACTTATTAATCTAGCAAAAAAATCCGTGGAGCCTAGATACCAATGGCGTGGGAATGCTGATCTACACCATGCCCAATGGGTAAATCATTGGTACGCTAGCCCAAACCTACTAAACCTTGACAATCTATCTATTACGCGCACCTTCGTAGAACTCCCGATATTAAAAGTACTAATACCGCGAGAAATGCATAAATTTATACACGACATAACATGGCCGAGTGAGATACCTAGCTTGGATGTGATGGAGGAACGAATTATGTGTTGGCGCGCGGTGTCGAAGCTGTTTCGCACCATTGGAGAAATAGCGAGTAAGCAAGATTTGGCTTTGAGACGAAAAGTGTTCATTGAAGGTAACCCGGATGTTATCGGTAACAGGACTTACGATGGAGTTGACGTCGCAGCCGTTTATTGGTACGCATCAGAGATGAAAAGACATTTTTCTGGTGCTGAATTTGATCTTGCAAGACTCGATAAGGTTCCGCAAGAGTTCCGTCTACTTGATCCTGACATGATTCGGGGAATACTTGATTCACAACCAAAAGATTACAATGAGGCACAAGCAGAAAATGTCTTGCGACTGACCGGTCGTATTAAGGCGCTTGGTAGAGTCGTTCGAAAAGGCGCGCAAACAATTGCAACTGTTCCTGAGACTAGGCTTCTTGCACAGGTCGCTTAACTCCGGGTAGAGGATTTAGTCTTTACCTTGTTATATTTCTATCTCTTTGTCTGATGCGACGGGTGACTTTCCCTGCTGTAAGCCACCCAGCAAAAACATGTCCTTCGTGTACATCAAAGGCAGCTTGACCATTGTGTTCAAGCGCCCAACCGACCTGTAGAGTATTGAACAGGCCGGCAAGCCTTCTACCTCCTGCACCCTGGTAGCTCGCGTGCATTGTGTCGATACCATACCTGACTTCACTATCAGTTGTGGAGACATATACTGCTATGTCTCTGACGGTATCGCCGATTTGCATGGGCCGAGGAACGGAGCTAGTAATCTGTGTTAGTCCAACCGATGCGGCCCACTGTGATATGATCGCGTTGTTTATGCCGAAAAGAAGACTCGTGGTTACGGTTGCATTTGTCCGCCGGTCGCATTCTCTCATGTGACGACGTGCTATTGGTTGCTTTTCAGCGATTTGATGAACGGTGCCTTCTGTAATTTTGTACGATGAGTTTGTGTGTAGCGCGCGTGAAGTGGGTGACATACGAACTGCAGAGCGATCCGTGATTGTGGGGCCGGGGGTGAGAAGTGTCCCATCGTGCTGCCTACAAAATGGAGTCGTGATACTTCTGACTGCCTTACCAGTGCCATAGTGATATTTTTTGTGCCCTTCTGGGTAGATTCTGTCGGGCAGCTCCCCTCTTTTCACGGATTCTATGAGTCCTTTTAAAATATCCACCCCTCTGTTAAGGCCGTTCAGGTCAACAATACTTCGAGCGACACACGGCAGACCAGTTCGGTGGTCTATACCAGCTTCCTGCATGTCCTCTACAACAGTCACTTCAGGTCTATCGACGGCTATCCTGTCGCCCCTAAAGTCTAATTCGACGTTCGGGTCGACTACAATGGAGAGTGTTCTGCTTGAGTTTGGGTGCTCTAAGAAGGTTTCAAATCGGTGTACGGTGTCAGGCAGTGGTGGTCCCACGCTAGGCAAGGTATACCCACCTTCCAAAACTAAGAAACTGTAGATTTTTGTTGCGAGACATATCTTTGTTTCCTATCTATCAAGCTTATGTATAACAAAGGAAAAGCAATAACAATATGATAATTATCACAAAAAAATTTGAATCGAGAGCGGTCTAGTAATTTTAAGGTGTTTTTTGTATAATTCACTGAGAAAATTTCGTGTAATAGAGACTAGACTCGTTCAAAGTGAGTCAGCGCAGCAAACGACCCTTGAACGAAACACAGAGAAAATTTTCTGACAATGATTGTAAACAAATAAGTTTCGTCTTTTGTTTACATAAAAGTCATAAAATTTTCGATGGGATGTCGCCAAGTGGTAAGGCACCAGGTTTTGGTCCTGGCATTCGGGGGTTCGAATCCCTCCATCCCAGCCAGGCTTTTTTGAGCATTACTAATCTGTTAACGTTGACTTTATCACTACAAAAAAGTTCGAATCCTTTTTGCCCTTTCATAATCACTCTCCAATCGAATTAAGTTATTTTTTGCAATTTGTGCTAGTCTGGTTTTAATGAAAGTTGCACTACTTGATCGAGACGGCACTGTAATTGTCGATCCTCCCGACTTACGCGTAGACAAAGTCGAGAAGATCGAATTATTCGATGACTCTATTACTGCCCTAAAGTATCTTGCCGACAACGGGTTTTCGGTCATATACATAACAAACCAAGCCGGTATCGAAGAAGGTAGAATAACCGAAGAACAATTCTGGCAGATACACGAAGAAGTATTACGACGATTATCTGAAAGTGGCGTTAATGTCTTGAAGACGTACATGAATGGAGAGGCGAAGCGACCCGATAATTCTGAGTGGCGCAAACCTGGCCCAAAAATGCTTTTACAGGCTGCCGAAGATTTCAATTTAGACATATCCAAGCTTTATTATGTTGGCGACAATCAATCGGACATCAATGCAGCCATAAATGCAGGCTGCAAGGGCGGGATTCTGGTGAAAACTGCCAACGAGAACGTCGAATCACCAAACGCAATATATACCGCACCAAAATTATTAGACGCAGTTCAGTATATCGTTGAAAACACAGAATATTAGTTATCTTAATGTCCGCACACTCCAGCCATACAAAATCACCATCCTTTCGAGTGGTGTTTTTGTATTTCTGAGTCTGGGATTCGAACGGGAGTGCCAAAAGTGCACTCCCCGGTCCCGAAGCCGCTAGAACGAGAATCGTTCGCGCGGTTCTGCGCAGCAAAAGGCGAATCACTCCATCCCAGCCAGACTCAGCACCAGATAACAAAGACCTGGTTCCATGACCGGGTTTTGTCATCTGTTGAGGTAATTTCGGTTCGAATCCTGTTTGACCGTAAACCCCCATGGAAACTGGACAGCAATCTAAAGACCGGGTTCCTTGACCATGATCTAGCGCCAATTACTATGCACTAAGTTAGTTAAGTATCAGTACTCGTAGTAGGTGTTTTTTACTTCATTAAAAAATTGCCTGGTATACTCACTGTATGGGAGTAGTTTTTCATCCTGAGAGATTGGCGACAGGAAATATACCGGCAGATGCCAATGGTCAGTCGCAGTATGATGCGGCCATGCTTTTGGGCGAATCGCTACATGAGCAGGCTGCTCAGCAGCCAGATAATGGCACTGCCCTCGTAGCATATATGTTATATGGGTCAGCTGAGCGACCATACGAGCGCGTAGCTACTAGACGCAGCGATGTTGACCTACTAGTTATTATAGATGAAGACGCAGAGCCATCAACAGCGAGAGAGGCGGT
>JAGQNQ010000008.1 GCA_020428015.1 Candidatus Saccharimonadota bacterium | reverse complement strand
TAAGTACCCGTCGCATACACAAAATAACCTGTATCGCTGACATCGAAGCCGTTTTGCCTTAGCAACCACTGGTACGTCTCCATCTGACGACGGTACATATCCTGCCACGTTCCTTCTACACCTAACGCCTTCACGGGTTTATCTTTTGCTGTTGCTTTGTAGTCGACCACAATAAGTTTTCCGTCATCGCCAATCCAAACATCATCCACCGCACCGAATACGTGAAGATTTGTTGGCTTGTGTATGTGTACGATTCCGACAAAGTTTTCACGCCACGTATCCATATCTTTGTGCTTGAATGGCACCGCTTTAATCTGGTTGTCTTTCATGATCGGATGTGGCGTGCCGGCAGCTCGATGGACATCAAATTCTTTTTTAAATAGCTCGTCTACTGCCTTATTGATGTTGAATGGCGGGCTACTTGGTCGCTTAATCTTCAGCCGTACATCCAGCCAAAAACAGCGCGGACACTGCTGAAAAAGTTCAATTTTTGAGCGCGAAACCTTAAAAGGCTCCCTTTGCCCAGGTTGATACGGTTTGTTACGCTCTTGCCAATACCCCATTAGCTATTATTCTATCAGCAAGCCCCTCGATGGATCTGAGATTATTTGCTTAAATCTATATACCCGCGTTCATCAGCTTCAAGAAGAGCTACCCCGATCAATCCTAGGGCAAGCGATATAAAAAAGCCTACGATAAAGTTACTGAAACTCGGGTTAATACTATCCCTTAGAAAGATATAACCCAATACATAGATACCTGTAGTTGTTAGCACTAGTCCCCAATACAGTACATATTTAGCATTCGTAACGAACCTACCAATTTTAACAGCCTCATTTTTTGTATCTTTCCTAAGTGTATGCCTGTAGTAATACATTCGTGTCTCGTTTGTTTGAACAGTAAGCTTTTTGCTCATTTTATTTAATAATGCATAAAGACCCTTTTTATATCTTTCAACATTGATTTCTTCGTTAGTCTTGAGAGTGAACGATGTTCCAAAGCTATAGAAATCATTTATGTACAGTTCATCTTTCATTAATTGCATAACATCAGGAGTTAAAATTACGAGTGCATCATTCTCCAAGCCTTTTGGTGCGTACAGTTGAAAAAAATCATTGTAATCCCCTTCTAAGGCTACCTTTTGGCTTTGATGGAAATGTGTAAATTCTGATGAATACAAAAACTTGTCTTTGTAGAGTGAATCGACGAATAGATTTGGGAATATTTTTGAGCTGGTCACAACTGTTACGTATGTCATTCGACGTTTGCGAGATATGTGACGCCTCGTATACCGCTTTGTATGAATATCAAAGACCACTCCATTGGACTCATGCCTCTCAATCAGCACATCGATGGTATGCCTCCTAAAATAACGAATGATCAAATAGAGACTCGCGAACACCAACGGATAGAGTATAAGTACACCAAGAATGTCCATATGCTTATTGTAGCAGTATGGTGACACTAGTTATGTCTATCGACTAAGCTCTTTAAGTCTCAACCCTACTACTGGATTGGTCAGCATTACTCCCAAACCTGGAAAACTAAAGACGCTAAGTTTATGTGTAAGCACTGGTGTCCCCAAAAGATATGCCAAATCTTCACTCATTTGTCCTCTACTATTCTTGCGCGCGAGCCAAAGTATAGCGCTTCCTTCTGGTGATCCAAATTTTGATAAACCAGTTGGATTGAAAAGATAATCTGATCCACTTTCTGTCTCAGCTAAAATCAACATTGCTGGATCACCCATAACATCAGCATCTATGCCAGGAACACGTCTAAAATCTTCAAAACCATTAGAAAAAACAGCTAGTAAATCTGGCTTTGGTATCAATAAATCGCTCATACTAGTTATAGTATGACACTTTATTTATAAATATTCAAGTAATTTATCGTTTTTCGCTGTGTGGGTAGTAGCCTACCCCAAATAGCGCGGCAGCGGTTATAGCTGCTGTTTCAGCACGGAGCGTGAAGCCACTTAAAGCGAGATGCTTGATGCCTTTTTCTTTGAAAAGTTGCTTTTCTTCGTCAGACCACCCGCCTTCAGGACCAACCAAAACCCCTACGGTATTTTGTAGAGTTGATAGTTGAGAGCTAATAGCTGAAGCACCCTCTTCAGCAATGTAGAGATCGACTTTTCCGCTCAATTCTTCAATAAGTTTTGCGACATGCAGTGGATCACGAAGACGCGGTATATCTGCCCGTTCACACTGTTCAGTTGCTTCAATAACTATCTTTTCTGCACGCTCACTATCCCAACCGGTTTTTTCTGTTCTGTCGGTTATGAGTGGTACAAAATGACTGACTCCGAGTTCAGTTCCCTTCTGAAGCACCCATTCATTCTTATCTTTTTTAAGCAGCGCGAAACAGAGATACAGTTCCTGTTCCGGTAGTTTTGGCTCGAGTTCTGTGACAAGTTCGACATGGACGGCATTGTCACCGATTTTTGCAATTTTATAGAGTCGAACCTCACGATTGTCGTTGAACAGCACAACTTCTCTTCCTATTTCATAGCGTAAAACACGTGTCCATTGATGGTATAGCCGCTCGTCATCCATCCAAAAGTTATGTGTTAAATCTCTGTCGGCTAGATAGTATCTATGTAGTTTCATATTCGTTCTAATACTACCAGACTTTCGATATGGGGGGTGCGGGGGAAGAAATTATAGCCTTGAGCGCGGGTGATTTTGTATGCAGATGACAATATGTTGACATCACGAGCCTGTGTGCTCGGATTACAGCTTAAATAGATAACTTTTGGAGGCAAAACTTCCAAAACACGCTCAACGACATCTTTATGCAACCCTGCTCGTGGTGGATCAACTACCAAAATCTTATCGTTTGTAATGTACTCTAAGGCTGTTTCGCTTGTAGCTAGAACGACTTTTGTGCCCTCAGACGCATTCTTGCGGGCCATGTTGATATTAGACTCATCTGAATCGACTAAAACGCTTGCCCCGACTGGTACGCCAATCGTACCAACGCCCGAATAGAAATCAACGCAAGGCCTGTCTGTAACTGCTTGTTTTATCTCCGTAGCTGCAGCCTCAAACACCGGTAAATTGACCTGAAAGAACGACAGTACATCATACATGATATTTTTGCGTAAGACTTCATCGTTAAGCGTTATATCACCCTTGATATATAGTTGTCTTGTTGGCACGCTGGCTGGGCTTTTCGGATTAGAGTGATAGATGGTGAGACCCTTCAAACTATCTGGTTTCATAAAATCGCTGAAGTCTGTATCCAACTTCGTAAAAAGCGCAGCCACCACATCACCCGCTTGATTTGATCTAAATATAACGGTTTTGAAGTCCCCCGCTCTCAAACCGTTTTTTTCAACAAAATGACTTAAGCTAGTCAAAAAGTCGTCTAAGACATCGTTGATCGCATCGGATGCGAGTGCGTTTCGCGTAATAATCTGTTTACCGTGTGTACCCCGAACGTAGCTGGCATAGTGCAAACCATCTTCATCACCCCAAAAACCTAGTTCAACTTTGTTACGGTAGCGGTAACCCTCATGAGGACAACCTACGGTTTTCCTCATCGCGCCGGGAAGCGAATGAATCGCTTCGTCGGGCTGCTCTTTTCCCTTAGCTACAAAACTGGTCCAGTCTATGTCTCGAAAACCTTCTCTCTCAAAGGTTTCTTCCAAAATTGCTTGCTTTACTTTATTCTCTGCCTCAAAAGTCATTATTTGCCACGGGCTCGAGGATAGATAAACTTCTGGCTCAACAGGAACGATTCTATCGTTAGAAGGCTCCAGCACTTCGGTGACGATTCCTTCAAGATAACTAGATTTTTTCTTGGTAACACGAATATTTACGACTTCACCCGGTAAACCGCCCCACACAAAAACTTTCTTGCCGTCATGACTATCCGCAATACACTGCCCCCCATGGACAAGCTTATGTAGGCGGATATTCTCAAGAATCACTGGATTTTTTACCATCAATACATTTTAGCAAAAAGCTCCTCAGACAGAGGAGCTTTAATTACTACCTAGGAATGTTATGGGCGAAGCGTGCCGGCGAATACCTGCCAGGCAAGTGCACTCTTAGCGACAAGGCTCAGCACCATGTATGCCTTTTCGCCGTATAGATAATTGGACCAGCGACCTTTACCTCGGTATTGTAGCCACATATTGACTGCGAAGCTCATGAAGAATACGAAGATGCTTCCGTAGATGTAGTAGACGAATGTTGGGATTTGTCCCTCGCCGAAATAGCTTGCATCAAACAGATACATACCAATCACCAACCAAGGCAAAATGCCTACGAGTGAGCCAATTTTGTAGCTCAACCAGTTTGTCTTTGTCGTTGACTGATTGTGCACTTCCATAACGAGACCAAGCAGGTTCATAACTGCTGTCGCGCCAAATATCAAAAGAAGTGTTGAGAAGTCAGACACACCAACGAGGTATGAGATGGCAATCATCATGGTACTGGCGCTCAGTGCGTATTCAAACCAGCGAGCTTTGTTGATGCCCTTTTCAAGGTTTGCTTCGTATTTCTTTCGATACACGGTCGCGATATATAGATGTGCGAGTGCACTCATGAAGAAGAAAGCTGCGACGACGTAGGCGAGATTTACATCAAATAGATGTCGTGTTGCCGACACGAGCACTGGTGCCGCGTCAGTGTCACGGATTGTGTCAACCGTTAGGTAGTTAGTTGTGACTGGAAACAAACTATCGCTCTTACTCAGTACGATCACAGCAACACCTTGTGCGGCGTGGAGCATGGCAAGAATCCAGTTCCAGTTATTAAGGCTCTTGAATTTGTCGATAACCGTTGATTTCTTAGTTACTTGAACTTTTTTATCCGTCGACTTTGCGCTAGTGCTTACTGTAGTTTTCTTTGCAGCGACTTTCTTAGTTGTTGTTTTCTTCGCAGCTGACGCCTTACGAGACGCAGGTGCTTTTTTAGTTGTCGTTTTCTTGGTTGTACGGGCAGCAGAAGTTTTCTTAGCTGCTCCCCTCTTAGTAGTTGTAGCCATGAGAATAACTATAGCACACGCCAAGCATATGCAAGCGCAACTAGATTAGAAGTTTATCTCGTCATCAATTATTTCTTGCAGAATTGACAATATTTCCGTTGGGCCAGCAGACAAGCTCGTACTAATAAATCTTCTCGGTAATATTCCATTTCCTTCTGGATCACCCGCATTTGCGTCAATCGCACCGTTCCAAGTACCCCCAGGTGATGCAATGGCTGCTGATGTAGCCTGTGTTGCGGCATCGTTATTGATGTTTAGGATCGTAAACTGTGCTGTCAAGCCTGGATACCCGTCATCTGAGAATACCGTACCATCCTTTATTGCATTGTACTCACCGAAAGTTGGAAGAACACTAAAGCCACTTGCGTTTGCACTAAACCAGCTTGCAGGATCAGACGCTTTTGTTTTCAAATGCGAACAGCAAGTTCCAGATGGCAAACCGTCGTCCCATCCATCGGTGAAAATAACGTATTGAATATCAGTTGCACCAACTAAGTCTAGTGCATCGCCAGGTCCATATACAGACTCTAGCCTCATACGTGCTAACGATGCTGGCAAGTGATCCTGTAAGTCATTGTAGGATGAGCTGCCCGGGCCATACCTCCTATCCCAAGTGGTTGCTGTTGTCTTATCGTTTGTAAAAGGAACCGTAATGTCATACTTGTGCTCGTGAGAATAGTGATTAGTTCCGTATTGCACGACAGCAACTTGAGCCGAAGAAACATTGTCCAATACGTAGTTGATCGCGGCGTCAACAGTTCCTTTACTATCTAACCACTCCGTTGTTGACATCGATCCAGAGTTATCAATGATAAATATGAATCGCACACTTGAAGCCGATCCCGAGGTGTACGTAATTTTTCCCTGTGTTTCTCTTACGTATAGCGGCGTCGAGGAACCTTTTTTGTACACCCTGCCTATTCCTTGGATGTCTTGTTGTGTATGCGTCGTGTTACTGAAATCCTTATGGATAATCTCATATTTTATGTCGTGTGTGTCCGTTGAATATAGCAATGTTTCGGGAGTACCCGTATATGTCTGATCTACTTCGTATTGTTCCTTTGCGTATTCCATTGCGGCAATACTTGCAAGCTGTGCCTCGCGAATAAGCTCTTGATTGATGGTCGACTGATACGCCTGCATTGATATGCCCAGGATGATTAACGCCATCAACGAAACGAGCGGAAGAAACGAAAGGACGGTCGCCATAACAAAACCATCGTCATTATCTCTTTTTTTGAGGATTCCGAAGTGGCGCATCAGTTTATCTTCCTTATCGTGTGCTTAACATCAACGGTTACTTCACGGCCGTAGATTTGATGACCTAGCGTGAGACTAATTTCAAGTTTATCTGCATCCGAAGGATAGCTGGTTTCGATATTATTTTCTGAAAAATACTTTATCGAGAAACCCTTAACTTTATCCGTTAATGTTGAGTCGGCGCCCTTACACACTCCAGTATTAACATTTGCTGCCGGGCACGTGGTTGTCTTTGCATTCGCTTTGCACGTAGAGCTAGTTGGTGTACATGGCAGTTTCGTAACAGAGTCAATACCACAAAGATTATAGTTCGGAGTAACTGTACGTTTTACGAGAGAGTCATAATCAGATCCAGGGTTGTCTTCAATGAAGTAGATAATATTGTTGAGCGCAACTGGGTTAGACGCTTCAGACGCACTTGCACAGTTGCTCACAACCTTACGTCTGACGATGTGGCGGTCATCATCACGACGCGTAGAGTCAAGTGCAACTTCGTTAATAATAAGTGTCTGTGGACTCGAGTTGTACGACCAGCCTCCCGAAGGAGCGTATGGATCCGATAGATTGACATCGAGATGTTCACCATATGCTATGGTGAAGAGCAATTCGTCCTGGAGGTTGATAAGTAATGCCTGCCCTGAGGTACGCAAGTTTGATCTCGCTGCTTCGGCATACACATTTATGTAATAACTAAACAAGGCGCTCATCATAACCACAAGCACAATTGAAGCAAGAGGTATCGCAATGAGCAACTCGACTATGGTATAGCCTGATTCGTTTTGTATGTTTCGCCGTTTCTTCATCATATCTAGTCGCTGACTCCAAACTTGCGGATATATGTCTCATACTGCACTTTGTGCCGCTTACCAAAAGCATCGTATTCGATTATTGTCCATACGCGTAATAGGTTAGGATTATCAACTTCACCATCACCGTTTAGATCAACATAAGCGCTCGGGCTTGATGAAGCTACCGTTTCAGACCAGTTGATTACAAGTTCAGGAGATGCACTTCTTTTCGCCGTTCTGTGTCCAGAACCAGATACATTTTGCACCGCAAAAGCAACACTGTTATTGCTCGTCCAACCCGCGCGGTCAACAATTTCTTGAAGGATAGATGTTACGTCAACACGCGTGTCTGTCCCCTTCTCATTAGTAGACCACGATGCAGGTGTCCATGTAACTGTTGCTGTCGTCCCTGTTTTACCGTCAGCAGCATTCGAGTCTACCGCATTATCAACTGCGTAGTTTCCTGACCATGCAGGGGCATTATCGAGATCAACACCAGTTATCTTTAACGTCACTGCTCCCGATTGATTATCTTCAGATGTAAACTCCACATATGCATTTGTAACAGTAGCACCATTTGCGATATTAAGATTATCGAAGATCATTCCAACCGATTGATGACCGTTACTGCCGTTTTCTGACATTACTAACGTGCTATCGCTAAAATCGAGCTTACCTGGGTTGCTTGAAGCGTCGGAGCCGTGTTGCTCAACAATATCACCCGGCGTACCGGCAGAAAACGCCTCAAACTCCGATATGACATTCCAGTTAGAGTCCGTTCCGTCAACAACATACATTCGCCAATGTCTATGTGGTGTTGTGTGGCTACTTACGTCGATTATTTGTGTCTTATCGGTGAGGCATGGTGCCCCACCATCATTCAGACCACTGACGATTGTTGTCCAACCGGAATTTGTATTAGGTGAGCTGTCTTTTGCCTCAATCCTAAAATTATTTGCTCGATATCCGCAACCATACCAAGTAACCCGAATATTATCGACAAGCTGATTAGATCCGAGATCGATTGATGGCAGCGGCTTGTTGTCTGGTCCGGGACTGTAGTAGTTGTAGGTATAGTTCGTATAGTTTCCGTCAGCAATTCTCTGCGGTCGGTAATGGTAGCCCGTTGCGTCGTCATAATCAACTTGGTCAATTTCTGACCCGCTGATGTACGTGGAGTTGCCTGCGATTGTCTGAGAATAGGTAGTTGTTACTGGTGTCGGGGTTGCGGGCAATACGCTAGCTGATTTTACATAGACCTTAGCTTCAGCGTTTTTTAATTTTTTTGCCTCGGCTTCGGACGAGAAATCTTCCACAACATATGATGAACCGGCAGAGCCTATCGGGACATTGCTATAGCTCAAATTTATATAGTCTTGGATTTTTTTAAAAGCGAGCGCGCCTGCTTCTGCGCGTAAGTTTGATCGTGCATTTAAGCTTGTACCTCCGGATAGAACCCCGAGTATTGCAACCGATAACATAGTCACAACTATAAGTGCCACTAGAATCTCTACAACACTAAATCCAGCTTGGGAATTGCCCACTTTTCGTTTAATCATAAGTACTATGCTATTGTACTCTGTTTTTAATGAGAGAAAAAGCTTATTCGCTAACTTCTACACCGTTCCAGAAGGCGTAGTGGTTGCTGAAGTCTTTTTTGACTCGTTCGATCGCTGTCGGAAGTGGATGCGGATAACGAAACGCAACGTCATTGCCTACTTTTCCATCGACCACTACATCGTAATATTGGCACTCGCCCTTCCATGGACAGGTGTATGGGGTGTCGCTTTCTGAAAAATATTCTTGCTTGATTGAACTACCCGGGAAATACCAATTACCTTCGATATAGATGAGGTCCTCTTTATCCGATTCCGCTATTACTTGCCCATTCCATGTTGCCCTCATTTCACGCTCCTGAAGTTTTAAGTAGTTACTTAAACATTGTAGCAGACGGGCGTATACGCTATGATACTGCTTATGGCAAAAAAGAAAAACAGCGAGAACGATTTAGACGTGACCCGACTATCCAGGACTTTGTATTTTCTTATTGCCGTTGTGGTTTTATCGGTTGTTATCTTTGACTCAGGAAATCTACTTACCCGAGAAGCCGTTAACCAACGCTGGCTTGTACTTACCTTACTGCTTGGCGCTAACACGACTGCTTGGTTCTTGGGCGGTGTCGCCGAACTAAAAAAACCCGTTGTGTATGGGCTTTCCCTAGTTCTTGTAGCCTTTGCTGGCTTTATGACCTATTGGGAGCGCGGTATGGCTAGTACTTCGACAATCCTATATGTACTCCCACTTCTGGTCGTTGCAACGCTCAAAAATCGTCATGCCCTGCTTGGTATGGCTGCGTTATCCGCTGGAACCTACGCATTTGCAGCCGTTCGTTACTTCAATGACTTTTTCAATGAAGGTTATCGGATTCAGCTTTGGGGTAATTTAGCCCAGTACACTGGAATTATTTTTGTAACTACGTGGCTCATCATGATCATCGCAGGCCTTCGCCACGATTCGAAATAGTTACAATTGTACATCCGTGTAGATTGACTTTGTAACCTCGTCAACTTCGCTACGAAGTTGCGGGAATGGTACGCCTTCGCGAGCAGTCACGCCTTCAAAAATCCAGAATACGCGCTCACTATACCCCCAGCCACAAGCAGGTGGCATGCCGTATTCAAGCATTTCAACATAATCAATATCAAGCATCATCGCTTCGTCATCACCACTATCACGCATGCCCTGCTGTTCGACAAAACGGTTTAACTGATCAACTGGATCGTTGAGCTCTGAGAACCCATTACCCAACTCTGATCCAGCAATTACCGGCTGAAACCGTTGTACAAAATTCGGATTTTTATCGTCTGTTTTACTGAGTGGTGATATAAATGTTGGCGTGTTAATGAGCCACACTGGGCCGGCCACATCTTTTCTGATATTTTTCCAGAGCTTGTCGATACCGCGTGGGATGCTATCAGTCTTTTCAACTTCAAGTTTGTGCTTTTTTAACGCGGCCTGAACTTGAGCGAGGGTACAATCAAATACGTCGATGGCATAATGCTTCTTGATAACATCGGCATAATCCCACTGCTCCCACTTTTTGCTCATATCGATATTCATACCGTTAACGTTGAATTGTAGAGTACCAAAGGTTTCTTGCAGAACATACTTGTACATGTCCTCCATGAATTTCATACCCATAGCCCAGTCTGCATAGGCCCAGTACCATTCCATGGCTACATGCTCTGGCAGGTGCTCATCCGAATAGTTTTCATTCCTGAACCGCGGGCCAAGATCGTAGACCTTTTCGAATCCAGCTCCAATAAGCCTCTTTAGTGGTAATTCGTGACTAATACGCAGATAGAAGTCGTGATCAAGCGCATCCATATGCGTCACAAATGGGTTTGCATCTGCACCACCAGTTGTGTGCTCGAGCACTGGGATATTTATTTCTAGGAATCCTGCATTGTTTAGAAAGTCCCGTGTGGCTTGCCAAAATTTACTGCGGCGAACAAAGCGTTCACGCACATCAAGGTTCACATTCATATCGACATAGCGACGACGCAAGCGCTGTTCTTTGTCCGTGAAACCCTCTTGAGTGCTGGGCATTGGTCGAAGAGCCTTGCTCAGCAATCGGAGCTTACGGCACGAAACAGAAATCTCGCCTGTCTGTGTTTTGATAACCGGTCCACTACACTCAACAAAATCGCCCGTATCCAATAGTGGGATTTCGTTCGGCATAATTAGTTCACTATTACCACGATCTGCTTCCTGGCTAGATTCACCTGAGCGGATAAATAGCTGTACTTGCCCGCTCATATCACGAATGACGATAAAGGCTAGTTTACCGAACTTGCGAATAGACATAATCCGCCCGACAATCGTGACATCCTTATTCTCAAGTTTTGCAAATTCATCTATAACTTGCTGAATGTTGTGCGTACGTGTTGCGGTAGACGGATACGGATTTATACCCAGCTCTCTAAGCTCTTCAATTTTTCTTAATCGCTCATCGCGAAAATCTTTTAATGTTGCCATTGTTTCTTATTCTAACTTAATTAAGGCTTATCGTCGATGGTTAGGGACCCACATTTGTACTCCCCACACACCATCAATACTTGCGGGACCGATGAGTGTTGGGGACGTGCCCCGTTCCGCACGAACCATTTGCTCTAAGCAGCGTCCGCCCATTTTTTCGGCACATACTATTCTCGTTTTTGGATCCCATCCGTTCAATCGGTATAAATCCGTGAGCTGATCGTCGTAGAGTTGACGTACACTTATTGCACCTACTGGAACCTCTAGACCACGAAATAGACCATCGATTTCCTGTGGCGTAGGATCAATGAAGTGATGCACTTCACCACCTAGTCCAAGGGCAAGTGCCCAGCTTCTTTCTTGTTGTATCATGTAATATTTCCTTTCTTGTTCTGCAAATTAAAAATCCTTCGAGTTTTGGCCGAAGGATTTGGTTTGCTCTTATTATTTTATGATTCTAAGACAGCAAAAAACCTCCGGCGAAGCCGCGAGCCTTATTTGTCCTCTTTGTGTTGTGCACAAATATCATAACGTCGTTAATTATTACAGATCGAATTCTTATTTGCAAATTATTTAATCGACTTAATGGTATACGTCGTTGTTCCTGCCGGGAGTTTAATCTCTACTTTTTCGCCTAGTTTCTTCCCGAGCAGTGCCTGGCCGATCGGTGATTCGTTCGACACCTTGCCCTCTAGCGGGTCTGCTTCCACGGAACCGACAATCGTAAAGGTCTTGTTGCCTTTGGTGCCGGTGAGTTCAACTGTATTGCCCATCTCAACTTCGTCCTTTTTCTTCGGTTGAGAAATCTCTTCAGCGTTCATTAATATGTGTTCGATCTCGGCAGTTCGTGCATCGTTACTGTCTTTTTCCTGCATTGCTGAACTGTATTCTGCGTTTTCAGACAAATCACCAAGTTCACGCGCAGACTTAATGCGCTCAGCAATAACTGGCTTCTGAGCCTTCAGCTGTTCAAGCTCTACCTCTAGCTCGGCTATGCCTGACTTTGTCAGTTTGTACTGTTTGTTCATGATGATTCCCTCTTAAGATTAACTATTTTGAAGAGTGCTTTTTTGGAATGTTTCGGGTATTTTTTGCACTCGTTGGACTATACCAAATTTTGACTGTTTTCGACAAGGAGTTTAGCTAATTTTTGAAGTGATATTACTCACAATAGAACTTTGGCTCACCATCTCAGTGTTACCAGATCGACGTTCAGTTAACTCGACCTGTTCCTCGGCCAATGTTCGCTCGCTCAACACAACCCTATACGGGATACCCATGAGTTCTGCATCGGCAAACTTAGCACCAGGACGTTCGTCCCTATCATCATACAGTACCTCAACACCCGCTGCTTCAAGATCTGCAATTAGTTGTTCTGCTCGATCTGCCACATCGCCAATTGTTACGAGATAAATATGATACGGGGAAACATTCAATGGCCAAACGAGTCCTTTTTCGTCCGCGAAATGCTCCGCAATTAAGCCCATGACTCGGCTTGGCCCGATACCATAACTACCCATGAATACAGATGTCTTTTCGCCTTTTTCGTCAGTATACTCTAACCCCAGCGCGTCTGAATACTTTGTGCCCAATGTAAAGATGTTTCCTACTTCTACAGCTGTTTTCTCCACAAGTTCTTCCTTAGTGATTCCAAGATCCGCTAAGACTTCATCGTTGTATACTTCTTGATTAATTGCTATCCCTTTACCCTCATGGACGTAAATTGTGTCTTCACCCACAGGACTAAGCGTCTGGAACTCATCACTATACTTGCTGAAGCTTCCACCACTTGCAAACGTCCGGTAGGTAATACCGCCTAATCCCAGTCTGTCGAATACCTTCATATACGCATCTGCACATTGTTCGTAAAACTCATCGTGTTCTTCCTTGTTTTTGCTGAACGAATACAGGTCTTTCATTAAGAATTCACGTCCTCGCATCAATCCACTCTTGCTTCGTAGCTCGTTACGGAACTTAGTTTGGAACTGATAGGTATAAAATGGCAGATCATGATAGCTTGATACGAAATTCTTCATTATTGCGGTTAGTGGCTCTTCGTGAGTTGGTGCTAGCCCAAGTGTTGATCCATTTGCTAGCTGTGTCCTGAACCAAACATCCATGACATCATCACTCCAACGACCACTTGCAACCCAAGAATCTTGTTGCTGCAGGGTTGAAAGTTGCATCTCCTGACCACCGATTGCGTTCATCTCTTCACGAATTATCTGAACTATTTTGTTGAGCGTTCTGAGGCCAAGTGGTAAATAGGTATAGACCCCTGCCATCTCCTTATGAATAAACCCTGCTCGAATAAGTAATTGGGCATTTTTTGCCTGCTCATCGCCTGGTGCGTCTTTTCTGGTCTTTATATATAGTTGTGAACGTTTCATCTCTAGTAAAATCTCCTTGAATTAGTGAACATGCAAAAAAATCGTTATACCCCGAGGGGTGTTGTGCATGTTGTACTAATTTGCCTCATATACCGCCTATTGTAGCTGAATACACACCTAGCGTACAAACAATACGTAAAATGCGATGGAATTTTTCACCGCGTGCATAATCATCGAACTGTATAGGGACTTGTGCTTCTGCGAAATATATATAAGAAACCCGGAAAAGATAAGCGTATCAATTGCTGCTATCCAGTTTAAGTTATTAAACTCCAAATGTGCCGCACCGAACATAACGCTAGTGAGAATACCGGACACGATTAGTGACCCTTTTTTTCTCAGCATATTGAATAAAAAACCTCGGAATATAATCTCCTCGTATATTGGTGGTATCACGACCAGCATTAAAAATACTGGCACGAGCCCCCAACCAGAGGCGCCTTGCACACCGAGATCTTGCGCTTGTTCGGTGTCAATAAGTGGTGCGTTAGGGAAAAATGTCGCATTAATGATGTTAATGATAACGACAACAACTACCAACGTTAGAAAGTACCCAGCGTAAGTAATCGCAATGTCTTTGAGGTTTTTCAGCGTTGGCTTATTTTCTAAGAGAAGGAATTTCTTTGGCTTTTCGTGCAAGTATTTGAGGATTTTTAAGACCAAAAACACCGACAAACTGGCAACCATAGTCACGAGGACTAACTGGACAAGAGAGTTCGCCTCCAGCAGATTCTCGATTTCGCCACCCGAATTCCCGAGAAGCTTTAATACAATGACTAACACAAGAACCGCCAGAATTTGACTGATAAAGAATAGCCCGGCACTACCAAGTGCGACACCGCTTAAAATTGCGTAATTTTTTCTAATTGATGATAAATCTTTGGACATCGAAAACGGTGATTAATAAAAATAGCATCATCAAAAGCGCAAATCCCGTACCATGAATACGCTCTTCAACGTCTTTGTTCAGAGGCTTTCTCAGCAAGCGGAATAGTAGCGTCACGAATAGGCGTCCCCCATCAAGCGCCGGTATCGGTAGGATGTTCATGACGGCCAATGATACCGATATAATTGCCGTCAGAAACAGTACTGACATAAACCCCTGTTTTGCAAGTTCATTCAGAACATAACCAATGCCGACGACACCCGTTACTTGTTCTTTGGCCTGCGATCCTTGCCCTTGGAACAGGTCGGCAATGATGCCACCAAGTCCTTTCAGTGTCTCCCAGAAAAATTGGCCAGTCGTGGCCGCCCCGACTAGTGGTGCCGACCATGTTGAGCGCTGTTTGATGTAGTCGGATGGAATAACGCCTAAGTAGCCTTTCGGCTCGTCGGTATTTTTGCTTGCCTGAACTTCTTCTTCGCTTAAGAGGGTCACTGATGCGTATGAATGTTCATAATCATCTTGATACTCCTTACCAGCCTCATTGTAAACGACCACCACTTCCTTGCCGGCAAGCTTCTTTGTAATCGGCTTCAGGTCTTCGCTCGCCTCTATTTTGTCTATACACTGACCACCACAAGTTTTATCGTAGATCGAAAGTATCTTGTCCCCGCCTTTCAAGCCGGCTTTGTCCGCTGGTGAACCTGGCTGAACCGCGATCACCACATCATGCTGTATCACTTTTGTATCGCTTGGGACACTAAACTGTCCTGGCAGCACCTTCGGAATACCAACGGCTGCAATGATGCTCAATAGAACTATTGCAGCAAGAACATTCATAATGACACCGGCCACCATAACCTGAACCTTGTGTGTTAGTGAAGCGGCACCAAAAGAACCTTTTGTCGTATCGCTGTCATGTTCGCCCTTCAACTTCACAAAACCTCCGAGGGGCAACCAGTTTAGCGTGTATTTTGTACCGTTTTTTTCGGTTAATACTTTTGCTCTCGGCGGAAAACCAAGGCCAAACTCTTCAACCGCTATACCTGCACGCCGAGCTGCCCAGAAATGGCCAAGCTCATGGACGATAACCAAGCTGATAAGTAATACAACCCCAAGGATAATAAGCATTGTTAGTAGTATACCTTAGCGCTTGCGCTAGACCTTCATGATATCTTGTTCTTTGGTTTTCGAAATCTGCTCAATTGATGCTTTGGTGTCGTTGATTTTTGCATCAACATCCTGCTGTTGGCGTTTTGCATCATCTTCGCCGATTGCTTTATCTTTCTTAGCTTTGTCGATAACGTCCATGGCTTCGTGCCGACTTTTACGTAAAGATACGAAAGCTTCTTCTTTTTTCTCACCTAGCTGTTTCACAATCTGCATACGTCGCTCTTCGTTCAACGGCGGTATCTGAATACGTACCACCCGGCCATCGTCTACGGGGTTAAAACCAAGCGACTCATTGGCACGGATACTCTGCGCAATTGCCGCGACATTACTTGGATCGAATGGAGATATTTGAATAAGCTGCGGCTCAGGAGTCGTAATGGTAGCAAGCTGCTTCAGGGGCATTGGCGTTCCATATGCTTCGGCAATCAGATCCTCTACCATGCTCGGATGTGCACGCCCTGTCCGTAACTTTTTCAGCTCATCTTCAAAATGAGCTACGACTTTTTGTGTGTCCTCGCTTAGCTGCGCCATGACTTCTTTATCATTCATCGAATAACCTCTTATTTCTGTAATTTTAGTATATCAGTAAAAAAGCGGCCTTCACATCATTCGGGCCGCTTTTATTACTATCGCAATCTTACGTTACGCGACTTCGCCAAGCTGCAATCGAGAAAATCGTCGAACAACGATGTTCTCACCAAGCTGGGCGTTTGCTTCTTTTACAAGATCACCCACCGTCTGATCTGGATTCTTAATGAATGGCTGGTCGAGCAAACAACGCTCTGCAAAATACTTCTTCAACATGCCGTCAACGATCATGTCAGCCTTGTCAGCTGGCTTACCTTCAGCGACGACTTTTTCTTTGAATTCTGCTGCTTGCCTGTCGCGTGTCTCAGCTGGGATATCGTCCATAGAAACGTATTCAGGCGCGCTGGCTGCAATGTGCATTGCCACGTCCTTGAGGAGCTCTTCGAACTTTTCGTTCTTAGCAACAAAATCTGTTTCGCAGTTAATTTCAACAAGCACACCGATACGATTATCGTGTAGGTAGCTACCGATCTTACCTTCGCGAGCTTCACGCTCACCACGCTTTTCAGCTTTGGTCATGCCTTTTTTACGCATTGCTTCAAGTGCTTTGTCAAAATCACCATCCGCGTCTTGCAGAGCTGCCTTGGCGTCTGTTAGGCCGACTCCCGTTAGATCTTTTAGTCGCTTGATCTCATCAATTGATATTGCCACGATTATTCCCCCTTCTTTGCTTCTGGCTTTTCTGTTTTTCGACTTGCTTTGCCGGCTTCAATCGCTTGTTTGATGTAATCACAAACTAACTCAATCGCTTTAAGTGCGTCGTCGTTACATGGCACTGGATAAGTTACTGTTCGTGGGTCTGCATTAGTGTCAATCAATGCTACAACAGGGATGTTCAGTTTTGCAGCTTCTGCGACCGCGTTTTTGTCGTGCTGCACATCAACAACAAACAGAATTGCAGGTTTAGCATGCATATCTTTAATGCCGCCGTACAGGGTGTTCATTTCATCGATTTCTTCTTGGAATCGTTGCACTTCAAGCTTGCTGTACTTTGCGTTAAGCTCACCACTGGCCTTGCGCTCTTCTTGTTTTTTCAGATGCTTCACGCGTCCACCAATAGTGTTTTGGTTGGTGAGCATACCACCCAACCAGCGATTAACCACAACCGGCATACCTGTTTCCTTGGCAAGTTCTTCAACCGCATCACGAGCTTGTCGCTTGGTTGAAACCAACAACACCTGACCGCCCTGAGACACTTTCTCAGTAATTGCTGCGAGCGCTACTTCAAGCATGTCTGCAGTCTTCGTTAAATCAATAATATGTGTATCGCCACGTTTGCTGTGAATGAACGGGCGCATCGCTGGATGCCAGCGGCTTGTTTTGTGGCCGAAGTGGGCTCCAGCTTCTAATAATTTCTTAGGGTCTACTTGAATACTCAACGGAGTAATTCCTTTCTATTACAAAACATGCCCAGAGCGCATGTTTATTATTTAACTTCTCTACGTATGATCCCATACGTTTCGGCGTTAGAATAAGAAACCTGCATCTCTGGGGCAAGCTTTTCATCCACGAAAGAATACTCCGCTGAGCATTCTAAATCCGCCATTTTATATAAATCCTTCTTTCTTCGCCGTATGTATCCCTCGGGACTTGATGCCTTACGGGAGGATTAATCCACACGGTTGTTTAATTATTTATGCGTTAATTTTAACAGATGTCTTGAATTATTACAACAGATAGGGTAGAATCATAGCAACAGAAGCGGAATATATAGCTTCACGCCATGAACGACTTTATACGCAGCGGATTGTCGTTCGTGGGTTCATCATATAATTTTCGCTGAACGCTCAAATTATGAAAAAAGACATCCATCCAAACAACTACCGACTCGTTGTGTTTGAAGATTTGAACGATGGTTCACGCATTCTGACACGCTCAACAGTTAAAAGCGAAGAAACTACCAAATGGGAAGACGGCAACGAATACCCGGTTGTTAAAGTACATATCAGCAGCAGCTCTCACCCGTTCTACACTGGACAGGAAAAACTTGTTGATATTGAAGGTCGTGTTGATAAATTCGCAGCTCGCCGCAAGGCAGCTGAAGAAGCACGCGCAGCAAAAGCAGCGAAAGTTGCTAAACCAGCAAAGACTGAAAAGAAAGACGAGAAAGCAACCGCTCAGAAAATTGGTTAGCAAAAGCTAGCTGTAAGCTCCGAACCGTTTTGTTTGGAGCTTTTTTATTTGTAAACTAGTAAATGAAGAACATGAATACCGAGAACTACGCAGCTGAACTATCCCAACTTCAAACAAAACTTGAAGATCCGTCATATTATGGGTCAAAAGAGTATCCAAAAACTGCAAAGCGCATTGCGGAACTTGAAGAAATTCTGCAGACACAAGGTTCAATTACACAGACTGAAAAAGCACTAGATGAAGCAAAGGAACTGGCTATGGGCAATGACGAGCTGGCAGAACTCGCACAGTCTGAAGTAGCTGAAAACGAAAAGACGCTGGATACATTGCAAAAAAAACTTCAGGAAATGCTTGTTCCTAAGGACCCGAACACCGATAAAGATTGTATCGTCGAGATTCGAGCTGGTGCCGGTGGTGACGAGTCCTCCCTGTTCGCAGGAGAGTTGTATCGTATGTATGCGCGTCATGCTGAAATTGCGGGTTTCAAAACTGAGCTACTAGGCGAGAGTCCTTCGGAAGTCGGCGGCTACAAAGAAATAAGCTTCGCAATTCGTGGGGCTGGCGCATATGGTGTCTACAAGTTGGAGGCTGGCGTACACCGTGTGCAACGTGTACCCGCTACTGAGTCGCAAGGACGCATCCATACTAGTACTGTGACTGTCGCTGTTCTACCTGAAGCCGAAGAGACGGATATTGAAATCAATCAGAACGACCTGCGTGTCGATGTGTATCGATCGAGTGGTAACGGCGGCCAGAGTGTGAACACAACCGACTCTGCAGTGCGCATTACCCACATCCCTACTGGTATAGTCGTCGCCATGCAAGACGAAAAATCTCAGATAAAGAACAAAGAAAAAGCTATGGGCGTACTCCGTTCTCGCCTACTTCAAGCCAAAATTGACGAGGAACAAGCTCAGGCTTCAGCAGCGCGTAAAAAACTAATTGGATCGGGTGATCGATCTGAAAAAATCCGCACCTACAACTTCCCACAAGATCGAATTACCGACCACCGAATTGGTTATAGCCGCTCAAATATACCTGGTGCACTTTCTGGGCAAATAGAAGATTTGCTCGAGGAATTGAAAAAAGCAGAGGCAGATTTACTACGCAAAGAATCATGACGATACAACAGTGGCTTTTAAACACAATTGCAATACTAGAAAAATCTGAAATCCCGACACCTCGACTTGATGCCGAGTTATTACTAGCTGGCTGCCTAGAAAAAGACCGCTCTTGGCTACATGCACACCCAGAAACAACACTAAATGACATGCAAATTAAAAAGCTTGCTGCACTTATCGAGCGTCGTGCTCTACACGAACCAATCGCCTACATCCGCAGTAAACAGGAGTTTTATGGACGTGATTTTTTGGTCAGTCCCCATACGCTTACCCCGCGTCCTGAAACAGAAACGCTGATTGAATTGGCATTGAAAGTTATTCAGCAGCATGGCATCAAGTCTGTTGCCGACATCGGAACTGGTTCGGGCTGCATCATTATTTCACTCGCACTCGAAGCGAACGGACCACAAAAGTATACGGGCTATGACATTTCTGAATCCGCAATTAAAGTTGCGCAAAAAAACGCCGAGAAACTCAAAGCAGAGGTTGTGTTCGAACAGGACGATATAACCCAATCGACAAAGCATGCCTGGCGTTCAAGCGATCTCATCGTGGCTAACCTGCCCTATGTACCGGAGGATTTTCATATTAACCTGGCTGCCACACACGAACCAGATTTTGCTATTTTTGGAGGTGAGGATGGCTTATATTATTATCGGCATCTCTTTAGCCAACTTCAGGGTTCTCGATTTGTTATTACAGAAAGTCTTCCGATGCAGCACAAAACTCTAAAAGATATTGCCGCTCTCGCCAACTATAAGGAAGTAGAATCACAGGATTTAATTCAGGTGTTCAGACTGGGATAACTACCCAACGACTACTGCTCTGGTGCAGCTTCCAGTGTCGCTGAGAGATCAATCTCTTTGCCGTCTCGTAAAACTCTCAGTGTAACGGTATCACCTACTCGTTTTTTGCCAAGTATGCTGACAAGCGTGTTTTTTTCATCTAGCTTTGTGCCGTCTATTTCGAGAATAGTATCCTTTTCTTTAAGGTCTGCTCTTGCGGCTGGACTTCCTTCAATAATCGATGGACGGCTCACCGTACCTTCCGGTATGTATGCGCCTTGCTCAACCGATAGGTCAAGCTGCGATGCAACATCGGCATCAAGCGGGACATAACGAACACCTAAGTATGGCCGTTCCAGCTTTCCTGTAGAGAGCACTGTGTCTATCAAGCTTTTCACATCATTTATCGGAATCGCGAAACTGATGTTCTCTGCCGTCGCTGTCGCAACATTTATGCCTATTACCTCGCTTGCTGCATTTACAAGCGGACCACCAGAATTTCCCCCGTTAATCGCTGCATCCGTCTGGAACAGGTTTTGCAGTGTCTCAACACCACCACCATCAGAGGCTTCGATGTCACGACCAAAACCAGAAATAATACCACTGGTAACGGTGTTCTGGAACTGACCAAGAGCATTTCCGATAGCTACGACCCTATCGCCAACCTCAACTTTTTCTGAGTCACCGAGCTTTACCGGTTTCAAATTATACTGAGCCGCATCTTTAATTTTTAGGAAAGCAACGTCAAGCGGGTCACTTCTGTTTGTCCTACCGACCACTTCAACATCGTCAATCTTTGTGCCGTCTGCTAGCGTCACACTCACACTCGTCACATCTTCTGATACAACGTGTCTGTTTGTAACAATAAATCCATCCTCACTTATGACAAATCCCGTGCCAGCGCCTTCGGATTCAAACTGCTGCCCAAACCCAAAGAAATCTTGAGTCGTCGTTGTCGCTTTCACGTTGATAGAAACAACACTTTCGTTAACATCTTTAACGATTGCATTGATTAAATTACCTTCGCCTTCGACAATCTCTCGAGTTACCTTCGCATCACCTGTCAGCAAAGACTGTTGTTGCGATCCAAAGTATCCTCCAAAAAACCCTGCAGCTATAGCTACCATTAGCGACAGTAATAGGTGGCTACTTTTGTTTGATCTTCCTTTTTCAGTTTTTTGTGCCATATATCCCCTTTATTTCACTGAACCGTCCTCTAGATTATCTCGCCACTCCAGTCTGAAAAAACAAGGATAAAGAGTACAATTGCGACCATCAAGAGAACGAATTGCCGCCGTACGCCTTTTTTCAAACGATCGGTATGCTGCAAATAGTACATTGCTGCCATGCTATACCCTATCACAGTCAAAATGAGAGCCGGCTGAGAAATAGCTTTGTAATACAGAAGCCAGTGGCTGGAGAGCCACGTCAGCGCCGCGGCGAAGAACGCCCAAACGTATGCGCTTCCCCGGGACATAGCCTCATCAAAGGCTCCGAGAAAGTGACGAGCACAGAGATAGGTAACTGTCCAAACAGCAAAGGTAAGGCCCGTTTCGCTCGCCTCGTTCCAAACGAGAAATATTGCGACTAAAGACATTGTCTGCGCAATAAGTGCTTGTGTCCCAACCCATAGTTCAGTAGACCGAGGTTTGATAAAAAGTAGCCAGAGAGCGTACAAAAAAACCCAAAGAATCTGAAGCCAGTTCGCGTGCGACAACGAGACAAACACCACTGTTGACAACCCTACTAAAATATCGACCGCGTTTGATCGAATATTAGCTGGCCAGTGACGTGCTTTTACAGCAAACATTCGCCACTTTCCGAGAAGAATGATAGCGAACGCAAAGGCGACAAATTCCAGACGCACTAAGACATATACTAGAGCGGGCAAAACTGCGATGAGCAGGATGTGAAGCAAGTGAGCAAAGCGCCCCTTTGGTTTAGTTTGACGTCGTCTTTGAAGCCTCATCGCTGCCTAGTATTATAACAAAGTCTGTCGTATCGTTTGTAGGCAAGCCCACAATGGCTTCGGTTGATTTTGTAAGACTGAGTCGCTTCTCAAGATAGCTTGCCGTATACGGATTAGCGCCGTTGCTGACGTCGATGAGTTTTGTTTGTGTGTAGTCACTCGTTGGCGCATTGTCGATTGCGACGATATTATAACCGTAAGATTTCAGTTCCTTTTCGCGGGCCGTTGCAAGGCCCGCTGTACTTGTTCCGTTCAGAATCGTTACTCGTGCATTTTCTTTACGTAGGAAAGCGTCTTTTAATGTATTGCGAACGTATGAACGAATATCGTCGTACTGATAGAGCCCTGCACTTGGTACTACGACCGACTGATTGTCTATGAAGTCCGTGGTTACCAGTATGTTAGGTGGATCTGCTAAGCCCACAGAAACAAACCTATCACTTGGTATTTCCTGCATGATTTCATAAAGTCTCTTCAGCTCACCAATTCCGTTTAGATCGGTACGAACATTATTCCCGAGAGCATTCATGAGTTCTACGACTTTATACGGATTTGAGAATGTCCCCAGGGAAAGTACCTTTTGCTGAAGCGCTAGAATAACTTCGCGTTGTCTCTCAGTTCGGTCGAAGTCACCACGAGCACTACCGTGTCGTGAGCGGGCATACATCAACGCTCGATTGCCGTCAAAAGTCTGCAGCCCCTCATCAGCTAGCAACGCGCTGCCTCCGTTGAGCCAAGCCATCGTTGAATCATACAATGGCTCTTTTACATCTATAGTTACGCCTCCGACCGTATCGATTGCTTCTTTAAAAGCAGTGAAATCTACCATCACATAGTAGTGAATCGGCACACCTAGCATGTCGCTGACGATTTCTTTGACGGCCTTTAAGCCGGCATCTTCACCGGCTTGTAATTCAGCATCCGAGGTACCTAGTTCAGCTAGTTTACGCTGCTTGGCGTTTGAATAAGTCGCATTAATCTTCGTTGAGTAGCCGTTCTCGTCCTGTACATAGGTATCCCTGGGCACACTCAGCAGTGCTGCTTCTTTTTGAATTGGATCAATACTTGCTAAGAGAATTGTGTCCGTTAAATCAGGTGCCTCGTGACCAGGTCCGCCTTTTCCTAGAAGCAGAATGTTAACTCGACCGTCACCCTCTCCATTGAGCTTTGAAGGATCGACGTCTCTTTCAAGTCCAGCAGCTCCTTCACCGTTGCCTCTAAAAATTTGACGAGTTTTCAGATAGCCGTAGCCCAATATAGACCCAGCGCCAATGACTAGAACAAGTGAAAAAATACCAAACCCTCGTGCTACTCTTCTCAATGGACTGCGTTTCTTTTTTTGGCTCTTCTTCCGCCCAAAAATTCGAAAACGCTTCTTTGGTTCGTCATCATCAAGGTGCAAATCAAATCCTGATGTTCGTCTGTCCCTAGCTGGTGACGATCCCAGAGTTGGTGTTGCTGTAATACCACCAGATTCATCAAAGCCTTCTTGTCTCTGTGAAACTGTATCGACCGCACTCAAATCTCGGCCCGGACTGTAGTTTTGGCGAAATTTCTTCCGCACATCACTATCAAGACCATTGGTTGTCGGAATAAATCCATCAACATTCGAGACTGTTTTTCTGAGTTGTTGATTATGCTTAAAACGTGACATAGCTGTAAGAGGATATTATATCTTTTTCATTAAGGTTTGGTAAACCCTTAAGTTTCAATTGTTATGGATAATTCTTTAGCCCATGTTGTATAGTGACTATACATATGGAACCAACATCAGCACCGCAACAATATGCACCTTTTACACCCTCGCCAGAGACCTCTCCGAATAAACCCTCTGCAACATCTGGTATTTTGCATTTTTTAAGAAGTATTTCTGGAACAGTTGGCTTGCTCATCGCAGCCCCGCTTCTAGCACTTTTTCTAACGGCTCACGTATTTCAGCCCTACGAAGTTGACGGCGCTAGTATGGAAACGACACTCCAAAACACCGACCGGCTCATCGTCTTCAAATTGCCAAAAACAATCTCAAACATTACTGGAAGTGACTATACTCCCCATCGATGGGATATTATTGTCTTTGACAGGCCAAAAAACCTTAGCGCACCTGACTCTACAAAGCATTTAATAAAACGAGTAATTGGACTACCTGGTGAACGAGTTGTTGTGAAAGACGGCTCAGTAACCGTGTTCAACAAAGATAATCCCGACGGTTTTAACCCAGACAAAGACAAGGAGTACACCAGAGGCTTTACTTCAACTCCTGGCAATGCAGACATCACGGTGGGAACAAATGAGGTGTTTGTCCTCGGCGATAACAGAACAAACTCGAGCGATTCACGTGTGTTTGGCACAATCTCAACTGAAATAATCGTCGGTCGTGCAAGTGCACGCTTCATTCCTGTTAATGCAATGAAAAAACTATAAGCATGCGAGCGCTCATAGAGCTTATAATTTCTTCAAAATCTTCTGAAGCTCTTCTTCCGTTTTAAAGTCAAAAATTAGTACTCCCCCACGCTTTCGTTCTTGAACCTTGGCAGAATAACCCCTGTTGTTTACTCCCTGAACAAGATTACGTGATACCATGCTAATTGAACTACTTTTTTGTTCATTTAATACTTTCTGTTGCTTGACCCACTCCTCACTTTCGCGAACTGAAAGGCCATCTTCTTCAATTTTTTTGAGGAGTTCACTCTGCAAACTATTACTGAATTTTAGTGATAAGATAGCTCGGGCATGTCCCTCAGTAATCCTATTTGTTCTTAAAGCTTCAACTGCTTTTTCGGGAAGCTGTAGAAGTCTAATGATATTACTAATGGTTGTCTCTGCTTTGCCCAGTTTCTTAGCAATATCTTTTGGGCTCAAGCTGAACTGATCGCGCAAACGAACAATTGATAGTGCTTGTTCTAGTGGACTAAGGTCGACTCGCTGCACATTTTCAACCAGTGCTATTTCAAGCTCTTCAAGCTCTTTATGGTTCCGAACAATAGCCGGTACTTTCTTTAGCCCTGCAATTTTTGATGCGCGAAAGCGTCGCTCACCGGCAACAATCCGATACAAATCACCGGTAGGAGTTACCACCAAAGGCTGGATAACACCGTGCATCTTTATTGATTCAGCTAGATCTTTTAGTCCTTGTTCATCAAATTCACGGCGTGGCTGGTCGGGGTTCGCTACTATTTTTTCAATTGAAAGCTGCCTAACCTGCTCTCCGGGTTCTGCTACCTGCGAGACATCGAACCCAGTTGGTATTAAACCTTCAAACCCTCTGCCAAGTACTGTCTTTGTCATCGCTTCAACACCTCTTTTGCTAGATTTTTGTAGGCTTTTGCACCCTTTGACCATTTGTCGTGCTCGAAAATAGTCTTACCGAAGCTCGGGCTTTCTGCGAGTCGCACATTACGTGGGATATAGGTCTGGAATAGAAAATCTCCAAAGTGTTTCTTTACTTCTGATACGACTTGACCGCTGAGCGCGTTGCGCGCATCTACCATAGTCATAACGACACCTAATAGCTTTAGATTCGGATTCAGTCCTGCTTGAATCCTTTGGATAGTTTGCATCAGCAAACCCAGTCCTTCAAGTGCATAGAACTCTGTTTGCACTGGGATGAGTACAGAATCAGCGGCGACCAAAGCATTAATACTGAGCAAACCTAGTGAGGGTGGGCAGTCGACCAGTATGACATCGTACACCAGATTAGATAACGCTTGCTTGAGCACTGTTTCTCTAGATAACACTGATACCAGCTCTTGTTCTGCGGCAGCTAAATTTGTCGAAGCTGGCAACAAGGAAAGCCCGTCAACCTGAGAACTAATCACTGCGTCGCCAGCATTCTCACCGGAAACTAATACGTTATATATAGAAGAGTTTATTGCTGACTTATCTATACCCAATCCGCTCGTTGCATTAGCTTGGGGGTCTAGGTCAACAACTAAAACTGACTTTCCTGCTTTGGCGAGTGCCGCAGCCAAATTAATAGTGGTGGTCGTCTTACCAACCCCACCCTTCTGGTTCAATACTGCTATTACCTGCCCCATGTTTATTTACCCTCGTTCTCTACCCTGTATCATATCATATGATGCTAGTTTGAATTATTAGCTTCTTCTAGCGTTACTCTTATCCTATTAATCGTCATGCTTGCTGCACTACTTGTTGCTGAGTCTGAGCAAAGCGTGTAGTAGACAACACTTGTTGTAGAAGGAGCGTCGAGGAATGTCATAGCATTAGATGCCTGCTCACCGTTGTTCGTTGTGAATGTGGAGAGTATCGTGCCAACCGGTGTACCACTGCCGCAAGCTGCTGGTGTTCCAACGCTGCGCTCAACACGCGCAACTATTGAACGATCTGCGGTCGTTGCTGATTGTGTTTCAAATGAAACCATCCCCGTGACTGATTTCACGTTCGAGCTTGGCGTAATATTAGGTATAGAGTTATTATTTTCTGCGCCTGTGTCCCAATAGTTTGTCGTATTCGCATCGACTGCCGCATCAGCGGTTGTGTCGATGAAGCTCCGAATTTGGCGTGTACCAATACAGTCCTTCCATGCTCCGTCCTCAAAACAACGGAATTTACCAAGCGTAGAATTGTAATAGATTGCGCCATCTGTTCCAGTTGGATCGACACCGGTCTTGTTGTCTAGTACAAACAATATTCCGACTGCATCCGCTGTTGAAGATCCAACATGAACCGCACCAGTGGAGGTGTCAACACTGAAGTAGCTCGAGCCACCGACATTTCTGATATCAAGGGCTACACTATCTGTCGACTGAATCTGGAGACTACCGGTATTAGCTACCGTGAACACTGCTCCGCCGTTCTTTTGTAGTGCAATCAAATTACCGGAAGCACCCGTCTTGTTAATGGCAATGGTATCGTTCGTACTTGCATCTGTCACAAAACTGCCCGTTGCATACAGCAAATAACCACATGAGCTGGAGTTGCTCAAACAAACCGTGCCATCAGCATCTGGCAGGCTAATACTACGTGAACTTGCGGCAGAACTTGTAATCGTTGAGAGTCCGAGTACCAAACCACCATTTGCGTTAAATGCTGCCAATGGGCTACCTGTGCTGCTTTGAATTTCAAACACGTTTGCGGATTGCGATGCAACTCCCTGAACGACAAGACCCTTATTGCTAACGCCGTCTGTCGATATCAATGCCTGCGCACTCGCATCGGACGCAGATGCTGCATTTAGGCTTAGTCTGTTTGCTGGAGCTGCTGTATTAATACCAATGAAATCATTCGTTGAATCAATGACAAAGGTATTACTGTCAAAGTTCAGCCCGTTAACTAGGGTTACCGCATCGCTCACAATCGTTAGGCCATCGGCTGCCGCATTCCCTATTGTAATACCATCGTTCGCTAAAATCTCACCACTGAAAATAGCCTGATTACTCGTAGTCAGAGAAAGAGCGGTTGTCCCGCCCGTTATGAGGTTGAGGTCATAGCTGCTTGTTGTGCCGAGTACGCCTGCTGCTCCGAAGTCATTTCCACCCTGATCAAAGCTCAATCCCGCACCGCTACCAGTTGAGGTTGTCTTTTCTGCAATTGTCCAAGAGCGACCAGCTTCAGCTAGTTGAGCACCTGCCGTACCTGCTTGCGAACAAAGCACTTCATAATACTCATTCGCTGAAGTGGTCTCAAGATACACACTCGCTGTGTTCGTTGCCTCTGCGTTTGTTGTATCCCGAGTGTATGAGTATGAACCACTTGGATTATTAAATGTTGTTCCATTGAGACGTACCTGACAAAATACCGTATTGCGATTTGTACTCTGATTTATGCCACTAACGTTGTAGCTGATTCGGTACCAGCCAGCCTCATCCAAATACACCCGAGTATTATTCGTGACGTTGTCGTGCGTGAAACCGCCATCTTTCTTGGTTTCACTATCCCACGGAACAGCGGTAGGCGTGCCTGTGTTTAGATCTGTTCCACCTGTTGAGTCATACGCCTGAATAAGTGCGACGGACAAAGGTCCAGATCCACCGCCCCCGCCGCCAGATGTCAGTGAGAGCCACTGAATACCATCGTACCCCTCGAAGTCAGTTCCGTTCCATCGGATGGCTCCTGCCGTGGTACTCGTAGAATTACCCAAAATTAGTCCGCTACTAAATGTTGAGAGGCTACTGAATGTCTGTGTTGCGTTGAGTAGTGCAACGTTCGCTGATAGAACGCTGTCGCTTATTGATCCGGTCGTAATCGCACCACCATCGATACCAGTTAAACCACTGCCACTACCAGTAAATGTCGCCGCTGAGACTCCACCCTCAACGACCAAACCGGCCACCTGGCCGCCATCGCTGTTAAGGATTGAAAGTTGTGTACCCCCACCCGAATCGAACAAGTCGATTGTTGTAGTTCCTGATCCAGATCTACGAAGTGTCGCATCAGCAAGAATGAGGATATCACTTGCTGAATCCAGCGTCAGATCGCCTGCGCCTCCACTTTGAATGGTTAACCCTGCATCTGCTGCTATGCTTGTGACACCAGTTAATGCGCCAACAGCAGTGATGCCGCCATTGTTGTTATCAATTCCGCCACTTAAGTCTGCGCCGCCGCTAGTCACTGTTAAGCCAGTACCTACTGTCAGATCGTTTGTGATCGAGAACGACCCAGTTGAAGTGATGCTTGCTGCAGTAGCACCATTGGTAATGATGTTCAATCCAGCACTTGACCCGGTTGAAGTACCGAGGATTGCCGTGCCGCCAAAATCGTTTCCGCCCTGAGTAAAATTATTTGCACTCGCAGAAGCCGTATCACTTGTCGCAAGCAGATAGCTACCTGCAAACACTGTCGTTGCAGCTGCATTGGTTGTATTTTGGGCCCACTGCAGATTAACTGTCCCAGCTGTTGCACCGTTAGTAACCGTACCGACGACTTCGTATACATCTACGAGCGTATTCCCTGTTACGCGTGGAGTTACTGCGCCGCAAGCAAGGTTACCCGCGGTCACTGCTGCCTCAGCATCTACATAGCTCCACACACAAGTTGCTCCGCTTGGTGCAGTGATAGAGAAACGGATATCTGGAGTTGCTGGAGCGTTTGCCTGGAGGACAAATCGAAATGCCCAGGATTCATTTGCTCCAATATCAAAGAACAGTTCATCGTCGTTTTGCAGAGTGTTGTTCGTAACCGCCTCGTTAGCTGATTTTATCTTTGTTATTCCTACCGCACCGCCACCGCCACCGCTACTTGTTAGAGACACCCACCCTGTGCCGTTAAAGACCTCGAGGTCTGTTCCGCTCCAGCGTATCGTTCCAGCGGTTGTGGAGCTGCTATTACCTACCGTAATCCCAGCACCGAGTGTAGTCGCCCCTGTTTTATCTACGGTGAATACGTCTAAACCGTTACCTTGAAATTGCACCAGCGCGCCCGTGCCCGTCTGATTG
>JAGQNQ010000007.1 GCA_020428015.1 Candidatus Saccharimonadota bacterium | reverse complement strand
GGTGAGTCCAACGGAAAAGAGATCTACTCAAGTGAAAAAATTGGGGATTTTATCTTTACAAAAAATAAGCTTATCACTATCGAAGAAACTGGAGAAAGAACCTACTTATACGACGCAACAAACCACAAGCAACTAGCGATCCCGACGGGTGATCCTGTCGCTTTAGATGGCAGTAATGACTCAAATATTATAGTCATTAATACACTGGATAGGTCTACCTTCAGGCGTGCTTTGTTTGTATACACACTTTCCGATGGAAGGTTTAAAGAGCTTATGGGCAACGGAAATGCGCCGGTGGATAGTTCCTTTTCACTGTTGGCACCGGACGGAAAAACTGTTATTTATCAACTATCGGCAGACGGTTCGACCTATGTTGATGATCCTTTTGATGACCGCGACGCATTAAATATCGGCACAATAAACAGAGTTATTGGCTTCCTGCCTGCTGGAAACGGGTTGTTTATTGAAAAAACCTTTAACACGTTCGGCGTTCTCAATCCTGAGACAGGCAAATTTACTGAAACAAAACAACCACTGCATGTAGGGTCTGTAATAGGTCTGTCCAAAAATTCTCAAGTTTATATTGAATACCTCTTTGGCAACGACCCCGACGGACAGAATATTATCCTAACTCGTGACAACACAACTCAAACCATATACCAAAATAATGGAGATACCGGGCAAATTACCGACATCAGGGCGAGCACGTCTCGAGAGTTTATTGAGATAGAGTTCTCGCCACAACCGCCTATATATGACTCATACAAAACATTTTCAAAACCTAAGGATGGAGCAATTATACTAATCGATCAGCAAGGAAATACAATTGATCAAATTACGGCTTCGCTTATTCGCTGGCTATAACCAGCGCTTACGCTTGAAGTAAATGATAAACCCAACCATCAGAAATATCGTAATGCCGAACACAATCCAAAACGCCTGTGGGTGATGATCAAATGGCAGAGCAACATTCATGCCGTATAGCCCACCAACGATAGTTGGTATGGACATAAAGATAGCGATACTAGTAAGACGTTTGAATATTTGGTTCAGGTTGTTTGTCGCAATCGCACTATATGCCTCACGAATATTCTGAATGTTCTTGAGCCTGCTCTTTGTTAGCTCAATCAGCTCACTTGCTGACAGTTGTAAATCTTCAATAAGATCTTCGTCACTTTCGTGCATTTTAATGTACTTGCCATTAAGAAGTGCATGTAGAACGATACCGTATGGCTGCAGAGCTGCCAAATATTCATTCAAATCTTCTTCTATATCTATAAAACCAATCACATCAGTGTTACTAATCGCTGTTCGCTGCAACTTATTTCGTGTTGCTAGAATCCGTTTCGTCACATCATTTAAGTGCGTTCGATACCCTCTATTTATCTCGCCAAGCATTTCCAAAACCAACTTCACTTTTTGCGTGGTCACAACTGTGCCGCGCTTTACAAGTGCTTCAAGCGGCTCAGACTCAGTTCGCGAAATAGTGATAACATTATCAGCCGTTAGAATGAAGAGGATTGGATGTGTGCTCGTATATTCACCTTCTGGCCGACAATAGCGAGCATAGATATATAAATTTCCATCGTCACGCTCCAAACGTGGCGCCTCGTATAGGTCAATGCCGTCCTCAAGAAGATCTTTATCAAGATTGAAATCTTTTTCCAGTTTTTTTAACTCATGCGGATCTGGATCGATAACTCGTATCCAGCTTCCCCGCTTTACTGAATTAACCTTTTCGAGCTTATCATCTCGCAGCGTGCGATGATAGGTTGTAATCATAAGCCCTATTGTAGCCTATCTCAGTGTCCGGCAACAAACCGTATAATAGAATCATGAGCAAACCGCTTGCAGAATCGATGCGTCCAGAATCTTTGAAAGACCTGGTTGGGCAGGGCCATCTTGTTGAGACGGGCAAAATTGTGCACGAAATTATTGCCAACAAACAGCCGACCAGCCTCATTCTCTGGGGGCCGCCGGGTAGCGGCAAAACGACATTGGCCCGCATTATCGCACGTGAGACTGATACAGAATTCGTGGAACTTAGTGCGGTTACTTCAGGAAAAGCGGATGTCACGAAGGTCATAGAGCATGCCAAGCAAAACGAACGGCTGGGCATGCGCACGACACTGTTTGTTGACGAAATACACCGCTTCAACAAAGCGCAGCAGGATGCCTTTCTGCCTCACGTCGAAGACGGCACAATTATCCTCATCGGCGCAACCACCGAAAACCCGAGTTTTGAAGTCATCAATCCATTATTAAGCCGCAGCAGAGTCTTGGTGTTGCAGCCACTTGCGAAAAATGAAATTATCACCATTCTGAAACGCGCTGCCAAATCGCTGGGTTTAAGCGCAAAAATACTTCCTAAAGCGAGTATTGATTTAATAGCAGAAATTTCTGGCGGCGATGCTCGTATTGCACTTGGCAACTTAGAACTCGCACGCCAACTCGCCAAAACAACCATTACCCCTGATATTGTCAAAACCGCTGCCCAGAATAAATTACCCGGCTACGATAAAAACGGCGAGATGCACTACGACCTCATTAGTGCGTTTATTAAATCAATGCGTGGGAGTGATGCAACGGCAAGCCTGTATTATCTTGCCCGAATTTTGCAAGGCGGCGAAGACCCGAAGTTTGTTGCGCGCCGTATGGTCATATTCGCTAGTGAAGATATCGGCCTTGCCGCACCTGCAGCACTTAACTTGGCGGTCTCAACATTCTTAGCAGTAGAACGCATTGGCATGCCAGAATGCCAGTACAACCTATTTCACTGTGCGACCGTCATGGCTAAGGCACCCAAATCACGCGAAACGACCGACGCGATGAACAAAGCCCAAGCTCTTGCCCGTTCCACTAGCGACCTGCCCGTCCCGCTACACCTACGTAATGCCCCGACCAAACTCATGAAAGATTTAGGCTATGCTAAAGGCACGGAATGGAAAACCGGTTTCAAGCACCCCGACGGATTTCTTCCAGAAGAAATTATCAACACGAATTTTTTCTAAGCAGCCGCTTGTTCTTGTGCAAAATGTATAAGACGCGCCATACGCGCTGACTGTCCAGCAAAGTAGTGACCGCTATCGCCTACATAATACGATAGGTTCTTTTTGGCATAGCCGTTTCGCTTTCTGAGTGCGTGCACCATTCTCATCGTATGTACATCAGGAATACCGCGGTTATATGCACCATGAAATAGCAAGAACTTCGTAAAGAAATTACGAGCTGTTGCGAAATGAAGATCGACCTCTATGCCCTGCTCAGCCATGTGTTTTACTAACTCCCACTGTTCATGTGCCAACTTCAGCGCAGTTACTGGACCTTCGTTAGGTGCTCCCACAGTAAGTTGTGCTATGGCTTCCTGCTCTGCATTCGCTGGGTATTTGACGGCATTATCCAGTATTCCAACTCCAAACATGAACACCCAGGGGTTTTTATCTGGTTGAGCCTTGGGCATATCATGAAGCGTTACCACGTCCGGTTTGTTTGGCAGAGCACCACTTTTTGCTAACTCGAGCGCTACGAGCGCACCTAGTGAATGGCCATGTGCGCCGCTCACTGGAATACCAACAGGAATGTCCTCGATCGCTGGCAAATAGCGCGTGGCGAATGTGCTCCAGCCTTTGACTCGGAGGCGCATCATATCTTCCGGCGTTAGTCCTACCGAACTATCAATTACTTCGACTCTGAAGTCTGGGTTCGCAGAAGCAATTAGCGCAACATCTTTGCCTGCGCTATTTCGTGTCGCATCAACTCCCCATCCTGTGACATATATAAGTGCCCGTTCTTGGCCAGGATTAAATGTCGTTACTTGAACCGCACCTGGATAGGTGACTGTTCGCGCATCCCATCGCGTCTGCACATCATTCATGTCTACTTCGTAGTAACTTGGCGTATACAGATGCTCTGGCCCCTTGCCCACAACCAGATCCCAGTTAAAACCGCTCTCAATTTTTGGAAAAATCATTAAGCCTATTTTACAATTTTATCTATTATTTTTCAATTGCAGTTGTCTTTTACCCTTAAAAAAGCTAAAATAACAAGGCTTTACGGTTTATATTTTATCTTTTGATCATGGTGGCGAGTCGCCAAGTGGTAAGGCACTGGGTTCTGGTTCCAGCATTCGGGGGTTCGAATCCCTCCTCGCCAGCCAAGAGATAAAATATAAGCATAAGAAATCGGGGTGAGAAATGCCGGTGGCATTTCGCAAGGAAATCTTCCGAAGAAAACTTGTTTTCAATCGCGAAGTTTCGGGCTCGCCGAAGGTGAGGCGAATCCCTCATTCCCAGCCAAGACAAATGTATTAATACTCTTAATCCCTCATCCCTATCCATGAAAGACATCCCTGATAACTGAGTGGTCTGTAGAAACTAGCTCATGGTTATACGTTTGCTTTAAGTTATAGTACAAGCACTATGCATCCTATGAACTACAGGAGTAGTTATGAGCATCAGCTTGAACTTTTTGGCGAAATAGACACGCTACCTTGGCGGGCAATTGAGCCGCATGTTACCCCCTTACCGGGCCAGAATGCTGCTACGCGCAGTTTCAACGAAATGATCGACTTCATGCCCTTTTACGAAATGAACGAAAAGGGAAATTTCCTTGTTCATGACAGCGTGTGGGGCGAAGAAGAGATCGGTACATATGAAGAAGATAAAGTACTGCTCCAACTACTCCATACACCAGCGATGCGTCGACTAATGGCCATTGAACAGCTAACATTGCCTCAGGGTTACGAAACTGTACCAAATACCACGATGTATAAACGGTTCGAGCATGCATGGGGATCAGTAGTGTTCGTCCGAAAGATGATTGAAAAAAGTCCTGAGCTGATGTCGTTGTCAGGACACGAAAAAATGGTTCTGCAACTACGAACATTCCTGTCGGATTTTGGGCATACTGCCTTTTCGCATCTTGGCGATTGGGTGAAGCAAGGATTTGGCGGGCCAGAAGATGCGCACGACCAAAAAGAAGAAACATACAGACTACTAGAGTTGTCGGGGGTAGCGGAGGTGCTCTTTCACAACGGATACGCGCTTGATGAAGTATTTTTCCCAAATGTTGGTGAGCGCGGTGACTGGGTTGAACGTAGCGGTAAGCAACTGTGTGTCGACAGGGTTGATTTCGGTGTACGTCAAATTCTACGAATGTTCAGGGATGGGTATGGCGACTATCGAGGAATCGATCTACGCGAACTATTACGCTTCGATAAGTTTGAGGTCGTGAAAGGACAGCTTGTCATGAACGACTGGTTTGCAGCAAGCATATTCGCTCGATTATATGCCGAAATGGTGCTTGAGCATTGGCAAGAGCCACTACATCGAGGTAACTTGGCACTTTTCAGTGAAATTACTCGCGAAACACTAGTAGCAACCGACTCAGTTTCTAACCCTGTTTTGAACTCTCAACTGCTCCACCCATATGATGGCTTGCTCTCGATTGATGACGACATTACGTCCAGAGACAGGATGGGTCGCCTGCAAGGCCATACGTTTTGGCGGCAGACGGATTTTATTATGCGCAACACAGGCCTGGAGCGTCGTTTGTGGTTTGATGATTTTCGTCGTTCTCAACTTCTTGAGATGATTGTCGGCATGCCTGCTCTAGCCGGCAAAGGTGAACAGCAAGGTATCGTCTGGGACCCTATTAATACCCAGGGCTCAGACACTCGATTCAATGGGACGCCACCTTTTGTTGACGTGCTTGAAGTAACGGAAGACGTCAGATACGGCAAAATACATCCGGACCTAGTCACGGATGACTTTTTACCAACTTCGGATGGCTTGCTGGTTTTCCTGCCTCATTTGAAAGAACGCTGGATCGATCCAGAAGTAATAGATCGTTATGATGGAGAAATTAAACTCCTAAGTCAAATGGGTGGCTTTTTTGATATGTTTATCGGCATCGTGGAAAAATTTCAACAGAGAGATTTCGTCATTAACTATTCTATGAGACGCGATAATGCTCAAGATATTGTCCAGACTATTAAAGCGTCCCGTACTCGCTGGCAAGAGGCAATGAAACGCCCCCGTATAGAGGATGAGCACGATTATCAATCGTATATAGAACACGTAGGATCTCGCGCGATTGCATCAGCATATCCACTGCAAATGCTTCATCCGAACATTTTCGATTAAACCTATAGTTGTTCCGCAAGCTGGCTGGTCTGCCTGAGCATTTGTATATTGTATACTTCAGCAACTTGACTCATACGCGAGCGTATAATCCTTAAGCTTTTTTATCAAATCAATAAAGTTTTATTTCAACTGTATTGTGTGTTGCGTTTGGCTGGTAGAAGAACGATATATCAGACGATGAAACTGTTCCATCTAGAACAAAAAACACGTTGCCCTCAGTAGATTCGCCAGCTTCAAGCGGACCACCAAAAAGCGTCGTATCAGGACTAGATTCGAGTTGGTAGACTTTGCCCGTCTTATCGCGAGCGAAAAGCTCGATTGGTGGAGAGAACTCTATCCTGCTACCTGTACTATTCTGAACACTTATATCAAGTGTGAATCGAGTATTGCCACTATCTGTTTGGTCTGTGTTTATAATTCGCCCGGTAACAACGGCTGATTCGCGACTATCTGATTCACCAAGCAACCCTGTATCAGTTACCGCATTAGCAGTCTGAGAAGTGTTTGAGGGTGTAACGGCTACCTTTTCTTGTTCTTTATGCGTCAAAAGTAGAGCTGTTGCTGTACTAAGGACACCGACTGCGATAAGTGCGACAAAGTAGTTAATGTATCTTTCAAATCGTTTCATGAGTGAGTAAACAGTCCCTATCCTTTCATTATATCATAGTTTAGAACTAATGTCAATAACTATCATCGCCGACTTGTTTGCAAACGGCTCGACATAGAACCGAAGCTCCTTCGCTTCAGCCGGCACTAAATAGCCAATTTCGCCTCGAATAGTATCTCCAGATGCAACCCGACCAGCAGCAGTAAACTCGACATTCGGCGCAAGACTCAAGTCGTACTTGTGATTATCAGCATCGCGCAAATACGCAGTATTGAGAGGCACGAAGGTATTATCGTCTTCTGTTTTATTCTTGAGCGACACATCCACGGCGACATATTTTTGCCCCTCAGGAACTGGCAGGTATTTAGGAATACCCACCGTATCCACTTTCACATCGTGTACAGTGAATGAGAATTCAGGTGTTTCTATGACGTCGCCAATTGACCATGTCTTAAGTTCTGCACCTTGCCGCAAAGAAGTAATCTCATTCTGTGCGCCTTGGTAGCGGTACATAAGCCAAAGATTAGCAGCAACAGACAATAGCACCACACATATGAGCACATAGCTTAGTTTTCTGATTGTTTTTTCTGCTTTTTTCATACTAACTGCCACTCCATGCGCCAACTAATGCGTTACCGTTTCCTGTTAGCCACCAATTTGCAGTGTGTCCGCCCCCCGTTCGATTTCCGTTGCTGTGCTTACTGTTATAGATACTTGTTTTATTAAGTCCACAGAGCTTAGATCCACCTAATGATGGACCTCCCAGGCTGCTTACATGTGTTGAGCTGATAAATGTCGAGGTAATAGAATAAACATTTCCATTTATAATTGTCCAACAGTTACTGGTGCTGCTATGCGCTGCAACCTCAGCGGATGTACAACTACCACCGCTTCCACATGATGAGGCTGGTGCGTTCACTGTTAAGTTGACTGATTTAGAACTCGTACCGGCACTACTTGAACAAGACAGAGAATAGGTATATGTCCCTGTACCAGGTGATACATTTTCACTACCGCTCGTGCTTTTAGCCCCACTCCAACTACTGCTGGCTGTACAGGATGGGGTTGGTGATGCATTTGCATTAATTGACCAAGACAACGTTGCGGATGAACCTGAAGTAATTGTTCCTGAGCTGATTGACAGAGTCAGGGATGGGGCAACATCAGTGCTTCCGCCACCAGTAGAACCTCCTCCGCTCGTCGATCCTCCTCCGGTCGAACCACCCGTAGAGCCACCACTCCCTCCGCTACTTCCCGTATCGCCGCCCGTCGATCCTCCTCCGGTCGAACCACCTGTGCTGGAACCCGTACTGCTACCACTACCCGAATTAGGGACACCAGTTGCAGCCGAGGGAGTCAGACTCGCATCGACGGTTATCGTTGTTTTAACTGTGGTGGGGCCTTTGGCATTTGTACATGTTAGAGAGTATGTCTTCGTTTCTTGCAATGCGCCAGTGTTCTGGCTTCCAACACTGTTTTTAACCCCTGTCCATGCACCTGATGCCGCACATACATCAGCGTCTTTTGCTTCCCAAGCAACTGTCGCTGAGCCTCCTGGAGCCACTTTTTCAGGTGTTGTTGTCAAGGTAATAGTTGGCGTACCGCCTTCACCTCCGACTGACTGAACCTTTGATGCTGGCTGCGCTGCTGAATCAATCTGATCAACAAGCCCACTTGCATTCGCTCCATCCGTGTTTGTACCACCAGTGTTCTCTTTGCGAATTTGTATATACCCAACAATAAGAATGAGCCCCATACCCACGAGTGTAATAGCCAAACTCACTCCCACGAGCACCTTCGTAGTCATTTTGCGTCGTATTGGTACAATTACTTTTTTCATGACATTGCAAACTCTTCACTATGAATTTTACGGTTCGGTATGCCCTTGCCACGAATTTGAGCTCGCATAGACTTCATCATTGGTGGCGGCCCGCACAGGAAAAGTTCCTTGCCAGCGAACCCGCCATCTACCTGACTTTCTACAAAATCAGCTGTTAGGAACTTTCCATCTTGTTCGTCAGTGATATATGGTATGAAAACAAAATTTTTATAATGTTCGGGCAAAAAGTCCTTCAATATACTTGCTTCCACCATTTCTGAGCGAGTTGCAACACTATACACTAAATATACTTTTTGAGGTAATTGCTGAAGACTACGCGCCATACTTAAGAATGGTGTAATGCCAATACCACCCGCTATCCATACTTGAGGTGCCGTACCATATCGAGCTGGCGTAAAACGCCCAAAAGCGCCTTCAATTTCAGCTATTGTACCATCTTCAAGCCCATGTAAACTGCTCGTGAAGTCTCCTAATGCTTTTACGTATAAGCGGAGCCCATCTTCTGCTGGCCCGGAAGCAATCGAGAATGGATGCGCTTCAGGAATGACTCCTTTTTCTTCACTCCACTTAAATCGAATAAATATGAACTGCCCTGGCTTGAACTGCATGGTCTTGGCCATCGGTTTCAGTTCAATCATCGTCATCGGCCCCTGTACAATAACCTTTGTTACCTTGTACGGGTATCTTTTGACCAATACGTTTCCGAATACCGTTCGGTACAAAAAGGCAGCGATGCCTACTAACCCCCATGCAATGAGATACCATTTCATCGCTGCACTACGAGATGTATCCGAACTAATCGTTATTATGTGTAGGAGTGCAAACAAAAACGCAACGCCAAGGAAGCGATGCGTAAACAACCAGAAACGATAGGGCAACTTTACAAAAAACGTGAGTATAAGCAACACAACCATGCCCCAAAAAGCGATAATACCTGCGTTAATTGAAACCGCGTCTTGTACAACCAGATAGCTCTCTGCAGTATCAATAGCTCTTGGCCACAAAAACCGTGCAGCGTATCCAAATGTTTCCATAAACTTGAAATCTAATGACCGGGCAGCAAGAAAGAACGGATGAAATACAAGCAGAGCTAACGCAAATCCACCCGTAATATGATGGGCAATATAGACACGGTTTAGACCCTGAAAGAAGTTTTCAAGCCATCGATGACGAAGCGCCAATACTAGATTAATGGCATACAGCACAAACCCGATGAGCCCAAATATTTCGCCCAAAGAAGAAAATACCCCATATGCGGTTGAGAATTCGAGCCCAATATCATTTATCCCAAGCCACAAAAAAACGGGAATAAAACTGCTGATCCATATTAATATCCAGCCACCATACTTTTCGAGCCACAATTTAATTTCAATGTCTGTCATACTCTAAAAACGCTTGAGTTAATAATAGCAAAAAATGCTTAGTCCTGACACTGAGCTTCTGATTTTTCTCTACATTAAAAGAACGGCAACCAATAAAATACAAAAAATAATTCGAGGTTGACGTCATATTTAAGTGTTTGCTAAAATACTAATATGATAACAACCCTGTCAGCTCAAGAAGAACGGCTTATTCATGCCCTGCAACTACTTGGAGACAAGACGCGATTCCGTATTTTCAAACTTCTAGCGAGTGGGCACGACATGTGTGTCAGCGAGATTGCCGAAGACTTGGGCATCTCTGTCTCTGCCGTATCACAACACTTTCGAAATTTTGAGATGTTGGGGCTCGTCAGTAAAGAACGGATGGGTCAGAGAATCTGTTACGAGTTGAAGAGTGATGATGCCTTTGTGCAGGAATTAGCAAAACTAACGAAAGAAGGGTAGAAAATATGGCAAAACAACCAAAAATTACAATATACAGCACCGCAACATGTGGATTCTGCAAGATGCTCAAAAGCTATTTAAGCAGCAAAAATATCAGCTATGATGTAAAGATGGCGGACGAGGACCAAAACTTGGCACGTGAATTATACGAAAAAAGTGGCCAGCTTGGTGTTCCTTTTACTATTATTGAAAAAGAAGACGGCACTGAGGAAAAAATTCTCGGCTTTGATCGACCAAAAATCGATGCAGTCCTCGGCCTGTAAGTCGTCCCCCGCGTTCTTCAACTAAAAGCGTATCCGTGATACGCTTTTAGTATTCATGCAAAAACGTGTCTACTCGCTAGCTAAAAAACGTGCTGTTTTTGAAGTCCTAGGCCTTGGAGTCATTGCGGCGATTAGTTTTGCTCAACGAGAGCTAATCATTGAATCGCTTCGCGCTATCGGATCGAGCAACCTATACTTCGTCTTGCTTTCTGTTGCTGTTTTTTGGTTATCCCTACCGCTGACAGCCATGAGTTACCAGCAACTCACGAAGAATAAAATACCAATGCTAACCACAACACTCGCGCAACTTACGGGTAGCGGGCCTGGTCGTATCATTCCTGGTGGATTCGGTCGACTCGGACTTATCGTTATTCACTTGCATAAAGTTGGAATTTCGACTCAAGTCGGAATTGTTGCATCAGTTATGAATGGAGTTTTTGGGTTTACAGTTAATTCTGTCCTTTTTTGGCTTCTGGTGCTACGACACCCTGATATTACATCCCATTTTAGTTATGGGACGGGGGTCGTAACCATTCTCTTGGTTGTTATTCCAATTTTCGTACTATTTGGGCTCTACGAACTGCTCCTTCGAAGCAAGCACGGAAAAAAACCCATGAAAAAATTATCGAAAGAGTGGAGGGCACAAATTCGGCTCTTAACAGCTGAGCCAATGCGTATCACAAAGCTTATTGCAGTTGCGCTCGCTATACTTGGGGCAAACGTCGCTATCCTCATGTTGTGCGCGCGAGCTAGCGAGGTGTCACTTCCCATTAACGAGGCGATCATTGCTCTAAGTATCGGCGTATTTGTTGGTGGAATTCTCCCCACTCCTGGAGGACTTGGTGGTGTTGAAGCGGGAACTGCAAGCGCGCTGATTGCCTTCGGTAACGACCCAACTGTTTCAACGAGTGTTGCACTACTTTTTCGAATGACTACCTATTGGCAGCCACTCATTCCAGGAACAATCGCATATCTATATTTACGCGAAAAGAAGCTTATTTGAACTTGTTCTTTGGGAAAATAACTTTGGCCATAATAAGTCGGTCACTAAGCCAACCATGTTGACGACTGTCGGTTGACGCAGTCTTGTTATCGCCTTCCAAAAAAACATTACCGTCTTTCATGTCTACGATCCGCTTCAATACTTCACGTTTACCCTGCAGAGCTACAACCACATCACCCACCCGAAACTCACGCGTCATCATAACGAGTACTACCTGTCCGTGTTTATAGGAAGGTTTCATACTGTCCCCAACAACACGTCGCAGATACCACATTAGACATACCACCAGTTACTATTTACTATTTCTTACTGTCCGCGAACATATGTGAAATGTTGTGTACCATCTCGATGAGTTTATCGCATTCCTCGAGAGAAAGTGCCTGTTTAACTTTCCCACACTGTTTTGTCGCTTGCCAAAATGTATCATGAAGATTAGGGAACTTTTCGAGGTGCTCAGGCTTGAAATAATCACTCCATAGCAGGTACAACTCGTCCTTGCACTTTTGTGCGTGTTTTTCCTTTGTCATTACAATACGAAAAAACTGGTTTTTATGTTCATGATCATGCAGATCATCTTTCAGTTCTTCGTACTTTTCAACCATCCGCTTACATGTCGCAGCTGCGTGTGTCATTGTATCTGTTTCATATATCCCACACGGCACATCACAGTGCGCGTACACCGGTTTGATAAATCTTTTGAACATTTTTCCTCCTAAGCTATGGAGGTATTGTATCATTTTTGCGATATCTTAAGTGGATTCATGAGTCCTGCAATATGCGCCGGATATGGAGGCCTATCCATAGTATCAAAATCTATTCCAGTAGTATGAATCACCAAAGCAGCGGAAGCTCGGAATAACCCAATTTGTGCGAGTGTCATATTTTGGTCCCAGTATTCGGGTCTGATTGACTCTTGATCTTGTATGGCCCCAACAAAGGTTGTACCCCCAGGTGTCTTCATGACCAAAGAATGCAGCGCATCAAGGCTGCGCGCCATTACTGCAGCACCCAGGACAGCCTGCCTTGCAGGAACCCCATTTCTTACTAGATATTTTGGAAACTCGGCATCAATGAACAGTATTGGTAGATTCACGCTACCACGTAAATTTACCACCTGAAGCGAACATGTTCCCGCTTCACCACTTTCATCCGGGCTAGCAAGATGTGCAGATATAGAGGGCAGCCTCAATATATCAACCCCACTCATCCACCGTAGTGCTCCCTGAACAGCTCTTGCTACTTCTTCGGAACGGACTTTTCCATGTACGCTTGCTGTATCTATGTTGAACTCGGGCACTTTTCCTCCTAAACTTACTAGATTACCCACGCTGCTTACCCCTTCGCCACTTTTCGATCTCTGCATGATGTCCACTTATGAGGACCTCTGGGACCGTCAAGTCCCTAAATTTTAGTGGTCGTGTATATTGCGGATACTCTATGGTCTTATCGTCTTTTTGGAAACTTTCCTCTTCGGCAGATGTTTCACCACCAAGTACTCCAGGCAGCAACCGTACAACACTGTCGATAATTACCATTGCGGGTATTTCACCGCCCGTTAATACATAATTACCAATGCATATCTGTTCGTCGACCCAATTCACCACTCGCTCATCATAGCCCTCATAGCGAGGACAAATGATGATGAGTCCTTTTTTGTCAGCAGCAAAACGCTTTGCGTCAGACTGCTTATATATATGACCTCTGGGCGTTGGAAGGAGCACAACCGCACTTGGATCTTTTTTCTTTGCAAATTCAATAGCAGCAACAAGTGGCTCTATCATTAAAAGCATACCGTCGCCACCACCGTACGGAGGATCATCGACTTGTTTGCGTGGTCCCAGACCAAAATCACGCAAATTAATCATATTGAATGTAGCTGCTTTACTTTTTTGCGCCTTCCACATCATTGAGCTATTAAGCACTTGTTCAAACATCTCAGGAAATAGAGTGATAACTTGAATTTTCATTAAAATTATTATATCACAAACTAAAAAATCCGCACCCTTGAGTACGGATTATTCAGTCACATAAGGCTCCTAACCAACGGTTAGCTCGCATGAGCCTTCCCTACTTTTGTTTTGTCCTTTTTACCCGTCGGACTCCGGGCTCGCAGTCGTTTTTAGTTTTATCAAATCGACTACGGTTATGTTAGCAGAGTGACCCGGTCTGCGCAAGTGCTTTATTCACGGTCTTAAAAGGGAAAAGAGCAGCCCGCAGAGACGATTTACTCGGCTCTCCGGCGCGATGAGGAAAACCGTAGGTTGTCCTCATGAGGCTTGCCGTTACACATCCAGGTCGTCAAGGTCTTCAAGCTCACGTCGAGTCCGTGCAATTGCATCTTCCTCACCACTGTCGTCAGCCGCTGTTTGAGCTGCTGAATCTTCATCGTTAGATGAACTAAAGTCATCATCGCTATTCGCAACTGGAGTACTGCTCCAACCGTCATTGCTTGATTCCTCAGGCTTTTCGTCACGAGAACTCTGTCGTTCCTCACGAGGTACGCCGTTGTCAACGATCTTTAAGTTGTAGCGGGCTTCGTTCTTTGTTCCAAGTGCTCGCAGCAATGTACGAAGGCTCTGAGCAGTCGCACCTCGCTTACCAATAACTCGTCCAAGATCTTCTGGGTCTACAGTCAAGGTGAGTAATACACCCTTTTCGTCAATGATTCGCTCTACAATAACTGCGTCAGGCTTGCTAACAAGTGACTTTACTACATATTCGATAAATTGCTGATCAATAGTTGATTCGCTCATGATAATTCCTCTGATAGATTTTAAATAGTTTTCAAAAATGGGCTGACTTATTCAGCAGGTTTTTCTTCAGCAGATTCTGGGGTTTCTTCAGTTGGCTGTTCTTCTGAAACAACTTCTTCGCTAGCCGACTCTTCAGTTACTGGTTCAACAGGGGCTTCTTCTGCAGTTACTTCAGGTGCAGTTTCTTCAACTGGTGCTTCTTCAGCAACTTCTTCTGCGGGTCGATTACGTCGAAGCTTCTCAGCGTTTTTAATTGACCGCTTCTTGTCGTTATTTGGGATACTCACCCAATCAGGCAATTTAACCTTTTCTGACTTCAATATACTGACGACTCGAGGTGTTGGCTGTGCCCCGTTCCCTAGATAATATTCAACTTTTTCTTTGTCCAGTGTAACGACTTTGCTGTGTGGATTATAGTGACCAACACGAGCAACAACACGTCCACTGGTAGGAGTGAGGCGGGCGTCCTGAACTACAACACGGTATTCTGGATGGCCTTTGCGACCGACTCGCTGCATACGGATAGCTAGCATGTACTTACAGATCTCTCTTTCGTTAGTTATTTTACTAGTATCTTATTGTACTAACAGAGGTAGCAAAAGTCAAGCTGACTTATCCTTTGCCAACGCTTTTTCGGCAGCAGCAACTTGAGCCGACTGTTTGCTTGGACCCTGTCCCTCGGCGCGCAGTTTCCCATCAACAAAGACACCGACTTTGAATATCTTGTCATGGTCTGGCCCTTCTTCGTTCAACACCTTATACTGAGGCGTGAAACCCTCTTCACTCTGTACGACTTCTTGATAACGCGATTTTGGATCCTGCCAAGAACCCGTTTTCAGTATGTCATCGAATGTGGTCAATAATGTTCTCTCAATAAACTTAGCCGCCGCGTCATAACCCTGATCGAGGTACAATGCCCCAATAACCGCTTCGTACGCATTGGCAAGAATCTGCAAGCGAGCGCGATCGGAACTTGCTTTTCGTTCGCCTCGACTCAAACGCAGTAAGTCTTCAAAGCCTTCACGTGATGCAGCGTCACCGATACTCTCTGTCCGCACCAAGGCGCTCCGCCAGTTAGTCAAAACACCCTCGGGTTCAGAGAAGTTCTCATACAAGAACTTCGTTGTAACAAGCTCTAGTACTGCATCACCCAGAAATTCTAAGCGCTCGTTATGCTCTTTCGCCGTTTTTTTATGTTCATTTACATAACTACGGTGTGTGAATGCTGTGATCAATAATCCTAAATCGTTAAGTGTAGTTTGCAGAACTCTTGTTGCAAAATCGCTATATTTTGTCGTATCCATAATGTTAAATTTGAGGTCTGATATTTGATAAATAGAACTTACCATGTATCAGTTCTCAACAAATACTAGTCATCTCCTTGTTATTATTCTTTCTACTTTCCTTGACGGATCTTTTTTAGGCCAATTAAAATCAATTTCCCTATATCATCGTACTCGATCTTATCTAGTGCATCGTTCGCCGGCAACCACTTAATACCCTTCATCCATTCTTCGGGCTTAATATCGTCTGTGTCGCCTTTAGCTGCAACAAGAAATATCTCTGTCGTCATGAGCACTAAGCTCTGTTGGCGACGGTATTGAAAATTAATTTTTCCAAGCCAAGCCTGCATTTCCATTTCCTGCAAGCCCGTCTCCTCACGAATTTCTCGCTCTGCAGTTTGTTTGGCGGTTTCGCCTTCTTCAATATGGCCTTTTGGTATTGTCCAGCGATCCTTAGCATCCTGAATAAGCAGAATTTCAATCGCACCCTTTTGATTGCGACGCCAGACAACACCACCAGCAGTAGGCTCTTTTACCACTTCGGAAATAGCCGGTCGTTTCCGACTAACTATCTTCTTGAATACTTTAATTGGCTTTGGTCTTTTCATCTGCTTTTTCTTTCGACTTAGAAGTTGTCTTGGATTTGGCGCCTTTCGTCTTTGTTTCGCTCACTTTGCCAAGTTTCTTTGCACTTGAGCCAAGAACACCGTTCACAAACTTACTCGAATTATCGGCTCCAAAGCCCTTTGCGAGCTCGACCGCTTCATTTATAACGACTTTCACTGGCACCGCATCATTGTGCTGCATCTCCCAGACGCCCATGCGCAGGATAACCCTATCTATTCGCGCAATTTGACTCAAAGGCCATTCGGGTGCAAGTGGCTGTATAAATGCATCCAGTTCTTGGATGCTATCTAACACGCCCCTGACAAGTGTTGCGACAAACTCTTTATCCTGCATCACTTCGCTATATCGATTGATATTGCGCTCAAGTACCGCCTCGCTATCAAGACTCTTCTCTGCGAGCTCAATACGAAAGTCAAGCTCATACAGTGTCTGCAGAGCAACGATTCGACCAAGGTGACGGTTTGAAGCCATGTTAGGTGTTCTTCTAGCCTTCTTCCCCCGCATGCATGCGGGTTTGCTTAAGTGACAAAATTGTTAAAACAAGTACTGCTACTTAGTACTTGCAAGTTTCTTACCTGACTGCTTCGTTGTCGTACGAGCCTTGACTGGCGATTTCGCATTGACTGCACGCGCTAGTTTTAGCACGATATGGCTTCGACGCAGTCCAGTTTTACGCGCGCTGGTTCGCTTCTTTGGCTTTCCCATGAGCTTATTGTCGCTCCCTTCCTCAAATTATTAGTTCAAAGTTATGATTAATTATACTGCTAATGTCCCGTAATCTCAAGCAAAAAATATTGACATAACGCTTATGATTGTGTTATAATATGGAAATACGGTTCCGCACTCTCCAAACACCCTAGACCCTTCAGACAGCACTGCTTCTGTGAGGTTTAGTAGAGTAGAAAGATGGGGTGGTAGATTTTTATTCGCATTCATCGCCGCTGGTGGCATCGTAACTGCTGCGAGTGTATAAGTGGCAGTGAACCAGTTACAAACGAATCAAGATTAGAAAATTGCGTCTACAAAGACTTACGTGCAGATGCTCCGCAGCACGTGTCCGGAGAACAGCTGGCCACTTTGACACTTGACTGTATCATACAGCTTGCTTTAGAAGATAAGATTAGCCAAGACCACGCAGACCGCGCAGCAAGCGACGCATTACGACGATATCAACGAGATTAGATTACTATACTAACCAGTCGACCTTTTACGTAGATGACTTTCTTCGGAGTCTGGTTGCCGAGGTGATTTTTGACATTTTCTTGTGAGAGCGCGAGTTCCTTAATTTCATCTTCAACAGCTTCTGTAGAAACCTCAATCTCAGCACGAACTTTACCGTTCACCTGCACCGCTAACTTCATCATATCCGAGTGCAAGTAGGTCTCATTCAGCTCGGGCCAGTGGTCCTTGTTCACACTGTCTTCATGACCCAGATCGTGCCAGAGTTCTTCTGCAGTATGCGGCGCGAACGGAGCCACTAACATAACTAATGATTCAAGTGCTTCTTGCCATAACTTGCTGCTACGGAACGGACTTTTAGCTTTTAGCTCATACAACTCATTTGTCGCTTTCATCATAGCGGCAATAGCCGTGTTGTAGCGTTGCGCTTCAAGATCGTCTGTCACTTTCTTTATTGCAGGGTGAACTATTTTCAGCGCTGAGACATCATCATTTTTATCATCCTTTTCGGCCTCGATAAATTCTTGCACAAGATTAAATACACGGTTTAAGAAACGGTAGCAGCCCGGCACGCCGTTTGCATCCCATTTTGTCCATAGCTCTAACGGGCTCGCAAACATCAGATATGTTCTAAGCGCGTCTGCTCCATAGCCGCTTTCAATGATTTCCAGCGGGTCAACACCATTTCCCTTGCTTTTGCTAAACATTTGCCCGTCAGCAGCAGTAACCTTGCCGTTGAAAAGAAACTTTTTGAACGGCTCTGGATTATCCAACAAGCCTTTTTTGTGGAAAAATCTTGTCACAAAACGCGCGTACATCATATGTGCGGTCGCATGATCTGCCCCGTTATAAAAATCTATCGGCATCCACTTGTTTGTGACTTCTGGATCAAATGCCTGTTTGTCATTGTGCGAATCCATGTAGCGCAACATGTACCAGCTACTACAGATGTACGTATCTAATGTGTCGGTCTCACGTTCAGCATCACCGCCACAGTTCGGACACGGAACATGCAGCCAGTTGGTTGCTCTTGCTAGTGCACTTCGACCGTCACCGCTTGGTTGAAAATCTTCTAATTCTGGCAAGACGACGGGTAATTGGCTATCGTCAACCAATACGGGACCGCATTTCTCGCAATTGATAATCGGGATTGGTGCACCCCAGTACCGTTGTCTGCTGACACTCCAGTCACGCAGGCGATAATTCGTGACAGCTCTACCCGCACCGAGCTTCTCAAGTTTTTCTAATATTTTTTGCCGTCCAACCTTAAAATCCAACCCGTTAAACTCTTCTGAATTAGCAAGAATGTACTTTTCTGGCTCTTCTTTTATCGTCAAATGATACTCTAGAAACTCTTGCTGTTTCGTCGTATAAATAATGTCTAGACCGAATTTCTGAGCAAACTCATAGTCACGACTATCTTCTCCGGGAACACCCATGACCGCGCCTGTGCCGTATCCGGATAACACATAGTCAGCTACCCATATTGGAATTTCTTTGCCGTTCAAGGGATTAATTGCATACGCACCAGTGAACACCCCGCTTTTATTTTTATCAGCTTGTCGCTCGACCTCGGTCTTTTTTTGTGCGGCAGCAACATATGCGTCAACTTCGTTTTTTTGCTCATCGGTCGTAATTTTCGCAACTAGTTCGTGTTCAGGGGCTAGCACCATAAAAGTCGTGCCATAAATAGTGTCGTGAGCAACAGTAAACACAGTGACGACCTCATCGTGGTTTTTTATGCCAAAAGTGACTTCCGCACCTGCACTTTTCCCTATCCAGTTTTTTTGTGCTAACTTAACGCTTTCTGTCCAGTCCAAATCGTCGATTGCGTCCAGCATTTCGTCTGCATAGGCAGTAATTTTGAAAAACCACTGTTTTACTTCTTTTTGGGTTACTATTGGATCATCAGCACTATCATGTCGCCAACATTTATCATCAATAACCTGTTCATTAGCAAGCACTGTCTGGCATTTATCGCACCACCACTGCATCCTAGCATCTTGATAGGCCAACCCGGCTCGATACATTTCGCTGAAAATCCACTGCGTCCATTTGTAGTATTCAGGCTCGTGTGTCGCAATTTCCTTGCGCCATTCATTGGTCCACCCCATCGATTTGTACTGTTTATGATAATTCGGAATAATCGTAGCCATAATTGCCTGCGGTGATACGCCCGCTTTAATCGCATAGTTTTCAGCGGGCAGACCAAATGCATCCCAGCCCACTGGATGATAGCTTTCAAACCCCTGCTGGCGCTTGACGCGAGCCAGCACATCACTAATCGTGTAATTCATCGCGTGGCCAATGTGTATGCCAGCTCCGGATGGGTAGTTGAACATGCTCATGGCAATGTATTTTGGCTTACTGCTCTGCAAATCAGCAGTATAGGTGCCTTGCTCATCCCACCATTCTTGCCACTTACTCTCAATATCTTTTGGACTAAATCTCTGCATGTATAGATATTATACTGAAGTCACCCCTTATAAACCACCCTCGTCAGTTTTTGGCAAAGGTCTATTCCCTAGAGCGGTGAGAATTACTGTTTTAAAAGCCGCGCGATATGGTGTTATCGTATCTACTTCTTCATCATTTCGTCGTTTTATTGGCTTTCTTCCCTGTAACCAAGCAGATGGGATGAGTCGGTTTCCATAAAACTGGTCGACGTGCTCCTTGAATAATGGGTATAATATTTGCTCTGCTAGAGTCCTGACACGTTCAAGTAGTGGGCGGTCAAACTCAATGGCGCTAAGGCTGCTTGGTAAGCTCCGCCTTAGAGCTCTAATAAGATATGCCTGATCGTCCTCAGTTAGGCCTGCTGTTACTATCGGATTTTTCTTTCTTCCTTGCAAAAAATTTAACAAGCATTCATCTTGGACTTTACAGTTTGCACAGACTGCCTGTGCTATAACTCGTGCCGTTGGATCTGAGCCACTGTCAGAAAAAAGTTCTACTAATGTTTCTGTTGTCCCGCACTCGCCGCTCTCTCGAACGACGGTGTCGTATGTTCCTGGCTTCATGAGTGATGCAGCATCATCAAGCAAACTCTGCAAATCAAAAAAATCATCAAAAGAGTGTCCGCTTCGCATATACGCTGCAAAAAGCTCAAACCTTTTTGAAAGCTCTACATCCCGTCCATATCCAGGTCGATCTAAAACCCTCCTTAGTCCATCACCAAGTAGTCTTTCTTTTTCTAGGGTCTTTCTTTTCTGTTTTTCTGAGTTAGCCCGAATATCAGCTTTTAGCTTATCAATATCCATGCCTACCAAGCCTGCAGTATCACCAAAAACGACAAAGCTGTATGCTGCCCAGCCTTCATTACTAAGATTTCTCTTTGATGAAGCGTCGTGCAGATCTCTAATATCTTCACGAGGAATCGTTACTTCATCTACATCTAATATTTCTCTCCTGTTTTTGTTTTGTAGCAAAAGCTGCCCCCCAGAGACTATAGGCGCGCTAATATAAACTCTTGTGGTTTGTCCGTTCTGCCAAAGACTATTCTGTCCTCGACAAAAGCCTTTGATCGTACAGCCAGCGCAAATATCAGCCGCGCTAACAACTGCGGGGTGCTCTATAGTAAGCTCGTGAGGAGGAGTCTCGTTTATCTCGTCAAAAATGACTGAACTGGGCTCTTGGGTACAAGGCCAAAGATCTATGTCCAGATAAGACTCTGGAATCGTCGAACTTGTTTCATTAATCTCTGCAACCGTCATTTAAATAATATAACCACAACGTGTTAACTTTCACAAAACTATACGAACAACAAATGCACACTTTCTTACTATTATCCCTATTGCAAGTTTAATGCTTTACTACGAGTAACTATTTCAGCTGACTTTTATCTAGATCACGTAGTGCGCGCATTTTACTTCCATTGCCGTATCAAAGTATTTCAATTTACTTTCGGACAGAGCCTTTACGCTCATCATCCGTACATAAAACAAGCATAGGCGTATGCACGCCGACCCTTAGGATATTTTCACCGATTGATGATTGTCTGCGTGCTGAAACGACGTTTAACCTTAGTAACATCTGCTGTAAACTAAGGGGCTCTAAGCTATCAATCCGACGTTCTGAAAGAAAAATACCTAGTAGATCTGGGCGATCCGAACTATTTTAATATAATATTTGGTGCCATTACTAATGATATGAGGTTTAGTCTAACAGCAAGATTCAACTCACTTGAGGTCTCTTCAGGTACAGCACCACCTGCACTTGTAAATCTCTGCATCCAATCCTCCTTAGAACTGTTTGAGAAAATTAGTGCTAAATGTTGTTGTGAGTTTTTGCTTTGCATTCCAGCGTTCTTCGGCGAGATCGACAAGCCTTGTAACAAGGTCGACATTTGACCAGCCGCTCGCACGCCAATTGTGATTGTACAAACTGCCAGGAAGTGGATTTATCTCGTTAAAATATACTTTCTTTGCTTTGCTGTCGATCAACAGGTCGATACGGGCAATGCCCTGGCATCCAACCGCTTTGTAGACACCAAGCGCAGTCTCAAGCGACTTGTCGTACAGGTCTTTTGAGATATCAGCTGGGATCTTACTGTATCCCTGTGCCCCTGCTTTGCCACCGCTCATTTTTTTGCCACCTTTACCCTGATTCATATATTTCGTTTCAAAATCAAATACACCGTCATCTTTTGGAAGCGGCTGTTCAACTGAAGCGGGAATAAGTTCATCATTTCCAATAATCGGTACGGTCACTTCGATGAGGTTTGCGACTGCTTCCTCTACGAGTGCCTTTTCATCGTAGTGAAGAGCTACCTCGATTGCATTGACGAGCTCTTTCTCGTTCTCGACACGCGTAATCCCGATACTCGATCCGAGCCGAGCCGGTTTTACAAACAGTGGCATTTTAAGATCTGTCTTAATCGCCTTCAACCAGCCTTCAACGTTTTCGGAATATTCAGATTTGGTGAAAAATTTCATTTTTGGAGAGACAATTCCGTACGCTTGAGTTTGCAACTTTGAGAGTACCTTATCCATCGCAACTGCACTTGACGGAACATCACAGCCAACATAAGGCACATTCGCCATTTCAAGCAAGCCCATGAGCTCTCCGTCTTCACCATGAGTACCGTGGGTAGCGGGAAAGACAACGTCAATCTTTTTGTATGCTTTACGTCCAGCAAATTGGCTGGACTTTACAAGGGTTAAACCATTATCAAACTGGAGCTGCACCTTCGGAGCTTTCCGCATAAACTCATCAATCGCACCAGACTGATAGAGCTTGATATCCTTGAGTTTTTCGTCCCAATACCATGATCCATCCTTCGCAATGTATACCGCCTCAATTTTGTATTTTTTTGTCGCTTCAAGCGGTTTTATAATCGCAGACAGTGCCGTTACGATGGAAATATCGTGCTCAGCTGATCTGCTACCAAAAATTACTGCAATTGTTTTCAAAATAATACCCTCAAATTAACAGTGTTATTATTGCAATTACCCATTACAATTACAAGCTGACAATTGATGACGCCGCAAGACTATACCCTACAAAACTGGTCCTGACTTTTCCTGGCCCAGAGGCCCTGCCCTGATGCAACCTCGACCTGCCGTCAAAAACAAGCACGTCGCCGCCGCCAAAGCGCACATCAACCCATCCCCTAGAGTTCTGCTCGAAGTCCCGCAAAGCTTCCTTAGTAACCCTAGGCGGCCTGCCCCCTATAGGCGTCTTACCTACTCGTGTCACACCATCACCGTGAGCAATAATTACGACCGGCCCTGCAGATCCCTCGTCGCAGTGGACAACTCCCCCCTGCTCATCGTCTGTAGCTATGTATTTATTGACGTAAACTGAGTTTATGCGCGGCGTACCATGATCAACAGCTTTTCTGAAAGCGTTGACAACGGCGATGCCTGTGTCAGCGTAAAAAGGAGTGTTATGAGTAATGCCTTTGGTACTTGAGTAGCCAACGGTTTCGGCCGCATCAACCAAACCTTCAACCAATCTAGGGCTGAAGAACCCTCTCATAACAACTACGCTCAAACCCGCAAAAATATCCACTTTTTCTAAGCCGGTAACATAGTCACCCAGATGGGTATGTGCACCGTCGACGAACGATCTGGTTCTCTCCGCAATAGCAAATCCATCATCCCGAATTAAGGCCATAGCTTGGTCGACTGACTCGAAAGTTATTGCTGTCATATTGTGATATTATTTAACGTTTATATTAATTAGTCAACTATAGTTATCCGTCCAGTCGTTCTGCATGAGTAGTACATCGCCGCTTGCTACAAGATGCTCAATCTGTACATAAAAGTCTAAAGGGTTTGTTTCTACTCGTAACTCGTTTTTAAATCCCTCATTTAACATAGCTTCTTCAATGATCGGGCGGGCTGAGTTATTCATCAATACAACGATATTGGGATTCGATTCGGCAATAGCTTTGCCAAGTTCTTTGTGAACTCGCACGGTTTCAACACCCTGATCAACTAAACCGGGTGTGACGTACCACTTCCGTTTCGCTGGTAGCTCAGCAAGTAGTTTTAGCCCAGCCTGCATGCCTTCAAGGTTGCCGTTATACGCATCGTCAATCAACCAAGCACCATTGATGAGCCGGGGCTGCATACGATGTTGGAATGGAGCGGTCTTCTTCATGCCTGCTTCAATATCTGACTTACTCATACCAAGCTTATCGGCTAGCGCTGCTACTAGTGCAAGTGGTGCCACCTGATACCGACCAAGTAGCCCACTAGCTAGTTTAAACTGGCTCTTTGCCTTATTCAGATCAAATGTTACCCCAGCAATGGTCGGCTTTATGTTAGAGGTTTTCCAGCCCAGGGTGCCTCCGGTCGTAAATACGTGCGCAGCTTTTGGCAAAAAATCTTTCAGCATTTTTGACTCGCCACTCACCAGTACCTTATCGGCTGGAACAAAGTCGTAAATACTGAGTAGATCTTTGGCGACCGCCTTTAAATCTGGGTAATAGTCTAGGTGGTTCGGTGCTAGTCCCGTAATAATTGCGTAGTCGGGCTTAAACATTTGAGCCATGCGCTCTATATCCCCAGGTTCACCTTCACCAAACTCAACGATAAGGACATCCTCGTCGCCCTTCAGGCTTCGAGCAAATCGCGCATGTGATGTGCTGACATTCATATTGCCAGGAGTTGCTGCGACCTTTTTGCCTTGTGACAGTATGGTTGCGAGCAGTTCCTTCATTGTTGTCTTGCCATAGCTTCCTAGCACGGCTATCTTGACCCCTGTATGATCTGCGAATATTCTCGCTGCCTCTTCTGTCATACGTTTCTGCTCTGGAGCAATAATTAAATTTTGTGCTACATAGGCGGTAAATTCGAGAAAGTAGCGTGAAACATGAGGTAGTGCAAGGATGCCAATCAATAGTGCTAATATACGAAAATCGAGCACTAACACGAGCCATGCGTATAAAATGATGAAGATGGTTGCAAAACCATACGTCGCGAGCACGAGTAGTTTCGCACGACGCGTCATGACAAGACGTTTTCGTGTCGCTACCGACTGCAACGTCTGCGTATTTCGCAATAACCGACCCGACCACTCATGAAACTTCTTCGGATCGTATTCGACCTGCTGAAGCATATATGCGAAATACAAAGGAAATTTTGGAGAATAGTAAGAAAGAAAAGCACGCAGAGTTTTCACACAAGGAACTCCTCAATCGCCGTATCTACTTTAGTGGGTGCATCATGATGCACGAAGTGTCCAGCGCGGTCGAGGATAATAAGATTCGATTTTTCAATCTGGTGCGCATACCGTTCGCCGTAACTAGGAGGAGTTGCCGTATCCTGTTTGCCATACAAGATTAGTGTAGGCTGCGCTATCATAGCCGCTTCTGCCACAACGTCTTCACTGACTACTTTCTTAAAAGTATCTTGCAGATGCTCGGCAACAAATAAATCAGAGCCAATCGCTCCGTAGACCCGTTTTTTTAGCTTATTTTGAGTCTGTTTCGGCAGCAAGTTTGTCGGTAGTTTTGCTGCTTTAGCTGCAAGCCGCAGAACCTTTTTCTTGCCCTGATAATCTGAGCGTATGCCTGCACTAGCTATGAGCACAAGCTTATCCGAACAAAGAACCCCACTCGCTAAACCCTTGATACATACCGCACCTCCGTTACTGTGACCAAGATACGCGTAGATATGCTCCTGACCTATTTTATTCAAGAAATCTGCGGTGAATGCTGCGTATTTACTTAGGCTAAACGTCTCTTTTGGTGCATCACTGCCACCAAAGCCTGGCAGGTCTAGTCTTACGACTGTGTAATTCCTTTTTAAAGATTTTGCTAATCCATCAAATGTTTTTAAGGAGTCACCCCAGCCATGCAGAAGAACGACAGTTGGGCCCGAACCCTCTTGCACGTAATTTGTCGCAATTCCGTCAATAATAACCGTCATGCCTATAAGTATAGCTTACCACTGAATATGTTCACACCCGGGAGTTCTATAGTTCGACGTCATCCAAAATCTGAGTCGTATCTGGTAATTGGAACTCATCAAGAGACGAACTTTCGCTAAAACCTTGCAAAAATCCACCGAGTAACTCGTAAATACTTTTCGCACCTTCTGGCTTCTCGACAGATACATCACCCTCATGCGATTTTACTTGTAATTCGCCGCTTGCCTTCACCGAATTCCCATCAGAATCGACCGAAACATCAAGAGTGGCCTTCAAATCTGCACTTTTCTGGTTAACTTCTAGGCCAAATGTTGTTGTACCCTTGTCACCATCGTCATCAATCATTGCTTTGAGTACAAATGGCAACACATCACCACCAGAATAATTAAGACCAATGTCTAAATAGTTGGTATCTTTTTTATCTTTCACCGGGTATAGACGAACATTACGAACAAAGCGTCCACCTGCCTCAACCCAAACATCGGCCTGCATATTTGAAAAATCTGCCCTATCAATTTCAGAAAGGATATTTTCAAAGTCTAATGCTTCTTCCAGTGTCTTGTCGTCTTGCCCAGACTTCATCAAATCTGCGAGCTTTGTATCCTTCACAGCCTCTTTTAGGTCAACTAAGAAACTCTTGAAGTTTTCTTTGTTGACTCTCACAAGCATTTTATAGGTGCTCATTCCTTCAAAGTCCTCTTTTCCGTACTTTTCGACTATCTCGAATACGGCTTTTGTTTCGTCATCCGTGAACACATGCGCGCGCAATACCGTCATCACCTTATCAGATATCACTTTCACATCATCGCTCGAAATATCTAGAGTTGTTTTGTCGTCGTTTTTGGTTGCATACTGATCAAACAGTGTGTGATCAATAACATACCACTGGCCATTCGCAGCACTAATTTGCTGTGAAGCTTCAGAACCAGCAAGCGGTGATAACAAACCTACGATTCCATCTAGGCCATCCACATTAATAAAAATGTCAGGCGTTTCTGAGCCTTCAGGTGGGAATGCTCTCACTTCAGCGTTGATTCGCGATCCTGCAGCTCCTACATCAAGCTTCACATACCCTTTTTGACCTTGCCACTGTCCATTGACCGACCCATCAGCTGCCACAGGACTTGTTAGCTTAAAAGACCCGTTAAACTCAAGTGCACCGTTCTGGCGAGCAAACGAGGCATCCAAATATTCTTGAATCCCGTCGGCAGTATTAGCGAGCGCGCTTTTCCAAAGTGATTCGGGCGATTTTTGGAATACCTTTACGTAGGCCGCGGCACCCCCGCCGAGCAATAGTATAGCCAACAGGATTGCTGGCAAAAACCACTTCGGCTTAGCAGACTTCATAGGACTGCGCGGAGCCGACATTGGCTCAGCCATCTGTTCCGGAACCGGACTTTGATTCATCTGCGGTTGTTGAACTGGCAGCTCTTGTGATTGTGGTTCATTATTCTCTGGCAGTGGAGGTGTTCCTCCAGTTGTTTGCTGTTCGTCCATTACGTGTATACTACCCTCTCTTGATTAACCTTAAGTTAGAGTATACCGCTGCTTATGCTTTGAGGTCAAAAAACACTGCCAATTTCTTCTTGAACAATCTGTTCTAGCTGTCCGCTGTTGAAATCGGTTTGTGGAGCAGTAACTTCCATCTGAATACCATACCCAGAATACGACTCCTGCCTTGAACCAAACTCGATGCCGACAATTGTATTGTTTTTTGGTTCAACAAGGAACTTAGCATTAATTGCTGACTGTTCCTGATAGTTTTCAGGATTAAGTGCATCAAATTCTCCATAGCCCGCTTCCACGAAAGCCCTTTGTAGAATTGTCACATAATTGCGAAGGGAAACCCTCACTGGGACAACCAGTAGCTCACGTCCGTCTACGTCCTGAGTAGAAATGTTGTCGCTTAGAACTCTAAACGTATCGTTTGACTGAAGTTCAGAAATCACTTCACGTCGAAAAGCTGCATCATAATTTCCAAATACTGCGAGTGTCACCAACTCACTTATATAGTTCAGCCGTGCCTGTTCGCTTTCAGACTCATCAACCTTGGTTCCCTCCCACTTTCCAAGTATGCCCTCTAGGCTCGGGCTAGAGCCGTCTGGCTTCTTCTGGTTAGTACGAAAAACGTTATATCGTGAATACTGTTCCCCAGGGAATGAAATGCCTTCCGTTTCAACAGCTGTATCTACCGTAGCATTCTTCTGTATAAACGAAACGTGGCTCCGTGAAGCCATTTGCGGGCTGAAAAAGAACTGCTGCGTTTGCGTCACTTTATTGCCCGATCCACCACTAATAAGCGTCCTTGTGACACTTTGTGTAGCCATGCTATTTTCTATGGCCATCCAAAAACGACGCTCGTTCGTTAAATACAGCCTACTATACCATAGATAACCGCCCGCCAGCCCGATCAAAACAGCCAGAATAGCCATGTTCTTTGCAAGCTTTCGGAAATTCCATGTCACCATTATTGAGGTAACTGCGTTATATGATCTTTGAAACGGTTTGAGAAGTTTTTTCACACTATTCATGCAGTCTATTGTATCAGCACATGCTAGTACAAGTACCAAAAATAGGCTATGATTGAAAACACTTGGGGCTATAGCTCAGTTGGTAGAGCGCTTCGCTGGCAGTGAAGAAGTCAGGAGTTCGAGTCTCCTTAGCTCCACCACGCAATGATCAAATACGACACATAGTATTAAAAAACCCCTTCTTTAAGAGGTTTTTTAATTTCGGGTGTGCCCACCCAGGCTCAGGGTAAGTTTTGTTTTTATCTGTTTATTTTTACTCGAGCCTAGAACACCCGTATGACGATTATTATTCGCTTATGGTTACTATTTGTCAAGACTGCGAAGAAACGATGCTATCTCGTCAAAAGGCTTCACTCTGCAATACCAACTCTCAAACTCCTGCTTATCCATCTCGCTCAGCGATTTGTCTGCACCTTTTGGCTTAAATATAGCATTCCAGCCAAAGCCTGTACCGCCAAGTACCGGACTTTGTAAAATTTCTCCTTCTAATTCTCGTTCGAATATCTCGAGGTTTTCTCCGTTATAATAGGCTATGGCTGCGCCTGCAAAGGCTGTACGATCCTTTCCGTCAACCAGTCGACATAAACCCTCGTGTCCAAGCTCCTCCATAAACCATTTGATAAACGGTCCAGGTAGCGCGCCGAGCGCCCTAAAAACCAACTTCGTATCTTCAACAATGACTGGTCGTTTCACAACCTCATACGCCGCCTTGGCCTTATACTCGACAACTTCTCGCAAGTTCAGACTCTGAATTTCGTTGACATCAACATTAACTCGTTCAATGTCCATCCCGACAATAGAAGAAAAGTGTTTTGCTTTGTGTTGATTCCCGGTCACATAGACGACGTTCACAGCAGCTCCAGTAACCGTTCTTCGTCAATCACTTCTGTGCCAAGTTTGCGGGCTTTGTCGGCTTTAGACTGTCCTGCTTTTGCACCCATCACCAGATACGTGGTACCTTTCGCGACTGATGTCTGAAATGTCCCGCCAAGCGCACGGATTTTTTCGGCTGCAGTATCCCGCCCCATGCTCTCAAGTGTACCCGTTATCACGAAACTCTTACCAGCTAGTTTACCGCCGGTATGTGTAACATCCTCAGGCCATACCCCGAGTCTGCGGAATTTGGCCAGAAGTGCCTGATTATCGTCGTCAACAAACCAGCCCAAGATTGATTCAGCTACAATTTCTCCAACACCGTCAACAGTTTTGAGCTGCTCATAGGTAGCAACCCCAAGGTTATCGAGCTTTTTAAAGGTATTTGCTAGATCGATAGCTGTCTGTGCACCAACATGTCGTATACCAAGACCAAAAATAAAGCGAGCAAGTGGAGGGTTCTTTTTGTCTGCAATAGCGCTAACCAGGTTCGATGCTGACAAGTCAGCGAATCGCTCCAAGCCCATAACTTGTTCTTTTGAAAGCGTATATATATCTGCAAAATCCTTCACGAGCTCCGAATCAACCAATGCCTCAACATTTTTATCACCGAGTCCTTCAA
>JAGQNQ010000075.1 GCA_020428015.1 Candidatus Saccharimonadota bacterium | reverse complement strand
GAAGCCCAAGTTGATGCCTATGTTGCCAACAACGGCTATCTGACTGCAGAAGTTGATGGCTCTACTACGAATGAGCTTCAGAATCTCACCTTCGCCTCAAACGTTATTGGACTCACCAGCTCAGGTGTCACCTTTGATCTTAGCGCCTATCTTGATAACACAGACGCACAAGATCTTACGCTCTCTGGCAATACACTTAGCCTCACCGGCGACGGTACATCGGTTGATCTGAGCAGCTATCTCGATGACACAGACAGTCAGAGCATCTCAGTTGCATCAAACATTTTAAGTATTTCTGGCAATGCAAGCACTGTAGATCTGAGTGCATATCTAGACAACACCGACGTACTAGCTGGTTTGAGTTGTTCGATAGGAGAAGTGCCGAAGTGGAACGGAAGCTCTTGGGCATGTGCAACCGATAACTCAGGTGGCGGAGGCTTTAGTTTTTCGATAACAGATGGGACGAATACGCAAGGGATCGCAGATACCGATACTATCAATTTTTCT
>JAGQNQ010000074.1 GCA_020428015.1 Candidatus Saccharimonadota bacterium | reverse complement strand
ACAAGATTGCAAAATCACTTGATATTTCTTTAGAACAACTGTTCAAGGGACTATAGTTTAATCCGCTAAACAGTTCTTCCAAGTAGCATAGGACGGTGCAACCCAAGTCGTTTAACCAAATCTTTGAGATAAGTACTGTCTACTGCAAACTCCAAAGATAGGTTGCTGATTGAATTATGTAGGGGGAGCCAGAGCAAGCAGAGAAAAGCGCAGACCCAGTTCCTAGACCTGGCTGCAACTTCTCTCCTTGCTCAGCCAAGAAAGATACGTGCTGATTACAAAGCACAAATGTTGGAACCGTCCGAAAGGGCGGTTCTTTCGTAGCCACCTCTGTTATTTAGTTCGAACCCAGCCGCTCTCCTCCTGAGCGAACAAGCAGGCGAAAAGCAGACCTGTTCCCTAGACCTAGACTTGCATAGTACCCCCTGGGGGTACTACAATAGAGTTATGATTAGCGATATAAAGCAGCGTGCACTACATCGTGCCAAAATCCTTGAAGGTCAGATGCGTGGTATTCAAAAGATGATTGAA
>JAGQNQ010000073.1 GCA_020428015.1 Candidatus Saccharimonadota bacterium | reverse complement strand
ACCAATTCCTGATCCAGTCTATCACTATGGGCCATTTGTTATGGACAGCGAAGAATGACTTGAACGTGCATTTGTCGAATATAAAAATGGGGAATTTGGAAACATCTAAACAAAAATCATTCTCCAAAATGGAGAATGATTTTTTGAATAATATATATGGTGGGCCCACCTGGGATTGAACCAGGGACCAATCGGTTATGAGCCGACTGCTCTAACCACTGAGCTATAGGCCCAAATTTGAATTTTTTGAAATATATCACTGGCGGTGGGTCGGGGATTCGAACCCCGGCGGCACATTGCTGCGCCCTACAGGTTTAGCAAACCCGCCTCTTCAGCCACTTGAGTAACCCACCATAATATCCGAAAAGATACTCGGGGGATTATAAGAAATTTATATGAATGTCAAAAGAAGTTTTTAGTTTCATTTGTGTGTTCTTTTTGCTTTCAACGAAGAAATCAAACTCAAAAAATAGCTATCACTAACAAGACAAAATACTTTCAAATATTGTTTATTTCTATATAATACGAAAAA
>JAGQNQ010000072.1 GCA_020428015.1 Candidatus Saccharimonadota bacterium | reverse complement strand
ACTCTGACCGAACTTCTGATGGTTGGCTTGCTGACCAATCAAGAGATACTCCTGGCAAAGCATCCAAGTGACGGTCAACACGATTCGCTGATTCTGTGCCACTTATTGGAGGCTCAAAAAAGACAATCATTTCAGCAACATCGGTGGCTACACTTATTCTGCTCATTGAAAATATTATAACATATTACGTAGTATATACAATAGACTCCATTCACAAAAAGAGACCTCAGATTTGTCTGAGGTCATAATGCGTATACTTGGTACCGGCGGTAGGACTCGAACCTACGACCCTCTGTTCCGAAGACAGATGCTCTAATCCACTGAGCTACGCCGGCATATTGTATTATCGACAAGAGGTAATTTTAACAGATTAAGGACTTGTTGTCGACGTAGTCGTGTTAGTTGCTCCTGTTTGATCGCCGGTGACATTGGCTTGATTTGCAACATCACTAGCAGGAGGAGCTGGCGTTTCAAGATCACTTGTTTCAGTTGGCTCAATTCTGACTGGGACACCGTCATTAATTAGCCTGTCAGTATTTTGCCCA
>JAGQNQ010000071.1 GCA_020428015.1 Candidatus Saccharimonadota bacterium | reverse complement strand
TGAATTATTTAATATGGTACCCCGGGAGGGATTTCGACCCACAAGTCAAAAAGCTTTGCTTTTTGCTTTCGGGCCCGGCTCGCGGTCTCGCTCATTGGCTCGACATCGCTCCGCCTGTTCGAATCCCACGAAATCAAAGCAGTTTGATTTCTTCCCGACCCAATTAAAAAATCGGGCACAAACCCGATGTTTTAATTGGTACCCCGGGAGGGATTCGAACCCCCGACCTGTGGGATAGAAGCCCATCGCTCTAATCCACTGAGCTACCGGGGCAGGTACCGTATTAATGTATTGTCTTTTTCGATTGGCCCGACCTGTGGGATAGAGGCCCATCGCTCTAATCCCTCTTCCACTACCGGGGCAGGTACCAAAACAGTTAATGGTGCGGGTGGAGGGAATCGAACCCTCATCTCTAGCTTGGAAGGCTAGCATAATAGCCTTTATACAACACCCGCTAAAAATACTAAACTATTATAACTTATTATTTAGGCGACTCAAAAAGCCAAAAATTAAAGCTTAAAACTCTTGAAGCATTTTTATGTCGGC
>JAGQNQ010000070.1 GCA_020428015.1 Candidatus Saccharimonadota bacterium | reverse complement strand
TCCCACGTGTTACTCACCCGTCCGCCGCTAGCCGACTTTCCTCACTCTAGCTCGGAAAGTATTAATCATTTAGCATTTTGCATTTAGCAGAGATTTAGCATTTTGCATTTAGCAGAGATTTCTTTGAAAGCTCTCTGCAAAATGACACCTGATAAATTACTGATAAATGATATCTGCTACCTGAAAAATATTCCGAACCACAGTGAGGAACTCGCTGCCGCTCGACTTGCATGTTTTAGGCACGCCGCCAGCGTTCATCCTGAGCCAGGATCAAACTCTCCATAAAAAATCTGTAAAACAGATCAAAGTGTTCAATTCTAACTTCAATGAAATACTAACATCTCAAATTATATTCAAACATCAAAAAAATTTAACGTTGACGTTACACTACTAAGTTTTTAAACTAGCCTCTACCTGTAGTGATTAAGAATGATTACTTGAATAAAGTTTACTAACTTTACTCGCAATCTCGCATAAAAGATCAGACAGACTGCAAGCAATTGTATGGAAAAGCTAACTGGATGTCAATAGATAAATAGTATTTGTTGTAATTTAAGTAACAATAAACACAAGCAC
>JAGQNQ010000006.1 GCA_020428015.1 Candidatus Saccharimonadota bacterium | reverse complement strand
TGGTTGAGTCAGCACGATGCTGGTCTATTGTCTTTAAGCCATCAAAAAAGCTCAACGCACGGGCGCATGTGGTTGAGTCAGCACGATGCTGGTCTATTGTCTTTAAGCCATCAAAAAAGCTCAACGCACGGGCGCATGTGGTTGAGCTCATTACATGGTTTAAAGCCAAAACAAAAAGCCTACTCACATTCATGAATAGGCCTGAAACGGCAGCAAGGGATAGCTTAGCCATCCCTTGCGTACCTTCAATAATAAGTACGTGTTTGTGTTTTTTTGTGAATTTATTTTTCATGTGTTGCTTTTTCTTTTTAGCAACACAGAGATCAGAAAACTGCGAGATTTTCCGATACTGCGCCCGTCTGTAGTGTCAAATTAACACCTTAGACTGCTACAGTGTATAACAATTGTGTTCATTATTTCAACCTTTTTATGCTTACTTTTTTGGTAGTTTTCCACAACTAGAAAACCACCCTCTTTGACGAAGCTGGGTGGTTTTTTAAAATAAACTTTATTTGATTGATGTAACTTGAAGCTTGGTCAATTTCTGTCTATGTCCACGCTTAGTGTGTACTCGCTTTTTTGCTTTGTAGCGTAATGCGACAACTTTATCACCCTGCAACTGCTCAAGTACCTTTGCACTCACCCTCACTGCTTCGAGTTTCTTTGACTCAAGCACCGATTCCTTACCATCAACAATCATGATAGGTGTAAAATCTATCGTCTTCTTGTCGCCAACAAAATTTACTTCAATGACATCTCCTTCAGCTACAAGATGCTGAACTCCGCCACTGACGATTACTGCTTTCTTCATGAAATAGTTACTTTCTTTACTTAACTTTAGCTAATTGTAGCAACTTTACCCCTGTTTGTAAAGCGTAAAAAGCATATTGGGATACCAAATCGCCTAAGCTTTACGCAAATATATTTCGACGGGCTGCTTTTCGATAAGCGTATCTACTCTAAACCAGTCGGCCTCAGTTGAAGCAGATGTATTGATGTTTTCAGCCAATGTTTCGCTAGCAATGTACTCTTTATTCGTTTCAACGGCTTCTTTTAAAGGACCGTCTGAGACTATTGAGAGTAGGATTCTATCGTCAACCTGTAATTCAGCTCCTTTTCTAGCCGACTGGACTGCCCGCACCACTTCTCGAGCGAGACCCTCTAGACGAAGCTCATCTGTAATCTCCGTATCTAATTGAACTGAATACTCACCGGAGGTAGACCACTGCACTGTTTTAACGTTCAACTCCTCTTTTAACACTTCCAGATATTCTTCCGTCTGAGTACCAAGATCTTGGCCGCCACTGACAGATACACCTCTCAATGGCTGTCTTATCTTGAGCTGTGATTTTGCTCGCAGTGAAAGGCCTTCGTTTACTGCATCTCGCAGCGCATCCATTTGAGCAACAACTTGCTCATTTATCACCCCTGCTTTTGGCCAGTCACGTAAGTGCACCGACTCGGCACCTGTCAAAAGCCGATATAGTTCTTCCGCCAGAAATGGTGTGAATGGAGCCAGAACATGAGCTAACTGTACTAATACATAGTGCAGTGTCTTGTACGCATTTTGTTTATCTTCGGCAATTTCTGACTTCCAAAAACGTTTTCTTGATCTCCTAACATACCAGTTACTCAAGTCATCAACAAATGGCAGTACGCAGCGGGTTGCACTCTGTAAATCATACTCTTTTGTTGATTTTTCAACATCATTTATGAGTGCATGTATTTTTGATAAAATCCATTCGTCGAGAACATTTGAACAACTATCTGAAGGGTCGATTATTTCGCCACTCCACTCCCAATTATCTACCTCAGCATAGGTTGTAAAGAAATCATATACGTTCCAAATCATCGCTAGTTTACGTGAAATGTCCGCTACGTCTTTATCAACGAGAGAGTAGTCTTCACCATTCATAAGCGAGGAGCTCAGAAATAAGAACCTAAGTGCATCTGCGCTGTAAAGATCCATCACCTCGTTTGGATCAGTGTAGTTTCCAAAGCTTTTACTCATCTTCCTACCGTCATTTCCAGCCATTGTTCCGGTAGTTAATACGTTCTTGAACGAAGAAACTCCGAATAAGCCAATACTAACAACGTGCATGTAGTAGAACCATGCCCTGACCTGGCCCACATACTCAACAATAAAATCAGCCGGAAACTTAGATTCAAATTCTTCAACATTTTCAAATGGATAGTGAAGCTGCGCAAACGGCATACTTCCAGACTCGAACCAGCAGTCAAGAACCTTATCTATTCTCTTATAGATGACATTATTTATTGTAAATGTAACATCATCTATCCATGGTCGGTGGTAATCTTCTAGCTCGACTCCTGAGAGCTGTTTAAGTTCCTCGTAACTACCTATAACTCGTATATGTTCGTTGCCCTCTTCATCCTTTCCCTTCCATACAGGCATAGCGGTCGCCCAAAACCGATCACGACTTAAATTCCAGTCTGGGGCATCTTTAACGGTATTCTGGAACCTTCCATGCTTTAAGTGTTCTGGGTGCCAGTCAATATTCTCATTCTGCTCAAGCATTTCTGTTCTCTGCCCGTCAATATCCATAAACCAGCTTGGAACGGCTCGGTACATAAGTTTGGTATTGCACCTAAAACAATGAGGATAGCTATGTTTTATGTACTCAACCTTTAGTACGATGCCTTCTGCAAGCAAGTCCTTGGCTATCTGTTTGTTCGCATCCCAGACGTTCTGTCCTTCCCATCTACCCATCGTGAAGAAGCCGTTCTCATCAGTACTCATTACCCAAGGAATATCATTAGCTTTTGCAAGCGTGTAATCGTCTTCCCCGTATGCTGGAGACTCATGAGCGATACCAGTTCCATCCTCGTCAGTTACGAAGTCAGCATGCCAAATCTGAAATGCATTATCGTGTTCAATTTCTAACCCAAGAGGATGTTCGTATTTCGTACCAACTAATTCTTCACCCTTAAATGTTCGTAGTTTTTCATACAACAATGATTTGTGTCGCTCATCAGTCATGACTTTTTCAAGGAGTTTATCAGCTATAATAAGCACTTCGTTGTTAAAATTAATTTCAGCGTAATCAACTGTTTTATTTACAGCAATGGCTGAGTTTGAAGGCAGCGTCCAGGGTGTTGTTGTCCAAGCGACAACGTACCGATTGCTTCCGTCAGCTAGTTTGAACTTAACGTACACACTTGGATCCGTATCATCCTGGTAGCTATTGTCCATCGCGATTTCGGCTTTAGATAATGGCGTTGCATCACGCGTACAGTACATGAGCACCTTTTCGCCTTCGTAAATTTTGCCTTTATCGTAAAGCTGTTTGAACGCCCACCAAACACTTTCCATGTATTCTTTATCCATGGTCTTGTAAGCATTCTTAAACTCTACCCAACGACCAATGCGGTCAATCGTATCCTCCCAAAGACTACCGGTTTGGATCATATTGTCTCGACAGGTCACAATGTATTCTTCGAGACTTATCTTTGTACCAATATCGCGCTTATCATGAATACCTAGCTTCTTCTCGGTAAAAACCTCCGCGGGCAAACCATGACAATCCCAGCCCCAAACTCTTTCTACTCTTTTACCTTGCATTGTCCAAAAACGAGGCACCACATCTTTGACGACGGAGCTTAATAATGTGCCGTGATGTGGTACACCCGTAATAAAGGGTGGGCCGTCATAAAATACGTACTTATCATCTTCAGGCCTTGACGATACTGATTTTTCGAATGTTTTGTTCTCTTTCCAATAGCGTACAAGGTCATTCTCGTATTCGATGGCCTTTCTTCGACTTCTTGCTTTAAAACGCATAGACACCTCTTGTTCAGGGTTGCCCTCAAGGTTTATCCTTGAGGGCAAGATACAGTTAATAATAAAAAACTACCCTTCGGGGTAGTTGAGAGTCAGACTTCGTTAGTCGGACGGTACCATCTCACTTTTAACTTAATTCATCTTTTACGCAGATTCACGAAGAGTTCTAATGGGCTATTTCTAGCCGTTCTTCCCTTTGCTTGCGGTTGATGGCCGCTCATAACGCATCTATGTGGTATTTTACACTGCTGCACCTTGGGATTCAAGCATCATGGCTGCGACCTCATCAAGCAGTGGCAATGGTAAACCCTCCCACTGCTGCAGAACCCTTCCTTCAAACGAAGTCACAATAAGCGCTGGATACTGGACTACCCCATGCAACGATGCCTCTGCAGCTCCAACCCGCGTATCGATATCGATGAGCTCAGGTTTTTTATCAGGATAGCGACGACGCATCATTTCGATAAAATCCGTCACACTACGTGCATGTTCACTGCTATCTCTATATAGAATAGTGAGCCTCATATGGAGTGTATTGTAACTCAAAATGCTTGAGCTATCAAAAAAAGCCCCTATTGTTAGGGGCCTTTTTGTAGTTTTTGTTTCGTAACTAGCTACAGCCTGTTGTTGAGCCGCAAGTTGTGCAAACATAGCAGCTACCGCTTCTTTGCGTCTGATTACCACAGTTATAGCACATCGGAGCGTGCTCTGACGCACTTACTGTTGCCTTTTTTGTTTCACTTTTTGACTTTGGCTCAGCCTCGGTTCGTTTGTTTTCTGTTGGTACTTCCTGGACGAAGCTTGCTACCGGCGCGACTGGTGTTGGTACCTCGACGCTTAGAGTCATCTGCTCTGACGGCATATCTTCGATAGTGACCAACCCTAGCTCAAGTTGCTCGTCAAAACTCAGGTAACTTTTAGCCATTCTCCTGAAGACATAGTCGATAATGGACGTGGCAATTCGGATATCTGGATCATCTGTAATGCCAGACGGTGCAAACGCAGTACTAGTCAGACCTTTCACATATACGCTCAATGGCACACCGTGCTGCAAACCGTAACTGATAGATCGACCGAACGACTCCATGAGGCCAGCTAGTGTTGAGCCCATTTTGGCTACGCTTATGAACAGTTCTCCTGGCTTACCATCTTCGTACTCACCAACAATCAGATAGCCGTGCAGATCAGCGACTGTGAACGAGAAAGTCTTGGAATTGCGCACCTTTGGTAGTGCTCGTCGTGAAGCAGCGCCGCCTGCAATCGCAGTATTAATGGCCTGGACAGTCGACTGAACTTCAGCTGGCTTATCATCTTCTATGCCTTCTTTCTTTGCCATAGAGAGCGGCTGAGCTACTTTACAGTTGTCACGATAGATAGCGACTGCCTTCAAGCCGAACTTCCATGAGTCAAGGTGTAGCTGCTCGATATCTTCGACCGTTGCACTTTCCGGCATATTAACTGTCTTGCTAATGGCACCTGATAGGAATGGCTGTACAGCACCCATCATCTTCACATGTCCAAGATAGTGAATTGCATTGTCGCCCATAGAGCAAGCAAATACGTTAATGTGCTCTTCTTTTAGATGTGGTGCACCAAGAATGGTTTTCTCGGTATCAATATAACCAACGATGTCATCAATCTGAGATTTAGTGTAGCCAAGCACGGCGAGAGCACGAGGTACTGTCTGGTTCACGATACTCATCATGCCACCACCAACGAGTTTCTTCATTTTCACGAGACCAAGATCAGGTTCGATGCCCGTTGTGTCGCAGTCCATCATCAAGCCAATTGTTCCCGTAGGTGCTAGTACACTGGCCTGCGAGTTACGTACACCGTGTCGCTTACCAAGCTCTACTGCGTCATCCCATGCGGCTGCAGCGGCACTTAACAATTCTTCGGAGACCAAAGTTGCATCAATACCTGACACTGCGTCGCGATGCATTTCAAGAACATGCTGTACGTTTGCTTTGTCTTTTTGGTAGCCAGCAAACGGTCCTACGCGTTGTGCAATTTTTGCACTCGTTGCGTATGAATGGCCTGTTAGCAGTGCTGTAATAGCAGCTGCTTGGGCCCTTCCTTCGTCAGAATCGTAAGGTAGCCCCTGTGCCATCAATAGTGCACCTAGGTTAGCGTAGCCGATACCAAGTTCTCGATATGCCTTTGCGTTCTTCGTAATACTTGTTGTTGGATACTCTGAATAACCGACAAGTATTTCCTGGGCTGTGAATATAAGCTCTACCGTGTGTTTGAAGGCATCGACGTCAAACGTACCGTCTTCTCGCAAAAACTTCAGTAGGTTAAGGCTAGCAAGGTTACATGCTGAATTATCCAAGTGCATATACTCTGAGCAAGGGTTTGAGCCATTGATACGTCCCGCATTTGGCGTCGTGTGCCATTTATTGATGGTTGTATCAAACTGGAGACCTGGATCAGCACACTCCCATGCAGCTTCTGCGATCTGACGCCAGAGGTCACGAGCCTTCATTTTCTTAACTGACTTGCCGGTCGTAACTGCACGCAAATCCCAATCTTCATCGTTGACTACCGCTTCCATGAACTCATCCGTTACACGAACTGAGTTGTTTGCGTTCTGGTATTGGACAGAGAACGCATCTTTGCCATCCAAGTCCATGTCAAAACCGTTATCGCGCAAAACACGTGCTTTTCGCTCTTCTTTAGCCTTGCACCAGATAAACTCTTCAACATCCGGGTGTTCGACATTCAATATGACCATTTTTGCTGCACGTCGTGTTTTACCACCGCTCTTAATGGCTCCTGCTGAGCTGTCTGCACCGCGCATGAAGCTTAGAGGTCCAGACGCAGTTCCACCACTAGAACTCAATCCTTCTGCGGAAGAACGAATTGCACTTAAGTTGATACCCGAGCCTGAGCCGCCTTTGAAAATCATCCCTTCTTCTGTGTACCAGTTGAGGATTGAACTCATTGTGTCTTCAATACCAAGGATGAAACAAGCGCTCGCTTGCTGTGCCCGATCCATTGCACCGATGTTAAACCAGACCGGAGAATTAAACGCTGCTCGCTGCGTTGCGAGGATATATTTTAGCTCTTCTTTGAAAGTCTCAGCTTCTGCTTCAGTTTCAAAATACCCTTCTTGTTGTCCTTGGCGAGTTGTTGTGTCCACGACACGATCGATAAGTTGCTTGAGAGACTTTTCGCGCTGCGGTGTTCCTGGAGTGCCTGTAAAATATTTCTGTGCAACGATATTGACTGCATTGAGCGACCAACCCTCGGGAATTTCTATATCACGTTGTTCGAAGACGTTCTTACCCGTCATCGGATTACTAATAATTGCGTCTTTTTTTGTCCATTTAACGTTATCGTAGCCTTTTGTACCCGCCTTCGTAAAACGTCTTTCGATAGACAGACTTGCAGTTTGTGACATATTTTTACCCTCACTTAGTTGTAATTTTTTAGATTTTTTATTTAGAGTCAGTCAAAGCGTCCTCTTCTCTCTCATAAAGAGGCTGCTTATACTAGCTCCCGTTCGCGAGAAAGACTAATTCTCGAAAACGGCAACCAGCAAAAACCGCTCTTAGCTTTTTGTTTTCATCTTTGACAGTTCCTTTTCAAAGCTTGCGAGATCTTTGAAACGCCTATAAACACTTGCGAAGCGTACATAAGCTACCTCATCTATTGTAGCAAGCCGCTCTATGATTTCTTCCCCTATTCGATGCGAAGGAATCTCTGATTCGCCACATGAGTATAGTGCTCGCTCAACGTCATTAACGAGTTTCTCAATTTGCACACTCGTCACTGCGGTTTTTTCACAGGCTCTGTATAGTCCCGCGAGCAGCTTTTCACGATTGTACATCTGTCGAGTCCCGTCGTTCTTAACAACGATAAGTTGAGGCTTCTCTATTCGTTCATACGTCGTAAACCTTGACTGACAACTGATACATTCTCGACGACGTCTGATTGATTCTCCGTCAGAAACCTCTCGAGATTCTATAACTTTTGTATCGGTAGCCTGACACTGATTACAGCGCATAAACATGCTCCTTTATATTCGTTTTTTGTAAGGTGCAATCCCTATATGTAGCGCTCACACATTAATACTAACGCTATCTATAGTGTCTTGCAATCATTTTTTAGTTGTAAAAATCGTAACGGTTACGACTACTATTCCTCTGTTTTTTCTTGAGTTTTGTCGCTTTTGTTTCGTTTAAAGCGACGCAAAAATGAAGGTTTCTCAAGCTCGTCGTCTTCTGTGCTATTTCCAGCCTGATCCGCTTCATCTACTGACTTTGCTTCTTGAGAGTCTACGTTGCTATCTTCAGACATTTCCGTGTTCGTATCTGAATCCATAGACCATATACTCGGCACATCATCTGCCTTATTGTCCAGATCGCCAAGTGAACTTGTGAGTGGCTCGCTATCTAAGTCCATATCAACATCATGCATATCAACATCATCTGCAGTGCTCGAAGCGACCGGAGTAGTAATATTTGTACTGTTTGTTGCTTTGGCTGATGAAGATGTTGGTCGAGCATAATACGATGCGTCGAAACCAGTTGCAACAACGGTAACAATCATCTCGCCTTCCACCTCAGGATTTATCGTCGCGCCAAAAATGATGTTTGCGCTTGGGTCAGCTGCTGCTGTAATTGTCTCCGCGGCTGCGTTAATCTCATGCATAGACATATCGTGCCCACCAATAACGTTGAAGAGAACACCCCGTGCCCCGTCAATTGATACCTCAAGAAGCGGTGACTCAATGGCCTGCTTGGCAGCTTCGACGGCGCGGTTTTCACCCGAAGCACGACCAATACCCATCAACGCACTTCCGGCGTCGCTCATAACTGCTTTAACGTCTGCGAAGTCTAGGTTGATAAGACCATGTACCGTGATTAGGTCTGAAATACCCTGCACACCTTGGCGTAACACATCATCTGCTACTTTGAAAGCCTCGAGAAGTGGCGTCTTTCGGTCGATAGTTTGCAATAAGCGATCGTTGGGGATAGTAATGAGCGTATCAACTTCCTTTGCGAGCTTGTCTATTGCACCTTCTGCGTTAGTCTTCCTTCGTTCACCCTCGAAAGCAAACGGACGAGTAGCAAACCCAACAACGAGGGCCCCACACTCTCTGGCGACATTTGCAACAACATAGCCTGCACCACTACCTGTTCCGCCGCCTGCGCCGATAGTTACGAATACCATATCGGCTCCTTCTAGAGCCTTTTTGATGTCTTCGCGCGATTCATGGGCCGCCTTTTCACCTACAGCAGGATCAGCACCTGCACCAAGACCCTTTGTCGTGTCTTTCCCTATATGAATCTTTGTGCTTGCTTTTGAGTGATGTAGTGCTTGGGCATCAGTATTGACCGCGATAAACTCAACTCCGTCAACACCGGCTTCAACCATTCGGTTTACAGCCGCTCCCCCGGCACCTCCGACACCGACCACCTTAATACGGGCGAATGTCTCTATAGCTGGTGCAACTTGTGGCATGGTACCTTTTCTCCCTTAGAAACTTGTATTACCTCAAGTATAGCTGGCTGAATAAGAACATGCAACACACCGAGTACTATCGTTGGTTAGCGCTTCTTGAATTTTTTGAAGAGTGAACTAATATTGTCGACGACACCACTGTAATCAGTTGTATGACCTGCCGGATGCTGGCCATCAAGCAACATATCGAGCAACATCAAGCCTATAGGTGTCGCGAAAGTGATATTATCACCAACGTCAGCTAATCCACCCACCTGATTAATCACCCCTATTTTTGCAGGCAGTTCTAACTTTTCTTTCGCGAACTCGGCCAAGCCCTTAATCTGTGCTGTACCGCCAGTAAAGATAACACCGCCCGGAAGCTTGCGAGATTTTCCAATTTTCTTTAGTTCTTTATCGATAAGCTCAAACAGCTCCTCAATGCGAGCTTCAACTACCATATGCACATCATCTGCATCGAATGTGTGCTGGTGCTTGTCGATCATCACAGATGCTGTTGCCCGCGTCGGTTTTTCAAGCGAAGCGTGCTCAATTTTTACCTTTTCTGCTATATCGAGGTCTGTTTTTAATCCGATAGCCAGATCATTCGTCACGTGCATACCGCCAACTGGTATGACGGCCACGTGCTGCACTTCACCATCTTCAACAATGACAAGATTCGTTGTACCGGCTCCTATATCGACAACCGCCGTTCCAGCTTCACGCTGTTGGCGCGTCAAAACAGCTTCGGCAGAAGCGAGACTTGATACGGTACGGTGCTTGATACCATAAGAAGCTTTCTCCGTAGCAGACTCTAGTAGCCGAATATTTGGCGTCGATGCAGTTACGATGTGCGTGTCTACTTCTAGGCGTACGCCTTGCATACCAACTGGATCTTTTATATTATCCTGACCATCTAATCGATAGGCCTTTGGAAACACCTGAATGATTTCTCGATTCGCCGGCAATTGCATGACAGCCGCTGCTTCTTCTACTCTCATTCGGTCGTCTACTGTTATCTCGCGGTTTGCTGCGCTTATTGCGATAACTCCGCGAGAGTTTAACCCCTGGACATGAGCGCCATTGATGTTAATGGTGCCGCTCGTTAGATGTCTGCCAGAGAGTCGCTCGGCATCTTGAAGGGCGGCATTAATAGCAACTGCGACCTCATCGGCATGAGAAACTACGCCACGACGCATACCACTATTCTCGGCTTGCGAGTATCCTATAACCTCGGGTTTTCCCTGTTCATCAACCGTACCAACAACAACTCGAACAGCCGAGGTTCCGACATCTACACCGACAAAATGAGGAATGTTTGTTTCGCGCATACAGCAGAATTATAGCGTTAATGGTTACTCAATAGCAAGCTAAAAAAGTCAAATTACAGCGTACAGACTGCGTACCCGTAAACTATAGTCGTGTCAAAATCTCAGCACCATTGCAGGTTACTAAGATAGTGTCTTCGAAGTGTGCGGAGAGTGAACCGTCCCGAGTTCGGATAGTCCACCCGTCCGGGTCAACAACAACACGCCATTCACCAAGCGTTGCCATCGGTTCAATCGCAATTGTCATTCCTTCTTTTAGCAGAGCGCCGGTGCCCTTGTACCCGTAGTTTGGAATTTCAGGAGGCTCGTGAAGATCATCACCCACCCCATGACCGACAAGTTCTCGCACAATACCCAAGTTATGCCGATCCAGTACTGATTGAACAGCAGCGGCGATGTCTCCGGTTCGTGCACCTGCCTTGACCACTCCAATACCCGCATCTAGAGAGTGCTTCGTCTGCTCAACAAGTTCTTGTTCTCTCTTTGTTCTATACTCCCCGCCAACAACATAGGTTCGTGCAGCATCCGTTATCATGCCACCAAACTCGACACCAAAATCGAAACCAATCAATTGCCCTTCTTTGAAAGGAACGCTATCTGGAATACCGTGCACAACCGCATCATCGACTGATATACAGATAATGCTCGGGAAATCTTGCACGCCGCGTCCACCTGGAACACCTTTAAAAACAGGCTTGCCGCCAAGCTTCTTGAGCTCCGCAGCAGCAAGCTCATCAATGTCTTTGCCGGTCATACCAGCACGAAGTTTTTTACCTATTAGTTCAAGAACGGTCGCAAGAATGCGTCCGCTCTCGCGAATATTCTCTATTTCTTGAGGGTTTTTTGGTCTCATGCCTTGTGAATACCAAGATCAGTTACAGCTTTTGTAACCCGTTCTCTGACTTCTTGTTCCGTACCATTACCATCGACATGTATAACAGGAGCTCCATTTTCTTCAAAGTAGCTAATAATTGGAAGTGTCTTCGTGCGATATTCATTGAAACGGTTTACAATGACCTCTTTTGTGTCGTCTGGACGACCACGCTTCAACAGTCGTTCCGTCACCTCGTCCTCGTCTGCTTCTAGGTGAATAATACAGCTTACCTTGCTTTTATTCCTTTCGATGAACCTCTCCAGCCATTCAGCCTGCGCAATAGTTCTTGGAAAGCCATCAAGAATTATCTCAGTCGTACCAATGAGTTCTTCTAGAATTGGGGTAATAACTTCGTACAGATCGTCGTCAGATAGCAAGTCTCCGCGCAACATCTTTTCGCGCAGTTCACCCGCGATATGCTGACGTAATATCTCACCGGTTGAAATCCATGGAAAACCAAGTAAATCTGAGAGATACCTCCCTTGTACACTTTTTCCTGCTCCGACCACACCGATAAATAAAATCATTTGCGCTTCCTTATTTTCCCTAATTTATACTGTTCTTGACTACCTGAGCGATTAACGAACCATCTGCCGTTGCTGCTTTTTTCTTGACCTCACCAATAATGCGGCCCATATCCTTTGGCGTAGCCTCTGTTAAGCCGAGCTCCACGACGACCTGCTGAACAATACTTTCAATTGCCTCGGCTGACATTTCTTCGGGTAAATATTTTTCGATTACTTCGACCTGATACTTTTCCTTATCAGCTCGTTCTTGTTCACCCGCCTGCTCGTATATAGCGATAGCATCGCCTCGACTCTTGCGCTCTTTCTTTAAAACAGCAATAATAGCGTCTTCTTCTAGGCCTTCATCGCGCTTGCCGTCTGCAACTTCTTTGTATAATATTGCACTTTTCAGACTGCGCAAAACTTCCACCAACGGTTTATCTCCCGCAAGCATTGCAGCTTTCAGGTCTTTATCAATATCGGCCTTCACCATGTAGTTTATTTTCCGAGTCGAATTTTCTTGAATTTCTGTACTTTGCGTTCTTTTCGGATAATCGCTTTTTTGCGACGATCCCTTTTGCTCAAAGGCTTCTCAAAAAATTGTGCCTGCTTTGCTTCAGCAAGAACACCAGACTGTTGAACCTTACGCGTAAAGCGGCGCATTAGGTTTTCTACTGGCTCTTTCGGATCTTTTTTGGTAACTTGAATCATACCAAGATATTCTACCTCAGTTGCCTCACTTTAGCAACAGTTTAAATTGCGAACTTTACTGTCCTTGTTGTCTTTTCTGTGCTGCTCGTTGAGATTTCAGCACAATGCTTTGTAGTTCTTTAAAGATAAGGAAGTGTTTGTTCGTAAAATAGACTTTCGTGTTGCCCTGCTTTTCAGAAATTAAGAACCCTGCTTTTTCGAGCTTTTTTAGCTCACGCTGAATATTACCTGCGTCTTCTTTGATGAGCTTCGCAAGACCCCGTACGTGTGTTTTAAAGTCGGGATATTTTGCATAAACAACAACGATTTTTCGTCGTACTCTTGAAGTGATAAATGTATCTAACATAAGCCTTTTCGATGTTTTTAGAACAACGTCGTACTTATGAGTATAGCCTGGACCGCCTACGGTTGCAATATATTTTTTAAACTTTTTTCGTATCTTACCAATTTAATTCTCTGCACTAGTGAGATAATAAGATAATGAACTACTACAAGGTAGGCTTGGCAGCTGATAGACACTGGAATGAAGGAGTTTTTACCTACGCCTCAGAAGAAGTCCTTGATACAAATACCATCGTGCGTGTTCCCTTTGGACGATCGAAAAAATTTGGATTTGTTATTGAAAAAACAACAAAGCCGACATTTCAGACAAAGCAAATAGAGTCACAGCTAAGACTTGACTCGCTAGAAGATTTCTACTCATTTAGAAATTGGTACTCCTCGTACTATGCCGACAACACTGGGACTTTATATGCGCAGTTTTTACCAAACTATCTAACTGCAAAGCCACAGGTTCAGGAGCTATCAGCTCCCAAGCAGGAAGTCCCGGATCTGCAACTTACCACAGCCCAGATGCGGGTAGTCGCACAAATCAACAAGAGCACAAAGCCAAGCGTTCTTCATGGTATTACGGGCTCTGGTAAAACTCGTATCTACATTGAACTACTCAAGTCTGAACTAGAGAAAGGTAGGAATGGGTTACTTCTATACCCAGAAATAGCTCTTACTCCACAAATCGTGAAGGAGCTGAGTGTTTATGCACCTCTATTGGTATTCCACTCGCAAATGAGTGATACTGAACGTTCTCGTATGTGGCATACTATTGCCACCGTCGATAAACCCCATATTGTAGTTGGGCCAAGATCAGCTCTCTTCCTGCCACACAAAAATCTAGGAATTATTATTATCGACGAGGCTCACGAATCTACGTACAAACAAGATACAGATATACGCTACAACAGCCTACATGTTGCTGGTGGTCTAGCAAACGCTCATAGGGCAAAGCTTGTTATTGCAAGCGCAACACCCCCTATAACTGAGACCGAGCAGATACTTTCGAGAGGAGGTGAGCTCGTTTGTTTGCACGAAAAAGCAATTGATACTGAGCGGAAGAAGTCAGCTCAGATCGTTGATCAACGAGTGCGTGAGAACTTCAAGAAACATCCTTTAATTTCTGATGTCCTTATCAATTCAATCAGCCAAGCAATTTCGGAGAAACAACAGACGCTTATGTTTATTAACCGTCGCGGTACTGCAAAACTTGTAGTCTGCAGCTCTGACACTTGCGAGTGGCAAGCAACCTGTAGCTCATGCGAACTTCCGATGACATTCCACCATGACTCGCACATCCTTACGTGTCATACCTGCGGCAGAAAACAGAAGATGCCGCAAAATTGTCCTGTTTGTAGCTCTGACCTGTCGCAGAAAATTTTTGGCACAAAGGCATTCGTGAACGATATAGAAAAATTATTCCCGCATGCATCAATTGCGAGATTTGATAGCGATAACACTAAAGACGAATCCTTTGCACAACGCTATGAAGAAGTTTCGTCAGGAAAAGTCGACATAATAATTGGTACTCAGCAGCTCGTTAAGGGACTAGACTTGCCTCGTTTAGGTGTTGTTGGCGTGCTACATGCTGATCTTTCACTTAATTTCCCTGATTTCTCTAGTGATGAACGAACATTTCAGTTAATCGCCCAGGTTCTTGGCCGAGTTGGGCGCGGGCACCAAGATAGCGTTGTCGTGCTACAGACCAGGCAACCGAATAATCCTGTTATTCGAAAAGCTACTGACGAGGATTGGCATGGTTTTAGAGAAGTTGAGCTCACAGCTAGAAAACGTCATGGTTTTCCGCCATACACATACCTTGGAAAGCTCCTGTTTCGCGAAAAATCGATAGAAAAGGGCTTTAAAAAAGCAGAAGAAGCTCGGGAGGCAATCAACAAAATAGCTGGGGTAAGTATCGATGGCCCTCTGCTGTCTTTTTTTGCAAAACGTGGAAATTTCTATTACACACAACTACACCTGCGGTCTACTAGCCGAGCAAAAATACTTGACTCAGTTAAAAAATCACCTAAAGGAACCATTGCTGACATTGACCCGGATTCGCTTTTATAAGATAATAGTCGTCAATGTCTAAAGATTTAATCACACTGCCACACGATGGTCTGCGCGAACGCTCAAAAAGAGTTGGATATGTTGATGAGACCGTCAAAAAACTTATAGCCGATATGGAGAAAGCTACTCTCGAATGGGAAGCGTCACGAGAGCATGAAGTTGGTGTTGCGTTGGCTGCCGTACAAATAAACGTACACAAACGCGTCGTCATAATTCGTAATAATTTTGACAACAAAGCTGATAAAACATTCCAAGTATTTATTAATCCTGAAATAGTGAAATATGATGGTGAAATCAAGGAAGAATTTGAAGGCTGCCTGAGCGTTAAAGACGTTTATGGTAAAGTTCCAAGATATAACCGAGTTAAAGTCAAAGCAAAAGACCTTCAGGGAAAAGATGTAAGAATTACAGCGGAAGGATTCTTAGCTCGTGTGTTTCAGCATGAAATAGATCATACAAATGGCATCGTTTTTGTAGATAGAATCAAGGATAATCCTGAGTCATTCTATCGACTCTCAAAATCTGGAAAAATTGAGGAGCTAGCAGATGAGCAGCGAGAAGAAATCTTTAGTATTCTTTGGTAGCGGTCCAGTTGCGGCTGCAAGTCTCGCAAAACTTCGTGATAGTTTTTTGATTGAAGCTATCATCACAAAGGCAACCACCGAACAAGAAATGCGAACAGCTTGTCCTGATGCTCCTATCTACTTGGTGAGCACAAAGTCCGATGTAGACCTAATCACAGCTGAACATTCATTCCAGAGCAAGCTCGGTGTGCTCATTGACTTTGGTATTATCGTCAGTCAAAAAGTTATTGATAGCTTCCCAAAAGGCATTGTAAACAGCCACTTTTCACTGTTACCTGAACTGCGTGGTGCCGATCCAATTTCTTTTGCTATTTTGGAAGGACACGAAAAAACTGGCGTGAGTCTCATGCTTCTTGTAGAGGCAATGGATGAAGGCCCCCTGTTAGCTGCTCACGAAGTTAGCTTAAACGGTAGTGAAACAACTCCCGAACTCACAGATACACTTATCAATGTCAGTTACGAATTACTTCGTAAAAACCTCCCACTGTATCTATCGGGAGATTTAGAGGCTCAGAATCAAAGTGGTACAGCTAGCTACACCCGTAAGCTCACAAAGGCTGACGGAAAAATTGACTGGTCCAAACCAGCTACACAAATCGAAAGAGAAATTAGAGCCTATACAGGCTGGCCAAAAAGCACTGCTCATCTTGGCGAGATAGAATGTGTAGTTCTTGCTGCAAAAGTTGTACCAAACCAAGGAGCTTCTGGTACATTGTTCATTCAAGAGAAGCAGCTCGGTGTCAATTGTGGCCATGCTGCGCTACTGCTGTCTCAGCTGAAACCTGCTGGTAAAAAAGCAATGGATTCCCAGGCGTTTCTAGCCGGATACAGAAATAAACTCGGTCTCTGAAGGCTACTGTGGTTGCCAAGGCTGTGTTGGCATTGGCGGAGGTGGTGGAGGCGTCTGCTGTTGTTGGTCCTGGCCAGGATCAGGCGTTGGTTGTTGTGGCGTCGGCATAGGTTGTGCTGGAGGGACTTGAGGTGCCACAGGAGGTTGCTGTGCGTACGCTGGATCTTGCGGTTGCATTTGTGGCTGTGTAACTGACTGAGGGTCTGTCTGCGGGGGCATTGGTTGAGTCGGATATGGTTGTTGTTGAGGATATGCAGGAGGGACTTGTGGATTTGGAGCTGGAGGAGCAGCTTGCTGTGGTACTCCAGCAGGCTGTCCAGGTTGAGGAGCTGGTGCTTGTGTTGCTTGGGCCATTGCTTGCTCGACTATCTGCGGCGCAACCTGCTTAATCTCACTTTTAAGCTTTTCAAGTTCTTCAGCAACAACTTCTTTATAGTTCGGAAAGTTAGTCTCAAGCCACTTGAGCGCACCGGCTTCGTCATTGTTGTTAATAAAAGCCTCAAATTCATCTAGCTGCTCGTTGCTCATCTTCTCAGCCAAACGCATGCCGACACGCATCTCTAGTGTTTCGTAAATGTGCGCGAGCATCTTGTTTTTTTCAACTGGAGGCAAAGTACCAAGCCCGAGTTCGATAAGAAAATTGTCGTCTAGTTTAAACATATGCTTATTGTACCAAACCTTTCGTTTCTAATTTAAAGTGTTCTCTCTTTTAATTCCTTTGTATAAAACTCTAGCGTGTCACCCTCTAGGATTTCTAGTTTTGACTCTGTTTTAAGGCTGACACCACACAGTTCGCCTTCCATAACTTCTTTTACTTCCTGAGGTCCGCGCTGCAATCGTACTGCTTCAACATCCGCAATTTCTTCCTTGTCGCGATAGATTTTGACGTTTGAAGGAACAGCGAGGTTTCCCTTCGTTACCTCACCACCACAAATAACTTCCGTGCGAGTTGTTTTAAAGACCTGCTTCACCTTTAATCGTCCGAGATCTGTTATGACCACCTCTGGTGCAAGCAGCGCTGAAAGCTCATTTTTCGCATCATCAAGAAGTTCATAAATGACTTTGTATATGCGAACCTTCAGGTTGTCGCGAGCAGCAAGTTGTCGAAGACCGCTTGGTAAATCAACATGAAATCCGTACAAAATTGCTCCTGAGGTTGAGGCCAGATACAGATCATTTTCAGTGAATGAGCCAACACCAGAACCAATAACTTTGATAGCCACTTCTTCCGTATTTAGTGTCTTTAGTGAATCGACGACTGAGGTTAGTGAGCCCTGTACATCTGCTTTAACAATCACATTTAGCTCTTGCAGTTCATTGGTGCGACTCATTGCTTTTAGCAGGTCACCAGCCGATGCACCTGAAAGTTTGCCGCGAGCATCTTGTGACTTGGATGCTTCTTCTGCTCGAGATCGAGCTTCCTTTTCGTTTGCAACAACATCAAAAGGTGTACCAAATTCAGGCAATGCTTTAAAACCACTCACAATAACTGGCGTCGACGGTCCGGCTTCGCCCACCGACTTGCCCTCTGGTGTGTTCAGTGTACGCACCTTAGCGTATACATCACCAGCAACAACGAAATCCCCTTGTTTTAGTGTGCCCTGTTCTACAAGTACTACTGCGGTTGGGCCTTTTCCCTGCTCCATGTGCGACTCAATGACAAGACCGGTGGCAGGACCTGATTCCACCGCACGCAAACCTTCAACATCCGCCATGAGCAAGATCATATCAATAAGTTCATTAACGCCGTCGCCTGTTTTCGCTGAAACCGGCATAACGACAGTGTCTCCACCCCAATCTTCTGGTAGGAGTTCCTGTTCAGCAAGCTGCTGTTTGAGCCGATTAATATCTGCTCCTTCTTTATCCATTTTGTTGGCAGCAACCAGCATCTTAACACCAGCCTTACGTGCAAAACGTATTGCCTCAAGCGTTTGAGGCTTAATGCCGTCATCCGCAGCAACAACAATCACGACAAGATCAGTTAAGTATGCCCCGTGCTCACGTAGGGCCGCAAAGGCCTCGTGACCTGGTGTATCGAGGAATGTAATCACCCGATCGCCATCACTTGCCTTGTGAGTGATCTGATAGGCGGATATGTGCTGTGTGATACCACCACTTTCACCCGCTGCAACGGAAGCATTTCGGATTCTATCAAGCAGACTTGTTTTTCCGTGATCAACATGGCCCATAACTGCTATAACTGGCGGTCGGGTCTTGGCATTCGGATCATCGCTCGTTTTCTGACGTTTTGGTGCTTCAACTTCTTCAGACTTTGCAACCAATGTTGCTTCTAGCCCGAGTTCATCGATAATTATTTGCGCTGTGTCAGCATCAATTTTTTCATTGACGGTAACCATCATGCCGTTTTTAAACAGCTCACCGATTAGTTTTGTCGCGGGAATATCTAGCTTCTCGGCAAGAGTGCCGACAGTGATCATGCTATCGATTTGAATTTCTTTAGCCATGACTTACCCCCTCACTCACATTCAAAGGGCTACATGCTTGCGTACAGTTTGTGCGTTCTTCACGAGAAGCACAGCAAGCAGTACTCACAGTACTGCGGCGAGCATCAGAGTGAAAACGCGTGAAATGTGCCAAGCTATGTTGTCCTTTCTATTACTTTGCGTCTTTTAGGCTAAGTGCAATTTTGCGTGACTCAGTGTCAACATCAAGCACCTTGAACTGTTTCGTTTCGTTCACCTTGAAGACTTTTTCAGGATCTGTACCTTCGTCTTTACTCATTTCAGAAACATGCACGAGAGCTTCAACCGAAGGAGACAGCTGTACGAAAGCACCAAATGGTGTAATGCGTGTGACACGACCCTCAACCATGCTACCCTTCTTGAACTGTTTTACTTCCTCGAGCCATGGGTCTTCTGACATTTGCTTTAGACTCAAAGATAGTCGGTCTTTGTCGATTGCAATAATCTTAGCCTTCACATTATCGCCTGTTTTGACGTATTTCTTCGGATCCTCAACACGTTCCCATGAAATTTCTGAGATGTGAATAAGACCTTCAATACCATCAACATTTACGAATGCGCCGAAGTCGATAACGCCAGTTACGACACCTTCAACAACATCACCGACAGTTAGCTTCGCAAAACGCTCTGCCATGTCGTCCTTAGCGGCTTCTTTTTCTGAGAAAATAAGCTTGTTGTCTTTGCGGTTAACGTCAAGAATACGTACAGCAAGTGGCTTCTTAACAAGAGCCGTCAACTTCTGCATAATCTCATCCTTGTCTGCGCCACTCACGCGTGGATAATGATCTGCGCTCAACTGAGAAACGGGCATGAAACCACGAATTCCTTCGAGCTCAATCAATAGGCCGCCTCTGTTTGCATCGTAAGCGTACACCTCGATGGTTTCCTTTGACTCAAAGACTCTCTCGAGCTCTTCCCAGCCCTTGTCTTTGACGGCGCGCTTCATGCTCAACAGTGCATGTCCCTCGTCCATCTCAGGATCGACAACACTAACGGTTACTTCTGCACCCTTTTCGAGATCTTGGCCTGGACCAATTTCTCGGCGCATGACCACACCGATACCGTTTGCACCCAGGTCAATCCAGACCTCGTGCTTCTTAACAGACATCACCTTGCCTTCGATGACGTCTCCGCTCTTTAGTTGTTGAATATCAGAGCTCGCTAAGAGCTCGTCCATAGTTACTTTCGACATTTATTCAATGCCTCCTTTTATCGTATGCGGCACCCCGTAGAGTGAGAACTAATGTTCAAATCCGCCAAACTTAGTTCTAATTATAGAGGTTTTATATCTGTAAGTAAAGGCTTACAACCCATGTTAAACTAGTATCATGTATGTCAGCATCGACGTGGGAGGGTCTAAGGTTCTGGTGGCGACCTTTGACGAGCACGGAAAAATCATAAACACCAAGAAATTTAAAACGCCTATCATGTACCCTGACTTCATTCATGAGGTCAAAAAAGTTTACCGTGAATTGACCGAGGGTCAAGAGCCATCTGCTTGCGCTATTGCGCTTCCAGGAACTATTGACCGAGAAAACGGTATCGTATTGCACTTCGGTAATCTTCCCTGGGAGAACGTGCATATACGCGATGATTTGCAAGACACCATTCATTGTCCGATGTTGCTTGAAAACGATGCAAAGCTGGCAGGACTCGCTGAAGCTAACGAGCTGAAAGACCTCTATAAACGAGTTCTATACGTGACCGTTAGTACTGGGATCGGCTTGGGCCTAACTGTTGATGGAAAAATTGACTATTCCGTGAGTGATGCGGGTGGTCGAGCCATAATGCTAGAATACCGAGGCAAAATATTGTCATGGGAAGAGTTTGGAAGTGGTAAAGCACTTAAAGAACGGTCGGGGAAACTCGCAAGTGATCTAGACGATGATTCGTCCGAGTGGTATGTCATTGCACGAAATATTGCCATTGGTCTGATAAATCAGATTGTATCGCTCAGCCCAGACTGCGTCGTCATCGGTGGCGGTGTCGGAACACACTTACCAAAATTCCACGAGCGATTACACGAGGAACTTGAGCTGTACCGAAGTGAAATGATTACAAAAATGCCGCAAATCGTGCAGGCAAAACACCCGGAGGAAGCAGTTATATACGGTGGGTACCTACTGTGCACTAAACAATGACGCTAGAAGACCTTGCTAAAAACCTCCGGCAAACTCACACGAATATCCACCTAGCTACTGCTGATACGTTCTACTGGTCGCCTTCGGATAAAACGGTGTACTACGATAGTCGAGACTCGACCACAGAGGGTTTGTGGGCATTGCTACACGAAACGGGACACGCACTTCTCGGGCACACCCAGTACTACTCAGACATTGAGTTAGTACAGATGGAGGTAGCCGCATGGGAGAAGGCCAAAGAGCTTGCCAAGGAAGCCGACACCGTGATTGATGAAGATCATGCGGAGGATTGTATAGATAGCTATCGTAATTGGCTACACCGCCGTAGTCTTTGCCCTGCTTGTCATTTAAGCGGTGTCCAGATTGATAATAACCACTATACCTGCATCTTTTGTCATAAAAAGTGGCGAATTACAGCTGAACGTTTCTGTAGGCCATACAGAAAAATCGTTGCCTAGTTTTTATATCGTCAAACGCATACTGATACAGAATTAGAGTTTTCTACGTATTTATAAGTAACGCGCCCCGAGCAACAGAGGTGAAAAGCCGTATGTCGTACAACGTGTTTTGGACATTATTGTACGACAGGTTCTATGTCTTTTAGGTAACTGTTGGTCTAAAAACAGTCGCATTTTAGCGAATTTTTAGGAATAACTGAGAAGCACAGTGAATCGTATGTACATACGAAGAACGAGCATCGGAAGCCTAAGACACCAAAATACGCAAAAAGCCCGATCAAAGTCGGGCTTTGCCTGAATTTTATCGGGCATTGCGAGCTGTTTTAAGCAGACTTCTTTGTGCGGCGGCTAATCTTACCACCCTTAGCACCAGCGATACGAGCTAGTTCACGGTTAGCATAAAAACCACCAGTTGTACCTTTTTTGCCACCTGCAGCACCGATTTTTGCATAAAAATCAGCACCATATTTTGCTTTGTTACGTGCAGCAGCTTTTCTGCCACCTTCTTTAGTTCCAGCCATTTTGCTTCCGCCTCGCTTCTCAAGGACAACCTTACGGCATACCATCGACGCCCAGGGTGCGAAATGAATTCGACACTCTGGCTACTCTTTTCCCTTACGAGAATTGAGCTATAGCAAAGCTTCCTTTCTATGGGTTATTAATAATAAGTCTCCCACCCGAACAAATTAAAAACAGAGGACTTGCTTGTCATCTTCATCCGGGTCTCTCGACCCATAGGTGACTTCGCTACCCTCTGCTTTTTGTTTGTTTCTTTCGAAACTATAAGCATAATATCACGCTTTCGCTTTTATGTCAATACTAATGCATAGGAAATTTGACTCTCGATAGTATCCTACGCCTGTGTCTCAGGCAACTATCCAGTAATTCCTCATGCTAACGCATGAAGCCTTTTATTCGTGACCTAGCGCCTTAAACTAGATAAATTGTGTGACGCTCGTGAATGTTTTAAGAGATGGTGAAAGTGTCTACAAATAGCGAAGTGCTACGGTGAATTGTCTCGCTTCAGATATTCTCTGTGAATTAGCTGCATTTGTTTATCAGCCATAGTGGCCTCCTCTTGAATCTATTTAAAACACAAACAAAGGTTGCCTTGCGTTCATCTGATAGATTCTGTTTATTTTTGTGTTTGTTTGTATTTTTGAGAAATACTCTCTAAATTTAACTTCTTTTACAAACTAAGTCAACAAAAAAAATAATATCACTTTACAATATATAGTGAAAGAAAATGTATGGCTGGGTTATTTTTTCTTTTTGGTTTCATATTTTATGTATAGTGAATAGTTTACAAAGGGGTTCAATTTCCCTTTTTGTCGTTGATTGTCTTGATGAGATTTCTTATATATTCCATTTTTAATGGAACGAGTTTGAATGCAATCATATATGGAGCAATTTGTATGAGCTCATTTGTGGGTAGTGTATTGATTTTGTCTTCTGCAAATTTTGCAGAATAGACAGTCTTAAGAAAGTTTTTATAGCCTTCAGCGCGTGCTATTGTAATGACTACTTCTGAATATCTACTTTTCGTAAACGATCCAAGAAAACCAAAAAAAATAACGGCTAATACACTAAGCCAAACAAACGAAAGCGCAATAATTTGTACGGGTGCAACAGGATAACGTGGATATGCGACCGTAAACACATGTTCATAATCAAAAATAGTTGCAGAAAACAACAATATACCCACAAAACCTGCAACGAAAAAAACTATTCTCGCAAAATTTTTGATTGCTTTGTTTGGCTTCAAATATGCAGTATCAAACCCCCTTGCTAATAAATATTGAGCCAATACATCATGTGACATCCTGCCTGCACGAAGAAAGCTTCTGTCGTGCAATGAATTAACTACATAGTTGCCATTCATCCCAAACAACTCGTCTGTGAATGCCCTTTCGATTATATCCAAACCATTTACTGTAGTTTTTGGAAGCTTCCTTATGATAAGCTCTTTACCTTGCACTGTTATATCCAAGATATTTTTTCTCCAAAGGTAAAATACGAGTGCCCAGATCTCTTCATTACTAAACTCGTAATCAATGATAAATCCTGCCGTTGGTGGATCGACGTATGGCTCGTACTCTGCGTAACTTAGGTGCGAACGCAACCATATAGACACACGTATCCTCTGAACTGCGACCGAAAACAAATAGGCGCCCGTACATGCAAAAGGCAAGAAAAAAACCAACGTAATAACGATAAATTTCGAACTAGTTACATCAAATTCTCCCAGTGTAAAATATGCCCTAAAAAATTGATAGGAGGCAATTACCCACCAAGCCAAAATAGTTAAGCCGCTTATAAAATAGAAAACGAAGGTTAGCTTTTTGGATGTAAGTATTTCTAGCCTAGAACTATATAACGAGGATTTTATGTGCATATCCGTCTAAGCATAGCACCGATGAGATGAGAGGTTCAATTTCCCTTTTTGCTTTTGGTGGATGCCGTCAAAAATAATTACTATACAATATTACGAGGTTCAACCCCGCAGGAGTGTTAATTTTCTATTTAAAGGCTTATGGATTTATTGAGGGGGTTCAATTTCTCTTTTTGCGAATTTTTTCAGTATTAATTTCTAGCTTCTGCTAATTGTAGCCTGGTAAGTTCGTGGTTATTGCTCCAAGCACCCATTTCTGCGACTGCAGCAACACCACCAAGCATTATTGCTGTCGCATGGGCTTTCGGGCTATCTCCTAGTAGTTCTACCGTTCCCACTCCGGCTAGAGCAAGCCCAGCAGCAACATGCATCGAATCACGTGCGAAGCGTATGGTGTCAATCCAGCTTGGGCCTTCGCCCTTGCTGAAAAATGGTTTTACAAGCTCAATTCCTGTCCGAAAATATGAATATGCCATATGAAAATAATATCACACGACAAATTCGGGGTTCAATTTCCCTTTTTGCTTTTGTTTATACGAAAATAATCTGATAAAACTATTGCATGCCTCAATTTGAGATAGTTAATGCTGAACGATTTCCTACTTCTTTGACTGGATTTGTAGCAGCCGACAATGGTGATTATGGTCTGCAATTTAATGAAACAATTTCGTTTCTCTACGGGGTTGAATCAAATGTCATTGGGCTATTTTTGTCCGAATATACAACTAGGAGACACACACCACTAATAGAGATGTGCGTTACTGAAGGAGAGGACTATGGAATAGTTTTTGCTGGAATCATCACCTTTGGTGCTCATAAAGATAGATCGAAAATTGGTACCACACACCTAGAAGCAGTTTGTAGGGATCTAAAGCTACCTTTGTTAAGACTTGCGCTACCAAGCGAAATACCTCTTCCCGTAGATTTCAACGACACTAAATACAGGAATGCGTGGATAGACAATAATCCTCTCGACGCGATGTTCTCTCAACAAATGAGAGTAAAACAAGACGGCACAGTAGCCACATTAGAACTAGCGGAAGAATAGTTCAATTTCCCTTTTTGCTAAGTTTTATCTTATACTTTAGTTAGTGAACAATATTTTGAAATCCACAAAACAAAGAAGAAAAATGCTACTAGTCTTACTTGTTGTGTATGTGATCCTGCACTTCTCTGTTTTATTTGTGCTCTTGCCTATATATTCGTGTGTAGGTGATGATTTAAATGGTGGCAATACATGTTCTACAGAAGCTCTTCATAGCAAAGGGATCGTCGCTACTTTGTTTGCAACTACGAGCTATTTGGTTTTAATTTCACTTATTATGTTAGTACTTGTAGAGATCGTACTTTACTTTAAGAAGAGATAGCAACGGGGTTCAATTTCCCTTTTTGCTAAATTGAGACTGGGGTTATGCTTGCCTGGAGCGGTATGTAGCCTCTTTTTTCGTCGAAGTAATGGTCTGGACTGTCTAGAACTGTTAATACCGACGCAATGAACAACCCGTGCGTAAAGTATATTTCGTAGTCAAAGCTACCAGAACGAATCAACCCTATAAACCTTTCGGCGCGTTTCTTTGTTTCCTCGGGAACCCACCCCTCCTGCGTATGCTTTTGAATAACATTGATGCCTGATAATATTTCACCCTCTACATTTGACTCATTGATTTCTGGTCTCACGTCTATAGCGTCTTCCGAAAAACCGACACAAGTTGCGGTTTCTTTGGTCCTTCTTAATGTAGAAGCCATGACTCGCCGCGGATACACAGCAGGATCCATGACCCTATCTATCAGCTTAGCTCTGAGCTCATCAGCTTGCACAGTTCTGCCCTTTTCAGTCAAAGGTGACTCCTCATTGCCAAAAGCTGCAAAATTACGCTTATACGCATCTGACTGACAGTGCCTAACTAATAATATCTCCGCCATACGCAACATTATAACAATTAGTTACCAGCTCCATTTCCTTCCCTAATTTAGCAATAATCTCACTGTCACTATACAATGTATAGTGAAAGAAAATGTATGGCTGGGTTATTTTTTCTTTTTGGTTTCATATTTTATGTATAGTGAATAGTTTACAAAGGGGTTCAATTTCCCTTTTTGCTTTTTTGATATTCTTTCTGGTTACCATTTAATTGTTGGTTTAATAGGATGTGTGCTGACAAACGATACCACAAGTCTACTTGGGTCTATTACTCCAGGCAACAGTACCTCTGGTTGAAGATAGGCTGCGACTGAGGTATTTCCCCTGCCAGCTTCATTAACTTCACACAATAAGCCATGTTCTGTGTGAGAGACATTAAAATAACGCCTGAAAGCATCTAGAGTTACCGCTGTCCGCCAATAATCTTTGCCACTATAAGCCTCTCCTAGTGTCCAACTATCGCAAACTACAGCCCTTTCAGGGTCGACGTCTATTGAGATCCCGGCCATTTTTTGGCCTTCTGAGTCTGGAGAGGTGCATTTATCTACTACACGTCTTGCTGTTTCAAGCAGTGGGTAAGCGTAAACTGCGCTCACTCGTGAGATACCTAGTCTTCTTATCCACTCCGGTCGCACAGGATCGACCTTACTTGCCCATCTTTCCTGATCCGGAGTAAGTGGCGAGCTGCCGCTCGGGAAAAGTCCTACTTCAAGACTTTTCAGCCTATCTTCTAGTGTTAGATGAAACACGTTACTTCTACTCATAAAAATACTACAGGGGGGGTTTACTATACTTAAATAATATATTATATCACATTTGTCAAGTTGTAGGGTAGGCTTGCGGGGTTCAATTTCCCTTTTTGCTAAGTATTTTGAAGCCTTTCAGTATGCATAAGTATTCTGGATCATCTTCTCCAGAGTATTGAACTTGGCTTTCTGGTACGATTTCAGTGCGACGTTCAGTAACCTCTTTTTCTGATAGCCATTCGTAACCAGAATGATCTTCTGGATTAGTCTGAATATCATCAATGCTACCAACAAATTGAGCTAGATATACAATTTCGACTGAGTGTGAGCCTTTTACCTCGTTCAAATACGTGAAAGCTGCGAATGGATCCTCAAGCTCGACATCTTTGTTAAGCTCTTCCATGATTTCGCGCTTTAGACCTGCTTCTAGATCCTCACCAAAGTCGATGTGACCTCCCACAAGCTCAAAGACATTTGGTAGGAATTTCTTTGTAGCCGCACGTTTTGGCAAGAAAACCTTCTTGACTCCGTCAAAGTCATGCCAAATAAATGCGCAAGCAGTAATAACCTGTTGCCCGTGTGCTGGAGTTTCGCTGTCGTGCTGAACTTCACTCATGCACTAATGATAACAAACACAGATTCAATTTCCCTTTTTGCTTATGCTTGCTTAGTTTGAGTTAAGAGAAAATAATAGAGCTATGAATCAAAAACAACTTGAATACGAAATTAGACTAGGCCTAATAAAAAACTTGGGGGAAGAAATATCAGTTGAAACTGAAAGACTTGAGAAGTTCACAGATCGACTACTGTCAAAACTTTCTGCCTTGATGACTCTAGCTGGGTTAATTTCTTTTTTACCTTTTACGGTTTACGAAAACTCGGCAAATAACGCTTTCTTAAAATACTATCTAGTTTGGTCTTTTCCTCTGCTAGTGGCTTCAGTTGCGTGCTGGATTGTTACATTTAAAAAATCGGCTGCTACAACCATGAATAGCCTTAGCGTTGTGGAAAGTTCTGACCCGGAAGTCACACTACAATATTTAAATAGTCGCTTAGTGATGCGAGATCAGCTGCACAAATCAACACATAATATATATCAAAGAACTAGATTTTACTTCGGGCTAAGTTTGAGCTTCGTACTAGCTTACTTGACCATGTTCATTTTGTCTTTTTACTTTTTTATTTTTTATCATTTACCAGAATTTTACGAGTCTTTATTGTTGTTTGTAAGCGTATTATTATGGGCGTATATTTTTCTAGATTGGTATAAAAAACCCAAAAAAGCCGTTGACGTTAATACTGAAATAAAGATTGGTAAGCCAGTAGAAAAGATCGAGGAGTAACAAATTAAACAATCATCTGCGTCCGTCGGATTTAATCCGCGGTAAGCAGATTCCGCTTTGGGGGAGAATCCCCAGAGAAAAACAACAAACGTGTTTTTCCCTGCGGCTAAAGAGGGGGCCTGCCCCTTCTTTAAAAGCGAAAAGCCACCCCTAAAGGTGGCTTAAGCGCATAACTCGGCACCGTGCTATTTTCCCGCTATTGCAGTATAGTAACCGCTACGAGGCTTAACTTCTGTGTTCGGCATGGGAACAGGTGTTTCCCTCGCGCCAAGGGCACCGAACGCGCATCTGAGGATGCGCAATACTTGATGTTTGATACTTGATATTTGAGCTATTTTCTCAATTATCAGATATTAGTTATCAGATATTACGCCTCGAGGCGTACTTCGATGTCCTTGTTGGAGCATGGTGTGGTTTGAGTTGTTAAAGGTGCTTTCTTCAGTCACCGGAATTCGGTCTGGTATCCGCTTTCAAAGTTCGGTAAAGAGACTTGCTTGGGGATTCACCAGACAGAATTTCGGTAACCGAAATAGGCTGACTATAGATTGGGTTATAAGTACCCATAACTAGTTGAAAGAACGCATTTCTCTCTTAAAGCTAAAAAATGTAATCAGCTTCAAGAGAGATCATAAAAAACCAATGTCCCGATTAGTACGCTTTAGCTACACATGTCACCATGCTTCTACCTTGCGCCTATCAACCTGATCGTCTTTCAGGGGGATCATAGGGAAAACTTATCTTGAGGCTAGTTTCGCGCTTAATATGCTTTCAGCGCTTATCTATCCCGCACATAGCTACTGGGCAATGCTGTTGGTACAACAACCCATACACCAGCGGTGCGTTCACCCCGGTCCTCTCGTACTAGGGGCAAATCCTCTCAATTTTCCTGACGTCCACAGCGGATATAAACCGAACTGTCTCACGACGTTCTGAACCCAGCTCACGTACCACTTTAAATGGCGAACAGCCATACCCTTGGAAGGTGCTCCCCCTCCAGGATGTGATGAGCCGACATCGAGGTGCCAAACCGGCCCGTCTATGTGAACTATTGGGCCCGATAAGCCTGTTATCCCTAGGGTAACTTTTATCCGTTTGCGCTGTCGTTCCCACATACTTAAATCCGAAGATTAGTACAGCGGGTCACTTACTCCGACTTTCGTCCCTGATTGGCTTGTTGGCCTCACAGTCAAGCTGACTTATGCGTATGCACTATCGGCACGATTTCCATCCGGACTAAGCTTACCTTTGAACGCCTCCGTTACTCTTTAGGAGGCAACCGCCCCAGTTAAACTACCCATCAAGCACTGTCCTCACCAAACGTGAGTTAGAGTAACCCATGTACAAGGGTGGTATCTCAAGGATGGCTCCAGTACAGCTGGCGCCGTACCATCAAAGCCTCCCACCTATCCTGCACACGCACATGAATTACTCAGTGCCAAATTATAGTAAAGCTCCATAGGGTCTTTCCGTCTTCCTGTAAGTAGTCGGCATTTTTACCGACATTGCAATTTCACCGGGTCTATGCTTGAGACAGTGCTCAGATCGTTATGCCATTCGTGCGGGTCAGAACTTACCTGACAAGGAATTTCGCTACCTTAGGACCGTTATAGTTACGGCCGCCGTTCACTGGGGCTTCAGTTCAGACCGTGAAGTCATCCCCTTAACCTTCCAGCACCGGGCAGGCGTCAGCCCCTATACTTCCACTTTCGTGTTTGCAGAGACCTATGTTTTTGGTAAACAGTTGCTTGGGTTCTTTCGCTGCGGCCCCGTCACAATATCTACGACTGCGTTTCTCAAGACAAAACCTACGGTTTTTTCTTGACGCGCGGAACGTACGGAATGAATCCGACGTGCCGGCTGCTCTTTTTCCCTTTCGGGTAATAAGTGCAGTGTCATGAATTGCTAACAGAGTCAGCTTTCTTTCTCAATATTTCTCGATTCGGCTTCAATTTTAGAATGCTTAAAACTAAAATCTCTACCGATGTTTTCTAAAAGAAAACTGGCGTAGTCACATGTCATAAACATTGTGACGGGGCAGACCTTATCCCGAGGTTACGGTCGCTTTTTTGCCGAGTTCCTTAACGAAGATTCACTCGCTCACCTTGGTCTTCTCGACCTGAGCACCTGTGTCGGTTTGCGGTACGGATGACTATAGACACGCGTTTATATGCTTTTCTGGTCAGCACTTTGACAAGAATCGATTATCCGAAGACAATCTTTCATTCCACACCCGTTAGATGTGTTAGACGGATATAACCATGAATCCGCTCTTGCTATCATACCGCGCACAATAAACAATCTATAGCCAGTACAGGAATATTAACCTGTTGTCCATCGCCTACGCTACTTGCCTCGGCTTAGGACCGACTAACCCTGGGACGATTACCGTGGCCCAGGAAACCTTGCTCTTTCGGTGGGCAGGATTCTCACCTGCCTTGTTGTTACTCATTCCAGCATTCTCACTTCCTAACGCTCCAC
>JAGQNQ010000069.1 GCA_020428015.1 Candidatus Saccharimonadota bacterium | reverse complement strand
GTCGTTACTCGAAGCTAAGAAAGAATTAGCTAAAAAAACGAAAGAGATCGAAAACATAAAACGAGAATACCAAGGTCAAGTTGAGCAGGATGTCGTAAACAAACACGCCAAAGAAGCGAAACGACTCAACAAGAAAGAAAACGAGATCTACGCTATCAAGCAGCAAACAGAGAACAAGGAAGTGGCGTTACAAAAGCAAATAAGAATAGTCAATCACGCACACCGTCGACAAAACCAACAGACACAGAGTAAGTTAGGTCAAAGAGATCGGCTGAGCGCAGAGAAGAAAATAATGGCAGAGTTCTTAGATGAAATAGACTGGAAGTTCACGGATGGAACAAAAATCACGTATACCGCTCTAGCAAGATTAGCAAAGAAACATAGAGGCCATTAATCAGATAACAACCCTAAAAAGGGCTGTTATCTGATAAGGCTTGTTTTGGATCACTTTAGCCAACGACTGACCGTAGCAGAGCCGATGTTTAGCAGGTCTGCTATTGCGCGGTTACTTTTACCTTGAGACTTTAATTTTTTGACTTCGGGTAAGAGCTTATCTCGTTCAGACCTACGCCCGCCACCTTTTGAAGCTTTACCGCCTTTCGCTCCTTTCCTAGCTTGGCTT
>JAGQNQ010000068.1 GCA_020428015.1 Candidatus Saccharimonadota bacterium | reverse complement strand
AGCCTAAATTTGATCAGATCGCTTTTGAGAAGAAAGCTAGAAAAGAGAGAATGAAGCGTAACCATGCAGCTCTTAATGTTGTTAAAAGCTTAAACCTACCTATGCCTTTAGCTAAAGGCATAGGTAGATCCATAGTTCTGCAATTAAGAGAGCAAGGGATTAGTAGTAAGGCTGCTAGTTGGGCAATACAAAGGTGGACGCATAGTGATGTGTATCTGAATGCGGTTATCAACGGTAAACGTAGATTGAATTTGGATGGAACAGAAGCCGAATTAATCACTGATGCAGAAAGAGAATATTCACGTTCTATCCTTGAAGCGCGTAATTTAACGTAACGGCACTTTGTGCGAAGTGTTTCGGTAGAACAATGATTTTTGAAAGGTCGCGATAGCGGCCTTTTTTGTGCCTGATAGCAAAGCTCTAAAGGGGAAATTGCGAAGCAAGGTATTGCGGAGTAAGATAAACGCCAGATAAAACAAAGCCCTTAATCTCACATTCAACTTGGCGGAAGAGTAAGAGTTCAGGGCTCAGCATAAATGCTTGAGGCAATTTTAACACATGAACAGACAAACACAATCCACACATAACCGCCATAAGCGCAGTTATGTGTGAAAGCTGAACAGTCAAACGCACTTCAAC
>JAGQNQ010000067.1 GCA_020428015.1 Candidatus Saccharimonadota bacterium | reverse complement strand
AATATCGACGCAAGTTCGGTAGTAGTCAGTTCTTCAAAGGTACTGACATCTATCGGCTTTGGACCAGTTTGTAGCACAGCATATTTATCGAATAGGTCGCCAGGATTAGCATCTGATAGTTTGAAATAATCTGTTAGGTCTCCGTGTTCGCCGACTTCAGTTGGTAGTGTGATATTCAGAACAGAAGTGTTTGGTAAGGCAACTCCAAGTTTTTCAATCAACTCACGAGCACTTTCTTGACCAGTATCATCGTTATCGAAACAGATATACAAGTGACGCACAAAGCTCAGTTGCTCAATCCACTCGTCTTTGAATGTACGTGCACCAGCAGTCGAAGTGATTGCTGGTATGCCGTACGCTCTCAACACTAAGCAGTCGAACTCACCCTCACAGACAACTAATTGGTTAGGCTTATCTTTCAATGCCTCAGCGTTAAAGATAAAGGCTTCACCACCTGTACCCATGTATTTCGGACCCTCAGTCGATAAGTACGGGTCTTTACGTAGCTTCATGAATAGCACGTTGCCTGACTGGTCACGAACAGGTATTGTTACCCAGTTTTTGCCGTAAAATTCACCGTATCCCAGTTCGTAGTCGTCTATATCTTCATCTAATAGCAGACGCTCATTTTTAAGCCAATCACGAATGTTTAGTGGTAGTTGCTTGTGGCATTTCTTGGCTATTTTATCTGCGTTATAGCCTGATTCTGTAGTTGGACGGGGAGGCATGTCATTATTGACACCCAATGCCTCACGTAGGCTCTTTAAGCC
>JAGQNQ010000066.1 GCA_020428015.1 Candidatus Saccharimonadota bacterium | reverse complement strand
CGGCACGAAAGGAAAGAACCGAACTGTCCGACGGTCGCTACGTTCTCCGTAAATTTTGTATACCTACCACGGAGACATAAAGTTTCTATTGCAGACTCGCCTTAAAAAGGGAAAGATCCTATTTTTTCTAAATGGATATAACCTTATGGGAAGCTACGTAGACCAATCATTGACGAGAAATGAATCCGTAATATCTCGCGCTCAAACCTCCTGGATTCCAACAATCATCCCAGTAATTATCGGAATCTTGTTGCTGCCTTTTTACGGCTTAGGGTTACTTATAATAATCCCTGTGCTCCTTAGAGTTTGGTCAACGGAGCTTGCATTAACTAACCAAAGAGTCATCGCAAAAGTGGGTTTGATCCGACGCAATACGGTGGAACTCCGTATTGATAAAGTTGAAAGCCTTGGCATACATCAAGGGATACTGGGACGAATCTTTAACTATGGGTCTATCGTGATTAAAGGCACTGGCGGAACCAACACGCCAATTCCAAACATCAAGGCGCCAATGCAATTCAGATCGATTGTGAACAATCATATTGAGGAAATGGATTCTAAGCAGCAGTAGCTTCCTCGTAGCATTACAAAAAAAGGCCTACGGGGCTTTTTTTGTACCTGCCAATCAGCTGAATTTACCATAACATCCGTTTTGTACGAATCTCAAAAGGTCGCCCTAGTGGCGGCCTTTTTCGTTACTGCGTCACGGATATTTAACGTAATGGCACTTAATGTGAAGTGCAGTGTTTCGGTAGAACAATGATTCTTGAAAGGTCGCGATAGCGGCCTTTTTTGTGAGCGTTCGCGAGAAAATAGAAGGGAAATTGCGAACTAAGGCATTGAGGA
>JAGQNQ010000065.1 GCA_020428015.1 Candidatus Saccharimonadota bacterium | reverse complement strand
TAGACGGCGAACCAACCAGCACCCAGCGCGTTACTTGGCAAACAAATGTACCTGCAACCAGTCAGATTTCTTATGCAATTGTTAACGGTACTCCACAGGAAATTCAAAATTCTGAACTAAAAGTTGAACATGAGATTGTCATACAAGGTCTTATTGATGATAGTGAGTACGCTCTGACGGCTCAAAGTCGTGACGCCGACGGGAATTTAGCTACATCAGACCGACAGGCGTTCCGTACAGCTCTGGATACACGACCTCCAAAAATTAGTGATATAGTTGTCGAATCATCAGTTCGAGGTTCTGGGTCGGAAGCAAGAGGTCAAATCGTAGTGTCGTGGCGCACAGATGAGCCATCAACAAGTCAGGTTGCCTATACAGAAGGTTCAGATGCGCAGGTATTTAACAGTAAAACAGCCGAAGACAGCCGCTTAACCACAGAACATATCGTGATAATTTCTTCTCTTCCGACTTCTCGGGTATTCAGCGTGCAACCACTGTCTTCAGACGCTGCTGTTAATGAAGGAGTAGGAGAAACGCAGACAGTCATTATTGGCCGTGCTTCCGATAGTGCCCTTACGGTCGTATTCAATACACTTAAATCATTGTTTGGGTTCTAACTAATGAAGCGAGAGATACTATATGAAGTTGATGGCGTGGCTCTTGACTTCAGTGTAGGCGAACAGCATGTTACTGCTGTCCAAAAAGGCAGTATATTCATACCGAAAGGTGAGATTACTATTATTTTCGGCCCTTCGGGTAGTGGCAAATCGAGCTTGCTTAATATTCTTTCCGGTCTTCAAAAGCCAACTTCGGGTAACTTGAGATACAAGTCTGAAAATATATACGTCAGTAACCAAGACAGCCTTGCGCATTACCGTGCCCACGAACTTGGCATAATTTATCAGACAAACTACTGGGTGAAAAGTCTAGATGTTCTCGACAATGTAGCACTTCCCCTCTATTTTCTTGGCTACTCTCGAGCGGGTGCACATGACAAGGCTCGTCGTGCTCTTGAGCGGGTAAATATGCAGAGCTACACCCACAAATACCCGTATCTGCTTTCTGGTGGTGAGCAGCAACGCATCGCCTTTGCACGAGCAATAGTTAACGATGCTCCTGTGATAATTGCAGATGAACCAACGGGTAATCTGGACAGCAAAAACGGCGACCGAGTTATCGAATTATTTACCGAGTTTCAACAAAACGAAGGCAAAACTATTATCCTGGTAACGCACAACCTAGAGTATCTGCCCATAGCCCAGCATCTAGTACAGATACAAGACGGAAAAATGACTCAAATTGAGCACAAAGACATAACGCCAACGGTGAAACAGCTGCTCAGTGACGTACAAAACCGCATTAGCACTCTTGCTGCGAAAGGTGCAAAGAAATGATGCGAAATACCCGCGGCGTTGACCGAAAAATCCTGCTGATGATAGCTTATCGTAACCTCGTA
>JAGQNQ010000064.1 GCA_020428015.1 Candidatus Saccharimonadota bacterium | reverse complement strand
TTGAACTTGTTTTGAAACGTCACCATCATATATAACGCTAAGACCTGCCGATAGAAACTCTTCGGTCATATATTGCATTAAGTGAGAAACTATTTCGTTTTCTTGTTCATCAAATCTTGGCTCTTCAAATAATTCGTTTCGTACTTTATCGCTTTGGAGATGAACCGCGCCAATACTCTCAGCAAACTGCCTTGCAAAATATGTTTTTCCTGAACCGGGGAAGCCGTACATCATAATAAGAACGGGCTTTTTTAACAAGAACTTTGTCATTACACTGTTTATATCAGATTATGTTATATAAATAAAGCGAGTGACATCTATACCTATGTCCACTATTATATAAGTTGACATCCAATTTAGGGGAGTAGCTCAGTTGGTAGAGCACCGGTCTCCAAAACCGGGCGTCGCAGGTTCAAGTCCTGTCTCCCCTGCCAGTTCGCATTTTTAGCCGTTCGAGCCAGAATATCGAACGGCTTTTTGTATTCCCACCGAAGTAGACTTTGATCAAGCGTAGCGTTCTGAAGTACAAAGTTAAAAAGTCGTCTTGAATACTCCATTTCCGAACGTAACAGTAGTGAGGGAGCTTTTTGCGTAAGTTTGAGCATTCTATCAACTGTTAGGTAAAAAGCGTCGTCTGCTTTGTCGATTGCGTCTAGTTTTGACTTGATACTGTCACGCATACCACGATACTCTGACGCCTTTCGCTCGTAGAACGTATCGTCAACCACGCCATCAAGGTGATCTTCATAGAGCTTTTCTAGTCGCTGTATGTAGCGTGATAGCTCGATGTTCAAACGATTTACACGTCGTGATTTATAGCCTACTTTATCTTGGTGTGCTTTCTTCAGCATTTCGCTCACTTTCCTGTAATCATCCTCAGATAAGACGATTGCTTCAAACGCTTTGACTACTTGGTCGGAGATGGTTTCTTCACGGACATAGGGCGTCTTGTGCTTGCCCTTAAATTCAGTGCAATGATAATAGTGGAATCCTTTCTTTCGCTCAGGCGAGACACTGCAGCCACAAACTGCACAGCGAATAAGGCCTCTGTATAAGAACGGAATGCCAGCGTACTTAAAGCTTTTTTTGTTGAAGCCTTTAATGACTGCTTCAACCTTTTCGAACAGATCCTTAGAAATTATCGGCTCGTACTTGTGAGGATACAGCTTACCTTTTATTATCATTTCGCCGTAATAGAAAGGGTTATTGAGTATCTTAGCGATGAGACTGATGCCCATTTTTACGTTGTGCTCTTGTTTAAGTTTCTTACGAATTTCAATCATTGAATAAGATCCGGTTGCATACCAACGATACATTTCAAGAACAATTAATGCCTGACTGGAATCTTGCTCAATCCAGCTTTTATCATCCTCGGTTCGCACGTTTCGGTAGCCATAAGGAGCTTTGCTAAGCCATTCACCGTTCTTAACCTTTTGTTCAAAACTTCGCTTCACGTTGTCACTAAGTTGAGTTACGTAACTCTTCGCAAACATCACAGCCATATCCCAACGCATAAGTTCTGAGCTGTTTGAATTTTGGTGAAGTATTAAATTCTCACGAATAAAATGTATGATTATTTTATCCCGTTTTCGTAGATCATCCAGTAGCACTGACTCTTTGAAATCTCGTTGCATGCGGTCTACTGTGTCGGTGATGATAGCAATCTTTTGC
>JAGQNQ010000063.1 GCA_020428015.1 Candidatus Saccharimonadota bacterium | reverse complement strand
GGTAACGCTGTAGTCTATTTGTCCATCCTGCACCAGTCCAAGGCCAATTCCGGTGCTCACAGTTACATATAGAACTCGTTTATATATGTCTCGTATTTCCTCTGCCTCCGCAAGTGCGGCAAGTTTTGCATCGTTTTCGATATACAGAGGGCAGTGTATGGCATCCTGAAGATCGTTTCGTATATGTACGTTTTCCCAGGGTAGATTACCGAAGTAAAGCGCAACGCCATTATCTCTGTCTAGCACACCAGGTAGGGCTATTGCGCACGCACTGGGTTGTTGGTCCGCTGTTAGATTCTGTATGGTTTTTTTTAGCTCTTCGATAAAATCCGGATACATTATCGGCGTTTTGAATTTTTCGGATTTTTGTATTTCTCCATTGTCATCAAAAGTAGCCACTAGTACTTTTGATCCACCTACGTCAATGCTTAATATCATTATGCTAGTTTAACACATCGACCATCCTTGCCAACAGATATAAAACAGGGTATACTGTTGCTTAAGTTTTGCGGACGACATACAGTCTACGGACTGCCGCTAACCAAAGGAGTATTTATTTTAATGTCAAAAAATGTAACTATGGATGAACTACTTGCGTCTTCTGACGTTGAGCAGCTAAAAAGCGGCGACGTAGTAGAAGGCAAGGTTCTATCAGTAAAGAAGCACGAGGTCTGGATTGATCTTGGGGCAAATGGTATTGGCGTGGTCATGCGCAGAGAGGTTTCTGGAGGCCAGAGCCTAGAAAAAGGTCAGGAAGTAACAGTTAGTGTTGTCGATCCTGAGATGGAAGAAGGTCATGCTCTACTAAGCATGAAGCGAGCAGTCAAAGATAAGGGATGGGACGAACTTCAGAGCGCGTTCGAGAACAAAGAGACTGTCGAAGTGCAAGCTTACGACGCAAATCGTGGCGGACTACTTATTGAGCTTGAAGGCATCAGGGGCTTTATGCCGGTATCTCAGCTATCTGCTGATCATTACCCAAGAGTTAGCGGTGCTGACAAAGAAGAAATAATGCAGAAACTAACAGCTCTTATCAAGAAACCGTTAACTGTAAGAATTCTTGACGTTAACCGCAAGGACAACAAGCTTATCTTCTCCGAAAAAGAAGCTGTCAAAGATGACATGCAAGAGCGATTCGAAAAACTTGCAGTTGGCGATGTCGTTGAAGGTGTCGTAACTGGTGTGATCGATTTTGGCGCATTCGTTAATGTTAACGGCATTGAAGGCTTAATACACAGCTCTGAAATATCATGGGAAAGAGTTGAGGATCCTAAAAAATACGTAAAAAATGGCGATAATATCAAAGCAAAAATCATTGCTATAGATAAAGACCGCTTGTCTCTAAGCTTAAAGCAAATGAGTGAAGATCCATGGCTTAACGAAGTTAAAGAGTTCAAAAAAGGCAGCATGGTAGAGGGTAGAGTTACTCGAATAACTCCGTTTGGAGCATTTGTTCAGCTTTCTCCTTCCGTAGAAGCGCTTGTTCATGTTTCAGAAATGAGCGACGATGAAGGAACTGACCCTGAAAAAGTATTCAAGGTGAATGAAACTAAGCAGTTTAAAGTCCTTGATGTTGATACTGAATCGCGCAAGATTGCGCTAAGCCTAAAAGACGCGAAATAATATAAGTATATTGCAGATAGTTTTCTGTAATACGAAGTACTAGAAAGGAATCTTAAGATGGCCAAACAGATACAGGTTGATGGCATGATTACGGTTGGAAGCTTGGCCGAGAGACTTGAGATTCCGGTCACAAAGTTGATCGGT
>JAGQNQ010000062.1 GCA_020428015.1 Candidatus Saccharimonadota bacterium | reverse complement strand
CTCTCTTCAGAAATTACACAAGAGTCAATAGATGCGTATGACGACAGTGGCAATATGACGTCTATACCTGTAGAACTAAACATTCAATAGTTTTCATAGAATTTTAAATATTAATTTAAATTATTCTAGCTATCTTCGAGTTTGTCGGTGTTAGTCCAAATCGTCAAAGCTCGCGCACTTGACCCATAATATCCATATAGCCTACAAGGTCGGCAATTTTTCGTAAACGAGATGCTAGATATCCAGGTATTGTTAATCTCCCGTATTCCGCAACTGCCCAATTTTTACCACAAGGTATAACGCTGATCGGTCGATGATCTAGGTACGAGTCAGCAGTTTTAAATGCCGTAGGGGACAAACTCACCATTTGTTGTTTTCCTTTCCACCGTTTGGCTATCAGTTTTGCGGACTCCAAAACTTTTAAATGTTTCGCAGTACTGGCAAAAGTGATGCGGTAGTGAGCGGCAATTTCAACTACGCTCATTTTGTCGTAATCACACAAAAGCTGTAACATGTCGCAGTGCGTGCCACCGGCCAGCGACTGGAATATGAAATCTAGCGTCTGATTATATCCAGCCATTTAGTTGAGTGATACAGCACCACTAACCTTTTTGTAACTGCGATATACTTAAGCTATGAAGTCAGACTTTAAGAAACTGAATTCCTATAAAGCGAAACACCATAAACTAGAGATTGTCGAGATACCACGGATGCAGTACCTTATGGTCGACGGCCATGGTGATCCAAATGTGAGTCAGGAGTTTAAAGAAGCTATTCTAGCTTTGTATCCAGTTGCATATAAGCTTAAATTTATGAGTAAGCTGGAGCTCAAGAAAGATTATACGGTTATGCCACTCGAAGGTTTGTGGTGGGCTGAAGATATGAATAGTTTTACTAGCAACACCCGTGATAAGTCGCAGTGGGACTTCACACTCATGATTATGCAGCCAGAATGGGTTACTGCTGCTATGTTTGAGCGGGCTGTTGCAAAAGTAGCAGAAAAAGAACCGCCCAAACTACTAGATAAAGTACGTTTCGAGTGGCTCGATGAAGGTGCGTGCGTACAGACTCTACATATTGGTTCTTTTGATGACGAAACTGAAATACTCGACGAAATGCATAGTCAATTTATTCCCGATAATGGTTACGAAATGACTGGCAAACACCACGAGATTTACTTCTGTGACTTTCGTAAAGTAGCACCAGAAAAGCTTCGGACGCTCTTGCGTCAACCAGTTCGGAGGAAGGGTTGAGATACGTTGCACTCCTTCGCGGGATAAATGTTGGCGGCAATAGTAAAGTGGAAATGTCACGCTTAAAAACCGTATTCGAGAAGCTTGGGTTCGAAAATGTAAAAACCTTCATAAATTCTGGAAATGTTCTATTTGATGCAAATGAACCGGATGGAGAGAAGATTGAAAAGGCTATAGAAAAAGAATTCGGATTCCTTGTGCCGACAGTAGTTGTGTCTAAAGAAAAACTCGAGAATGTTAGCTCTAAAGTTCCAGCTGAGTGGGTGAACGATGCTGAACAGAAAACAGATGTGATTTTCCTGTGGGACGAAGTTGCTGACAAAAAAGTTCTAAATGACATAAAACAACATTCAGAAGCCGACGAGTTGTTATATATTGATGGCGCGATTGTCTGGCACATCGATAAAGCACTTTATACCAAGAGCAAGATGAGAGACTTCATTTCAAACCCAATTTACAAAAAAATGACCGCTCGAAATATTAACACTGTTAGAAAGCTCACAAGGCTATGAAGTACTTGTTTTCATCAAGACTGTGGCGGTGGGACGGTGCAGCGACATCTTGGTATTTTCTAACAGTACCGCAAAATATATCTGATGAAATTAAAGATATAAGTTCAGGCTTGCCAAGAAAGGGCTTCGGTTCAGTACGCGTCAAAGTAACGATAGGAAATAGCGTGTGGGATGCCTCGATCTTCCCAGACAGTAAGTCTAGCTGCTATCTTCTGCCAGTCAAAGCAACAGTTAGAAAGGCTGAGTCTATAGATGACGGGTCAACACTACAGGTCGCGCTGCTTCTAAAAGATATTACTTAAGATTGTACTATTTAGCTGACCTGTTTTTTAGCCATTTTTGAGTTGGACTAAGGACTTTGTCTGTGCGGTGTAAGCAGCCCGCCCAGCAGCAAGGACGTCG
>JAGQNQ010000061.1 GCA_020428015.1 Candidatus Saccharimonadota bacterium | reverse complement strand
GTGCTCAACGCTTGTTGTTGCTAGTTCGTCAGCCATTCTTCTTTCCTTTCTTAGTCTTTTTAACCGGTTGGTGCGACCAATGTTCACACTTCTCGGCTCCGCAGTGACCTGAACCGACTGGTCGGTCTCGATCCTGTAGTATTCCTGGTACTGTTGGCATGTTTAAGCCCTCCTTATTTTTTTACGTTGTTAGCCTGAAACAGTTTGTAGCCAACATACGCCGCTACGTTGACTGCGAGGATGATTCCTGCACCTAAAAAGATGCCATCCACGACAGTCTGTGGTCGAGCGTAGTCTGTTATCAGACGAAATGCTGCGACACCTGAACCGGCTAGTGTGATCAAAAGCCACACGTACTCGTGGGTTTTCATAGTGCTGTCCTTTCTTTTTTGTTAGTGCAGTGTTGTCCTTTACTGCTGTATTACAATATACACCACTGGACTAGAAAAGTCAACGCTCTTGTGCTAATATTAGGCAAAGTCCGTGAGGTTAAACTCTTTTCAAGTGTTGTCCGCCTTACGGACTTTTTTTATTACAAAAAGAAAAGCCCGCTCGCAATAGGGCTTTTCCGGATCTACACCTTAGTGGCATAAACCTCTCAGTTGAATAGTAAACAGCTAGTGCTTAGTTGTCAACTCTTAGCTTAAAAAGTGCTCAGACCACTAGGGGGCTTTACATCCCTGCTAACCCCCAGATGCTGCTTACCCTCCTACTATTTAGCTGTTTGTTAGGATCAAGGCAGGTCGGGAGTTGTCAGCCCCAGGACATGGCTCCCACTGTAGCTCTGACCCTAACGATTACGTCTTAGTTTTAAATGTGATCGTACAACACATCTGCTAAATAGTGTTTTTAACCCCTAGTGTGCTATAATATGAGCATACGAAAAGACAAGGGGTTACCGTGAGGTGCCCCATTCTTTTTTTAGGGTGACGTTTTGTTTCATACGAAAAGACAAAACGTATAAAAATATTACCAACTGAAAAGAGCTTAAGCAAGACGCTATATGTTGGTGTCTCTCTTAAGCTCTAAGCGCTAGACTAGGGTTGTTGTATCATAGTCTTTACCGTCATATCTTACGGTCAACCACTCCTCGTCTGCCAGATGTCGCCTCATCCATTCAGTTTTCATTCGTGGACCAAAGAAGCCTTTAGCCCATTCAAAGGGAACTTTCGCAGCATTCTTCATTAGCCAGTCGATATCGGCTTGCTCACTCTTTAGCTGAACTCCTGCTTCAATCGGAGCCATCCGAACCTTAAATCCATCATGCTCATCATAAGTCAGAACAATTCCGATCTTGTGATCTCTTCCAAACCATTCGACCTCTACAAACTCACTCACTTGTTGTTCCTTTCTTTAAACACGCTCTTGTAGCGTTCTTTGATAAGCCGCCGGACTAACTCAGACTGATTGTGAGTACCGTAGTGTTTATCAAGCTCTTCTAGCATGTCGGCAGATTCCTGATCAAGATTGAACAGCTTTGGTATTTTTAGATTCACCGTAGACCTCCTTGTGTAAGTAGTCCGTTACTTTTTCTCTAACTTCAGTTGCTGGCAAATCTACCAGCAGCCCGATCTCAACCCACGTTAGCCCAGCCTTTCTATAATCAATCATTTCGCTAACTGTATGTCTCATCGGTACTCTTCCTTGTACGTGCAGACATGAAGGTGGGGCACGTTTGCTACGCTGCGCATCGCCTTCATATTCAGTTTAACGTAATCGTACTGATCGTCTAGCCAAGGCAGTATCTCACGCCACAGCTCGGATATTTCGTAGTTTGTAATGTTCCAAAGGTCTGCTTCGCGCTTTAGCACTATCATCAAGTGCTTGGTGTTTAGTTTATCGTGAGGAAAGCGGTTAAGCACTAGCTTCCAATAAAACCACTCTTTGATAGCCTCTACCTCGTGGAGTGGCTGCAGGTCGCCCCGGGCTTTTGCTTCCTGATAAGCGCGCTCCATTGCTTCTGTTCGTGCGGTCATGCTCCAATCCCTAACCCTGCGAAAGCCGCAGACATTAGGATGTAGCAGATTAAGTACATGGCTACTGCTACCAATATCAGGCTGCCAAAAATTATGGCCGCGTTTCTCCAAAGACTCTCTTCTCTAGTTTCTTGTAAGTAAAACGGTTTCTTGAACATTTTGTGCTCCTTCTCTATCTAAGTTTATACCTAATTGAATGTCCCACTTGTGGAGG
>JAGQNQ010000060.1 GCA_020428015.1 Candidatus Saccharimonadota bacterium | reverse complement strand
CATTTGGCTAAGAATATCATTAAGATCAACAGTTTCATTATGGAGCGCGATGAAAAGATTGAGTAAACGCGGATTACCACTAGTGTACGTTTGTAGTCGTCGTAGATGTTCATCTGACAAAGAGATTTTTGCCGCAGTGGCTAGCTGTGCAATTGCGGGCAGGGATAGTTCTTCTAGGTGAATATGAGCACCGACCAGAATCGGGACTGATTGCCCGATCAGAACAAGCTGTATCGCTTGCGGCAGTTGATCAATGAAGCTAACGATGCGTTTGTGTTCTTCAACTTCTGTATAACGTAGCAAATCGATGTCATCAAAACAAAGTATGGGGAGATTTGATTGCAGCATTTCTAGATCGTAGCGTAGTAGTTTCAAAGCGATATCAAAATTAATATGGCCTTGATCCGCAACCAATTGTGCCCATAGATTGTGAGCATTTTGGCAATGCAGAAAGAACGCTAAGGCGAAAAGAAGCATTTCAAGATGATCATTGAGTTCTTCATGGAATGTATACCAAAACACCGGCTGTTGCACTGTCTGATTGACAATATAACTGGCGAATGCTGTTTTTCCAATACCACTTGGTCCATAAATTGCCACACGTTGTTGGTGATGGATGGCATTTAAAAATTCACGCTTTTTATCTTCTCGTCCCAACAGACTATCCGGCGGATCTAACGCTTCTAAACGCAATGAGGGATTTAAGCGTTCAAGCAACAAAGTTTCTAGTTGCTTGATGCCTAAGGTAAGCTTACGTTCAAGAGTTACTCTGGAAATATGATACTTGGTAGCAACTTGCTGGCCACTCAATCCAGAAAGAAAATATCTCGATTTCAAGAGAAGACGCTGATATTCTTCTTCATTATCCGTCTCTGCTGAAGGTTCCCCGATTAACTCAGTTAATATTCTTCGTAAAGCTTTTCCTCGCTCAATACTTGTAAACATTTGTGGATCGCTACGGGCAAGTACTGCCTGGCCGAGAACGTATGGGCTTGCCAGTGGAGAGTGTTCCCCCAGCCAAGCAGGATCATTGTAATGTTTTAATGCGTCGCGTAGAACGTTTTGAAATAAATTTTCTTCTGTTTTTTTCTTGTTTGGCATATCAACCTCCCTTAAAACAGCGGTTTAGGCAAAATGCGATACAGATCATCTTTTTGCTGATACACAGACCTCTATTTTATCCACTATACTAAAACCGGATGAACTGTCCACCATAGCCAGATCTATACACATTCTCAGATGCGTGTCACTCACTGTAGTCTATCGAGGATAGTAAGGGGGGATGGATTAGAAAGCGCACACGGCAAGAGCTACCGTGCTACTTTAACAGAGCTTCTTTTCATGAGCCATAAATCGAGCCCATTATATATGATCGTGATTACTCTTGAAAAAGTGTTGTCAGGAATCTGTACTTCAATGTGTGTAAATGGAAGTAATGTCCAACGTAGGCCCACTTCATTTATAGCCCCATTGAGGTAAACTCCTATTACGGTGAGACAAACGAGATTTATCGACATTGCGTATTGACAGAAAGGAAATAGCCATGCACTTCGCCAAATCGAAACTTATCATACTGGCAGCGACAATTGGGATCATAGTCGCCATCATGAGCACGACCGTAGCTAGCGCGAAGACGATATGCTCTCATGCGGTTCAGGGCGAAATTCTAAAGAAGTATAATCGGCTGAATGGCAGTAATGGATTTCTTGGTTGCCCTATTACGGACGAAAAGCCAACTTTTGACGGTATTGGTCGCCATAATCATTTTCAGCATGGTTCTATCTTCTGGCATCCTGACACAGGCGCATATGAAGTGCATGGCGCAATTCGTGAAAGATGGAAAAGCTTAAAGTGGGCAAAGGGTTCTCTCGGCTACCCGATTACCGATGAGATGGTCACACTCGACAAACTTGGTCGGTATAATCATTTTCAATACGGCTCCATATACTGGTATCCCCAAATTGGTGCATATGAAGTGTATGACCGAAATTATTATTGGACACCTTGGGTATCTGAAGAGAATGGAGGGCCTAGTTCCACATGTTCTAACTGGAATGATGGTGCTGTCGGTTTCGAGTGCAGTGGTAGATTTTGTGATAACGTTCGTTTGCTATGTGAGGCATTTCCCAACAAAATCACTCTTCGTAGTGATCGTTATGATTGGACGGATTTCTTTTCAGAGGAAGACAGCGGGTTCGAGCTTTTAACTGGAGATCCGGCTTGGAATCGTTGGTTTCCATGGAATGGTGACAATTATGAGGTCTGTC
>JAGQNQ010000005.1 GCA_020428015.1 Candidatus Saccharimonadota bacterium | reverse complement strand
AAGCTCGTTTTTTCTAGGAAAATATTATCACCAACCTCTAGCAATTCAGAGACGGTCATTGTTTTGACGTCTTTTCTTTTTTCGCGAAATTCACCGATTACTTCTGTTTGCGTTCGAGCTTCCGGCGCTGGTTGAGGTGCTCTTTCAATCATCGGCACCGGTATTGGATCAGAGATTTCTGCATTGGATCTTTCGATACTACGCTCAGTCTGCTCGGTAAGTATATTCTCAAATTCTTTCTCTTGTTGTTCGATGATACGTTTTTCTCGCTCAATCGAAACCGTATCTGCATTTTCAACAAGCTTTTCAGCAATTACTGCTTTTGGCTCCTCAGCATCACGAACTCTATTGACTAATTCTGGTTCCTTGATAATCCGCTCTGAGGTGATTGTGCGTACTTTCTTTTCAGATTCATCTAGTTTCCGCCCAAGATCCTCGAGCGCCTTATCTCGCTCATCAATTTCTGGTTGCATGCGAGCTTCCGTACGCTTGCGACCACCTCTCCGCCCGATCATGTAACCTAGAATGCCGCCGAGCAAGATATCGCCTGTTCGACGATTTCTGGTATACATTTCGTTCATCGGCACAACATTCGGAGCTGAAACGACATTCGGCGTTGGAGGAGCGGTATACAGGTTTGGATTTGGTACTGGGGGTATAGGTGGAATCGGGGGCGAGGGAGGGGTTGGCCGAGGAGGAGCCGGTGTAGTTGGGGATGGGGTCACCGGCCTTCGGGGTATTGGCGTAGGAGTTGGAGGCGGGATTTGAGTTTGTGACTGGTTAGTCGCAGCGGGGTCGTCATCATCTGACTCCTCAAAGTTTTCTGCATCATTCAAATCTTGTTCAGTCGCGTCTGCTTCAGGAGGAATAAACTCGTCTTCTAGCGCATCATCGATTGCATCTTCGGGGCTCAGACCCTCTTCTAGCCGCTCGCCAACATGTTCCAAAAATTCTGCATCTGCTACTACCTCGGCTGCTTTCTCCGGCACAAGAGGAAGTTCCAACTCATGTTCGACTTCTTGCAATCTATCGATAACTAGCTCCTGGAAATCTTCGGTTAACTCACCTTGAGTTTCATTAGGTGCTTCCTCTGTATGTTCCACAAGCTGTTGTTCTGGATTTTGTTCAGCCTCTTCCGCATGAGCAGGCTCTGAGCCGTCGATTTTTGCCTCTTTTTTTAGTAGCCCTGCAAATAGGTTCTTTTCTGGCTTTTTTGCAGGCTCTTCTTCTGCAGCGGATTCTTTACTGCCTTCGCCGCCAAATAGCTTTCTCGGAATTTTTACCTGTTTTTTGCCTTTTTCATCTTTTTTACTGTCTTTATCTTTCTTTTCAGCGGTTTCATCATCGTCAGCATCCTTTACTTCAGGTGATTTTTCAGCACCACTAAAACGATTCGCCATATCACGATCTTTGTCGCTCATTGAGTTGGTATTGTCGACTTCACCGGCCATAACCGCTTCATTTTAACACTTTACATACAGATAACGTAAGGAGTATACTTGGTTCTACATTTGCAAGAACGGGTTCTGAGAGACAAAAGAGACCGGTCCAATACAAAAATTTGTTATGAAAAAAAACATACACACCAGTTTAGGTGCCGAAACACGCCGTATTTATTGGCAGGCAACGTGGATATATAAAAAGGAGCTTATTGCTCTATTTTTCCTGCGCCCGCTATATATTGCCTCAACATATGTAGCCAATATTTATTTAACGGGACTTGCCTTGGATCGGCTCGCAAAAGGTGGCCCATTTGATTTTCGCACTGACTTTGGCTGGATTATCGCTGGACTTGTCGTGTTTGGGATCTCACAGATAGTATTCGAATTTTATAGCGTGCGCGTGCTTTGGGGTTTGCAGCTAAAAGTAATGCAAGATCTTGGGCAAAGATGCTTTGATCGGCTCGTAGCCGAAAGTGCTGATTTCCACGCGAATCGATTTGCAGGCAGTCTTGTGTCGCAGACAAACAAATTCGTTGGTTCATACGAAAGATTGTTCGATACCTTGTACTGGCAAGCATATGCCTTGTTCTTATTCATTCTGGCAGCGCTCGTTATCCTCGGGCCGAGACTACCACTCTATACCGCTATTTTGTTCTTTATTTTGGCAATATACTTTGGTGCAGCAATATACGCCAACAGACGTTCACGGGTTCTAAATACCATTGTTGCAAAAGCCGAGACCCGAGGCACAGGCCAGCTCGCTGACAGTATTGGAAATGTGCTTGCTATAAAAAGCTTTGCGACGGAAAACGAAGAGTCAAGGCTTTATGACAAGCGGCTAGTAGAGATACGCGATAAAGGTCTGGCTCTGCGTAACTACGCTACATTTAAGGATGTCGTACTGAACGTACCAATAACGAGCTCGACAATTCTAGCAGTGGTTTTCAGTGTTATGGCGGCACAACAGGGTGTCGCACCTCTCAGTACACTTCTACTTGCGACAGCGCTGAGCCGCGATATATTCATGCGTGTACGCGAGTTCAACCAAAACACGCTCCGTAACATTGCTAAATCCATAGGTGACGCACATGACATGACGGAAATTTTCCTTTCTCATCAATCACTTACTGATGATGAAAATGCAAGACCGGCTATGTTTCGCGATGCTTCTGTTACTTTTGATGACATTACTTTTCACTACAAAGAGAAAGAACACGACAAGCTGTTTGAGCACTTTTCGCTCAATCTAATGCAGGGTGAAAAAATTGGTCTTGTTGGTCCAAGCGGCGGCGGAAAAACAACCATAACAAAATTATTATTGCGATTTATGGATATCCAAAAGGGAGTCATTTATGTTGGTGGCGAAAACATCTCTGCTATCACGCAAAAAGATTTACGATCGCAAATCTCCTATGTGCCACAGGAGCCATTACTTTTTCATCGATCGTTAACCGATAATATACGCTACGGAAAACCCGACGCTACGGAAAAAGAAATACTACATGCAGCAAAACTAGCTCACGCAGATGAGTTCATTGGAAAACTAACTGATGGATACCATACGCTTGTTGGTGAGCGTGGAGTAAAACTAAGTGGTGGTCAAAAACAACGTATCGCCATTGCTCGTGCCATTTTACGCGATGCCCCTATTTTAGTACTTGATGAAGCGACCAGTGCGCTCGACTCTGAGAGTGAGAAATTAATACAGGACGCGTTAGCACACCTGATGCAAGGCAAAACGACTATTGTCATTGCCCACCGACTCAGCACCATTCAAAAAATGGATAGAATCATTGTATTAGACGACGGAAAAATTGTTGAGGAGGGTAAACACACAGAACTTCTCAAAAAGAAAAACGGGCTATATGCCCGTCTCTGGAAACACCAATCCGGTGGCTTCTTACAAGACTAGTATCCTGCATCCCCTCTAGATATTGACATTTTGTTCATACCACTTACAAGCTCTTCGCTTCTGCTCATATTAGCTTTACGCGCCAGGGCTACCGCGGGGAAATTATCTGGATGGATGTAGGCGTGAAGAACTTTTGAATCTGGTCGCTGAAAGACAGCCCACTTCATGAGTTCGAGTGCCCTGAAACCAAAGCCTTGTCTGGTATGTGCTCTATCAATAAACACATCAACGATATGACTATTTCTTGCGTGACTTCTTACGGTATGTCGAACATTACCAATTACCTCGTCATCATTACGAAACATGCCTGTTGACTCGTCGTAGTGAGGACCGACAACTACTGCAAAGTCTCGCACGAAATTATCAGGGTCTGATTGTTCATCCGCGATTCTTCTAATATCGTCGTCGGTCTTTAGTCGCATTTGCTCCTTGGCGTCGTAGCCCCATGCAGTTGACGTCAAATGGCCAATGTTAAAAGGATTTGCAATAATCTCCAAAACATCTTTTCCATTTCGAGCCCCAAAAGGAACTAGCGCTAGATGCGGTTCGTCAGATATATCGGCCAAAACTCCCTGCTCAAATCGATGAAATTCGTGAGGGTTAACCCCTGGAATTCCAAGCACGTTTGCAGATAAATTTTCGCCTCTAAATAGGACGAAACCCCGGGGGTCTACAAACTCTACAGCGTTATCGCCGCCAAAAAAGTCTGACATAATATTATATTATATCACAGTTTAATCTGTTTTGTCAATCTATTCAGCTTCTTTTACTTCGGCAGCGTCTTCGCTACCGTGGGCACTTGGCACATCTGCTGCGTCCACTTCTTCGCTAGCCTCTGGTTCCTCTTGGACTCGTGGTTCTTCAACTGTTGCTAGTACCGTTTCTGGCTCAGAAATAAGCTCTACATTTGCTGGTAACGAGAGGTCAGCAGCCGTCAAGTGATCGCCAGGCTCAACCAGCTTGTCTGCACTCACCGTCAATGCTTCTGGCAAATCGGCAGGTAACGCCTTAACGGTAACATGGTCATGAGGACGCACGATGAAGTTTCCTACTTTTTCTGCAGGTACATCGCCTTCAATATGCACTGGTACTTCTGCCTCAACCGGATCGTTCGCATTTACAGCGTGAAATGCGACATGCACAATCTGGTGCTTCACTGGATCGGTATGAACATCTTTTATCATGGTCAAATACTTTTTCTTTTCAACAGTGAGCTCAACTGGCTGGCCCATGCCCGCGTGTGCGTACGCCTTCACAAGTGCCATATATGGCACCTGCACATTTACTGATTCTTTTCCTTTTTCGTAGATGGTAGCCGGCACAAGCCCTTGATCCCGCAGGGCGTGGAGCTTTTTTCCTACTACTTCACGTTTATTTGCTTCTAACACAATCGCATCTGACATAATTTTTCCTCTTTCGTTTATATATAGTATAGCAAAGGTCTACAGTTCATTTAGCGCCTGATTTATCATACCGAGATACTCTCTAGGATCAACACAACCTGCCAAACCAAGGAAGTCCATGCCGCGGACTCTAAGTCTCCTGTACTGGTCGAAAGCCGCATGCTCTCCCGTATGAGGAACTATCCCGGACTCGACTAGAACACCTATATACCATGATGCATCGTAAAAAATGGGTGGACGAACTCCGTCAATGAATCGTTGAGTTGACACTGAAAGAAGCCTCAAACTTTGTGCCAGTCCTAGTGACGGATCAGTTTCCATAACTTTATTATAGCATTTTTTTCAAGAATTTGCCAGTGTAACTCTTTGGGCTTTCAGCCACTTGCTCTGGAGTACCCTCTGCGATGACCATGCCACCGTTTGCTCCACCCTCTGGACCCATGTCAATAATGTGATCAGCTGATTTGATCACGTCTAGGTTGTGCTCAATGATAACCATGCTGTTGCCGGTATCGACCAGCGCATGCAGAACTTCCATAAGCCGTTTCACATCGTCCATGTGTAAACCCGTTGTCGGCTCGTCGAGCACATACAATGTTCGACCAGTAGAGCGTTTTGATAATTCCGTTGCTAACTTGACGCGCTGCGCTTCACCGCCACTCAGTGTAGTCGCGGACTGGCCAAGACGCATATAGCCCAGGCCAACCTGCACAAGTGTCTCGAGTTTTTTCGCAATTGATGGAATGTTAGAAAAGAATTCAAAGCCCTGCTCGACCGTCATTTCTAAAATGTCTGCGATGGTTTTGCCTTTGAAATGAATTTCTAGTGCCTCACGATTGTAGCGCTTGCCCTTGCAGACTTCACACGGCACGTAGACATCGGGCAAGAAATGCATCTCGATTTTAATCATGCCGTCACCTTGGCAGTTTTCGCAGCGACCACCTTTGACGTTAAAGCTAAATCGCCCCGCTTTGTAACCCCTAATTTTTGCCTCTGGGGTTGCGGCAAACAGTTCTCTGATCGGGGTGAATAGCCCCACGTATGTAGCTGGGTTTGACCGCGGTGTCCGCCCAATTGGAGACTGATCAATAATGATAACCTTGTCTAAGTTATCAATTCCTTCGATATCATCATGTCTTCCAACCGCTTCATGCGCTCGATTTAGACGGATGTGTAGTTCTTTGGCTAGGATATCGTTAATGAGCGTGCTTTTACCCGAGCCGCTGACACCGCTAACGACCACCATTTTGCCAAGTGGAATCTCAACATCAACATTCTTAAGATTATTTTCACGCGCATTAATAATCTTCAGACTCTTTCCTGAACCTTTTCGTCGATTCTTCGGAACCTCGACCTGCAACTCACCGCGCAGGTACTTGCCTGTGATGCTTTTTTCGTTTTTAGCTACATCCTCTGGCCTGCCTTCAGCAACCACCTGACCACCATGTACGCCAGCACCTGGGCCGATATCCACCAAATGGTCGGCTGTCCGAATAGTGTCTTCATCATGTTCAACGACGATAACGGTATTTCCTAATTCCTTCAAGCGCTTCAGCGTCCTGATAAGTCGATCGTTGTCACGCTGATGCAAACCAATTGATGGTTCATCTAGCACATAAAGAACACCCTGCAGGCCTGATCCGATCTGTGTAGCCAGTCTAATTCGTTGCGCTTCTCCGCCAGAAAGCGTCGTAGCGCTCCGAGCAAGCGTTAAGTATCCTAGTCCTACTTCGTTCAGAAAACTCAGTCGAGCATTAATTTCTTTGATTACTTGCCGCGCGATGGTCAATTCTTTTTCACTAAACTTGATATGTGCGAAAAAATCCACCGCATCTTCAACGGATAGCTCACAAATATCCATAATGGATTGTCCTGAAACTGTTACAGCAAGCACTTCCGGCTTGAGACGCTTGCCATGGCATGCATGACAAGGCTTCTCTACCATGAATCGTTCTATTTCACGCCGCATGAAGTCACTATCGGTTTCTTTATGCCGTCGCTCTAAGTTTGGAATGACTCCCTCGTAGGCTGTATCAAAATATCGGCCACTGCCAAGCGCAATCGAGTATTTCTCGTCACCAGTGCCGTAAAGGATTTTTTCTAACTGTGTTTCGGTTAGCTCGCCAGTTGGTACATGAATTGAGAAATTATACTTATCTGCAACAGCCGCCATTTTCTTCATATTCCATGCATCGGTCGCCATGCGATTGTATGGGCGGATTGCACCTTCGGCAATAGTCAGCTTTCCGTTCGGTACAACGAGCTCAGGATCCACTTCCAGACGATTTCCTAACCCCGTACAAACAGGACATGCGCCGTGAGGGCTGTTGAAACTAAACGTGCGCGGCTCCATATCCGGCGCAATAAAGTCCGGAAAGTCTGGATTATAGTACCGTTGCGAAAATCGGTGCAAAGAGTCATTGTCATCGGCATCCAAAACTGAAAGCTGCCCGTCAGTAAGTGCCAACGCGTTCTCAACTGCCTGGAAGATACGCCCAGCCTGATCGTCATTATTCACGACACGATCGACCACGACTTCAATAGTATGTTTATATTTTTTGTCTAATTCTGGAAATTCATCAAGCGCATAGACAACGTCATCAACACGAACGCGGGCATATCCTTGACGAGTGTACAGCTCTGGTATGTGTGCGTGTTCGCCTTTTTTATCAATGACAACAGGTGCCAATATCATGAGACGATGGTTTTTTGGAAGATTTGAAACTCCGTCGCTAATATCCTGAGCTGTCATCGCTTGAATTGGCTTGCCATCAGGCCCATGCGCCGTACCAATACGAGCATACAACAGCCTCAGATAGTCATAGATTTCAGTAACCGTCGCAACTGTTGAGCGGGGGTTACGACTAGTTGACTTTTGGTCAATTGAAATCGCCGGACTCAAACCGTCAATTTGATCTACATCAGGCTTCTCCATCAAGCCGAGAAATTGCCTCGCATAGGCACTCAAAGATTCAACATAGCGGCGCTGTCCCTCAGCATAAATCGTATCAAACGCCAGGCTTGATTTACCTGACCCACTTAAGCCAGTGATGACCACGAGTGAGTTACGCGGTATCTCAATATTAATGTTCTTCAGGTTATGCTCGCGCGCACCTTGTATCTTGATAACCTCTGACATGACCTATCATTATACGCGTTTTTTACTCGGTCATCAAAATAGCAATTTCCCAAGCATGTACAATATGTGTATGGCCATGAAGAAAAACAGAAACCCCTTATGGAAGGTTGTTTTGATGGACGTGGCTGGCGTGTGCTGTTTGCTAATCGTACCGTTCCTAGGGCCGGTGCCCGGTCCTGGGGGCATCCCCTTGTTACTTGCTGGGCTTGGATTACTCGCTGCAAATCATGACTGGGCAGATAACGCGATTCAGTATGTCGGAAAACACAGCTCTTCAATGCGTGAAATTATGTTCCCAAACAAGCCAACAGTGAAGTTGGCTTGGGACTTCGGTGCATTATTGCTAGCAGTATTAAGTGTATGGCTGAATAGCACCTCACAGAATCTCCTTCTTGATGGCGTGAGCATAGGTATTATGACAACTGCTACTGGCATCTTTGTCATGAACCGCAAGCGACTTGACTGGCTCGCAAGAGCCTTCAAGCGGCTCGGAAAAAGATAATTGCTTTTTAGTCTAATTTGTGATATAATGCACTTCAATAAGAGAGGTGGCACACATACCATGTGGCAATTTATTATCTCTGGCTACATCCCGGGGACCAATGTTCAAATTACTTTCGATACGATCCTGATATTCAGCTTGTCTGTCAGTGCTGTATTGCTTACATTGACTCTATTAAGACGCAATCAGACAATACAACAAGAGATATTGCAGTTATCGGTAAAAATAAAACGTTTACGTGAAATTTCACTGTAAGCGTATCTATACGTTACAGTAGCTTCTATGTATGATGATGCGATTAATCAAGTCGCGAAGCAACGTCCAGGATTGGCGCGGCTACTTGATACGCGTGGTTCTGAGTCAATAAAACAGTACCTCGGATCTCTAGGAGACAAGTCAAACATACATCCACTGTTGCTAAAAACTATTCTGATGACGCGTTCACTAAAAGGCGCTGCGATACAGAAACTACCGAATCTTGCACACACCGCTGACCACATTGGCTTACTAAATCACCCCTTCTTCTGGAGCGCAAAAGCCGCATCACAAGATAACACGATTCTAGTATTAGCAACAAGCAATGTTTCACCCGTTAACTCGTCACATCCACGTGGACTTTCTTGGCATGGCAGAAATCTAGACGAGAAGCGGGCGCACTTCATTCCACTGTCCTGGCGACGTCACGCAATGTATGGTGTCCCTGCTCTCACCAAAATAGAAGTAGATACGTTCATTAAAAAAATTCCCGAGAAAATTCGCCCAAGCCTCCAGCGCGTATCAGAACAAGATACTTTTCATGAATGCACTTGGCTAAGCGACCAAATCTGCTTATTCAATCAGGAGTTATGGGCTGACACTTTCGGTACGTCACAAGCTCTTGTATACATAGAACTTGAGAGTATTGTTAATGAATTACTGATACAGCTGCTCGACAACGATACCAGCACATTCAGCCGCTTATGCAGCGATAGTTCGCTTCAAAAACGCTACGTTGGATCCTTTGACTCGATACCTGGCGCTCACACAACTAGCAACCAAAAAGGAAGCCAGTTATTTTGGCTAATAGATCATAGCACAAGAAGAAGAATACCCCTCAAGCTATCTAACGGATATCTAATAACGCCGACTGGAAACAAAATAAGCCTTGCCGCGACAAGTCTGTGTAAAAACCTACAAAACAGAACACTTATGCCTACGCTCGCGTTAAGTTACTGTATCCTGTCGGCAGAGTTTGGGCTAACGCTTTCAGGAGGCTTTTCTCAAATAGACTACCTCCCCAAAATGATTAATGCTTGGGGTAAGCTTTTTGACGCAAAAACACACACAAAAGCTGATGTATTTGCAGGAGAGCTTGGGCTTGTAAGCCTATCCAACAAAAAAGAACATGTCTTAGCGACGTTCATTGATTTACTTTTATACACTGACAACATCGAGCAGCGGCTTGCCCTCGTTGAGCGAGCGAGCGGTGCAAGCTTACAGCAGGGTCTATCAGCAATTTCAGACGAGCTACTTCAGATTATCGACCCCAAGGCGAAAACAATCAAACCAGGACCAGCAGGAGCGATACTCCATGTCTAAACACTGCGAAGATTGTGGAAATAATCCGTCGCCGCACTGGCTTCTCTACGTTGCACAAACAACGGTATACCTTATAAGTACGCTGCCTCGCTTCATGTTCAAAAAAACAAATCGTCAGTTTAAAAAAGTCGTTGATTGGATCGCTGAAAAAACGCACATTATGTACTGGTCGGACGACATTGAGCCGGACAGCGAAAGAACGAAGGTCGTTGTAGCGGCTGCTAAAAAAACAGGTGTGCGAATTCAGCAACAGAAGGTTTTTGGTAAACGCGATGATATGTTGCGCTTTGAACAAAACGGGACTTGGCACGAATTCTTCTCGTTGCCATCAAGCATTCAGGACGGTGAAAAAACGAGAACTTTACTGGATAGTAAATGGCATACGAAGCAGTTTTTGGAATCATTCGATGCTGCAACACCGAAAGGCTTTGTTGTACACACAAGTCGTCAGCTGAACAAAGCTCTCCGGCGGCTATCCTACCCAGCCGTGATAAAGCCAGCTCAGGGAAGTCGTGGTCGACACTCACACATATTAATTAATGATCAAGAGCAGGCTGTCTCGGCCTTCAAAAGCGCCAAGAAAATCTGCGCATTCGTTATGTGTGAAGAAATGCTGCATGGCAGCGTGTACCGATTCACCACGGTGAACGGAAAAGTTGTTGCTGTTTTAAGAGGCGACTATCCATCAGTTATCGGCGACGGCCAGCACACAGTGCGCCAGCTATTAGCAAAAAAGAATGCTAAGCGCGCGGCTCAAATATCTGAGGTAAAAATCACGAAATCACTTCGTGGCTTACTAGAAAAACAATCCACTAAACTTGACTCAATTCCAGAAAAAGGAGAGCAGGTCTTGTTGGGGCAAAAAATTGGTGTGCGATACGGAGGAGACGCGGTGGAAGTTACCTCTCATACGCATCCTACTTTTACGGCTGGTCTCGAACGAGTTGCGGAAAAAATACCTCTCTTTATTTTAGGATTTGATGTCATTGCCGAGGATATTACAAAACCTGACATAGAACAAAAATGGGGAATCATTGAGATAAACACCGTCCCCTTCATTAATCTCCACCATTATCCTCGCTCGGGAAAACCGGTTGATGTCGCCAGCATAGTTTGGCGTGAGATCAGGCGTCAGTTTCAGGAATAATACTCTCAATATAGAGCTGCAGCTCCGATAAAAGATATTCATCGTTACTTGATAGCTGGCGCGTTTTTGCGATTTCAGCCAGCCGCGTCATGACACGAGCCAGCTTACTTTTTTCGCCACCGTCAAATAACGCCTTCCGACGATATGCATCCCAAGCTTCGTGCTCTTCTGGCGATAGTTTCTGAGCATAATTTCTCGCTTTATAAAGCGGCATGAGTTCTCGCAAGCGCTTGTTTTTTATGGTTTTCTGCATGTCACTGAAGTCAGCCGGATCGCTCATACGTATATGTAGCATCTCGGCACGATCAGCATCATTCCAGAACCCATCATAAAGTTGATTATCGACATCTGCACCAAGCGGCAGGCGCGCCTGCTGTTCATGTTCGATAATGTCTAAGGCGTCTTTCAGTTTTTCTAAAAAACCAGGGTTGTCTGCGAGCACTTTAGAGTGTTTTTCAAAATCGTCGGAGTATTTTATACGAACCTTGCTGCCGGCATCTAACACACTCAAAGGAGCGACAGCTGGGCAACGATTATACTGGATAGTTTTTACCGGCAATCGCTCAATATCGTCGCCGTATTTGACCGCCCAATGTTTCGCAAGAGTCTTCGCATCCTTGTCCAGCCAAGACGTCGGGTCAAAACGCAGATCGTAGACAACTGCCGCCTCCCTTCTCGGATGACGAAAAAGTGACTTAACGACAGAAGTTTTTTCGAATTCACTAGCATATTTACCAGATGTATACACAAAAGCCTCATCAGCCTCAACGAGCCGAGCAACCGCACGTTTATCACGAACATTGAGCAGGTACGTAAATAATTTTGGCTGGTGTTTCAAAAATAGCTGCGCTAGTTCAATGAGGGCAAGCACGTCACTTAACGCATCGTGTGCATTTTCATGAGTTACCCCATTTTCCTTAGCTAGTAGTTCCAGTTTGACGGTTGGTTTCCCGTCAAGTAATGGCCATTTCATACCGTCTGGACGAAGTGCTCGCATCATGCGAAAGGCATCGAGCAGATCCCATCGTCCTCGACCATCCTTCCAGTGCCACTCATACGGATCATAGAATGAACGATAGTTGGCATAGCGCATAAACTCATCGTCGAACCGAATATTATTAAAGCCTAAAAATACCGTATCTGGGATCGCTATCTTTTCATGAAAATAGGCAAGAAACTCTGCTTCAGTGATGCCGTCTGACAGTGTCTGCTGCGGAGTTATACCATGCACTAATATTGCATCCGGTTCAGGCAATATGTCGTCGGCGAGCTTGATGAGAATATTGTCAGGTTCACCGACAGGTTCGAGATTTTCATTCGTGCGCTGCCCAGCAAACTGCATAATACGGCCGCCGCGCGGAGAACCGCTACTTGTTTCAAGATCGTAAAAATAAAATGTCATATCTTCAGTATTCAGTGTACCATCCACTCAAGCTATGGTTACTGAATCATCGATGATCTTTGCGACAGTTTTACCCGTGTATGTATCCTTGTCCGTAATATATCGCCAATACCACCACTCTGCACCCCATAAATCCATATATGTTATACCGCTCGCTCTTGCGTACGCGACTGCTTGACCAATCTGTTCAGGATTTATTGACTTAAACTGTTCATCGGTTGTCATTTCCCAGTTTGCTTTCGGACCCCACGGTTCTGTCTGGAGTTCATGTACGATAAAATCTCTACGATGAATGAATCGTATAAGTGCTCGTTTTATCCTGTACTGAAGCGGTGAAATTCTGGTCATTGTGTAACCTTTTTTTGCACTGTAAATAACTCTGTACATACTGGTAGCGTATAAATCAGGCGTCGGGCCAAATAACGGCAAACTACCGAGGTGTGCAACACTCATAATGATTGGACGCTCAGGATCGAGTTCTCGTAACATAAAAAATTCTCGGTTTAAACGCTTGCGAGAATAATCGAAATTATTGCCAAAACTACGCAGCCAAAATTCGTTTTCGAGCTGCCAACTTTCGATCGCAGAATTATTCTTGTATCGCTCAATGACTTTTTCATGAAATACGAGATATTTCTCTACGACATCACCGCTGTTCATGCTCTTCGTCCAGTCCGGCAAATGTGTTTCTGGCCATCGTGGCTGTCGCATGCCAATGCTAAGGGTGACACGACCGCCCACCTTTTGAATCATTTCGATCTGCTCGTCTAACTTTTTGAAATCGTAGTGCCCCTCAACTGCTTCATGAACGTTCCAGTAACTCATAAGCCGAAACCGCTTAAACCCAAGTTTTAGCGTGCTTTTAAGTGCAGGTTTCCAATCAATTCCATAATCACGACAGGCAAGTAACGAGAAACTCACTCCGAGATCCATGCTATTTGATATTTTGTTTGCTGCCTCGTGGCGTTCTTGTGACATTCGTGTCTTCTTGCTGACTCTTGAGAATATAAACGCACTTGAAATAAAAACAATGACTGCATAAAGTCCACCAATGAGTTCATCAATCAAGTAATGCTCACCCTGGTATACGGTACCAAAATAGATTGCTGCCGGGTACACGAGGCTAAACATTCCCCACTTCCGTCCGAAATAACGGAATACAAAAAGCGAGATAAGTGTCGCGTACGCTGCATGCAGCGAAGGTACAGCGGCAACAGGATTTGGTGATATTTTGTTATAAATACTCGGAAAATTGACGATGCCTAGCCGAGCCCACACCTCACTTGAAATACGAGTAATTGGCTCAATATACCCGTCGCGCGCTGCCATCCATGGGGGTGCTGCTGGCATGGCTAGAAAAGTCAAAAAACCGGCAAAGGACACCACAATGAAGTTAGTAACGTAACGCCAATATGCCTGCGGACGTTTTTTCCATATAAGAATAGCGAGCGCAAATGGCAAGACAAAGTGCAGCATATACATAAAGTAGAGTCCGAAATCGAACCACTGTACATGACCAGCGTACAGGAAGTTTTGTAGTCTCGACGTTGGTAGCTCACCGCCACCAATCCATCTATCCACATCAATCATCCATTGATATTCAACCCTGGTATTCAGTGTTGGAACAAGCCCACGGAAAGCTTCATAAGCCAAGATGGCAACGACAAAGGGTAGGAACTTCTTAACGAATTCCCAGCTCTGTCCAAGAGCAAGAAACCCGAAAAATAAAAAAACAAAAAGTTTATCCGGCGTTGGCCAACTTGGATTTTTAGCGAACACAACGATGCTCGTTCCAACACCAACAATGCCTAAAAGCCGTTTAACTCCACTGCTTTTCATAGACCTGTATATCAAACTTTCTTTTTAGCCCCTCGTAATTCATATAGCGAATCTTCCCAAAAACTTTCCGTTCTGTCCACGGTTTATCATGTACTCCTGCAATAGACCAAAGAATTCCGACATATCCGTTCGGATCACCACCGTCTAGTGAGTAGTGATCATTGAGTTTTACAAGTATACCAAGAGCTTCTTCCGGCTTCGCCGTCCATTCAAGTACTTTTTTCGCCCAATACATCCGCATATAGCCATGCATCTTTCCTGTTGCTGTTAATTGCCTCTGTGCAGCATTCCAGGCCGGGTCGTGCGTTTTTGCCAACTCAAACTCAGAAAAATCATACAGGAACTCACGTACATCTGCTCGATGTTCGTCTATCGTCTTCTTCGCCCACTCTGCTGCACCATCAAGATCTTTATAGTTATTATTGTAATAACAAAAATTATCTGACAATTCTTTTCTAACAATCATTTCTTCCAACAGCCCATTGATACTATCATTTAGTCCGCGAGTCGCTTGCGGCATTTTAGGCGACTCTAGTAAGTGCAGGTCGTCACCCTGCTTAAGTAACAAGCCTCTTAGTTCTAGTGCAAAGCGTAGTGACGATATTTGGCCAAAATGTAAATATGCCGATAAATCCGATTGTCCACTAGCGGACGGGTTGTTCCTATCCTCTATGTATCGTTCAAGCTTCGTTTTAATGAATGCGTAAAGTGCATCACGAGCCGCTTTTTCGCCGCTTTCTATATTCGGTTTCGTTCCGTTTGGATTAATGCTCTCAAGTATTTTCTCTGTTTTATCTTGCAGTCTTGCAAGCGAAATAATTGGACCCGGCCAGTTATAGGGATGTTTTTGAATAGGCTCTGGTTCCTCCAAGTATGCCTCAAGACTTCTGTGCAGTTTCGGCCGTAATGTATACGCAGCGACCTCTTGCTTATCGCTTACCTGCCAAACAGGCACGATATTGTGCGTATCTACCACATACATCGCGCATAATGCTGACTGTGCCAGTTTTTTCTGGAGAGTTTGCGGGCTAATGAGTGGGCTAAAATCAAAGTACACGGCATCCGGGGCGGTATGATGTATGACACCCGATAAACGCTCGTACCCTTCACCAATGAGCAACATGAACGGTATGTTCAGCTCTGCGAGATCTGCTTCAACCTCTCGAAGACCATCAAGCATAAATGCAAAATGCTCGCGCGCACGATACCCTACTTTTTCATACAGACAAAACACAACAGCGAGAGGTATTTTCTTTGCTAGTGCGTGTTTTTGAGCGGCCAAGAGTGCGTGGTTGTCGTTCACCCGCTGGTCACGACTCATGACATACAGAACACACTTTCCTTCTTTTTGTGGCTTTGCGAGCTGCCTAATACGAAGCTTCAGCGCGTCACTCACAGATTAGTACTCCATGTAGTCTTCTCGATTGTCGCCAAAGTATACTTTCGTCTCGTCAAGCACCTGCAGGTCTTCGAGTTTTTTAATAATACCGAATTTACGCATGATGTCACGTAAGCGTGCCACACCATCTTCACTTTCGAAGTCTGTACGTTTCGCAAAACGTTCAATCTTCTCACCTCGCACGATAACTCTTTCTTCGCCCTCGTCATACTCAACTGACCAGGGTTCTCGTTCAATCGGTTCGATGGTAATAACCGTAGGCTTTTTGGCTTCTTTTTCTGCTTCTTCTAACTCTTTATTCTTCTGTGCTAAAACAAGCGCATCGGCTGCATACAATAGTTCCTGTACACCAGCACCGCTCTGTGCCGAAATAGCAAAAATGTCTGTTTTTGACACCTTCTTTAGCTGCTCTTTCAAATCTCCAATGATTTCTTCGTCAAGACCATCAATTTTATTGAGCGCAACCAGTTGTGGCTTGCTACTCATATCAATCTTGTATGCTTTTAACTCGTCTTGGATTGTCTTGTAAGCTTCTGTGACGCTATCGTTGTACACATCAATGAGATGAACAAGCACTTTTGTCCGTTCAACGTGTCTAAGAAACTCATCACCAAGCCCCTTGCCCTCGGACGCACCTTCAATCAACCCAGGGATATCAGCTAACAAGAGCTCGTGACCTTTTTGAATTTTTACTACTCCCAGATTTGGACGAAGTGTCGTGAATGCATAGTTGGCAATTTCTGGTTTAGCATTGCTTATTCTTGATAATAAGGTACTCTTCCCCGCATTCGGCAACCCAACAAGCCCAACATCAGCAATCATTTTAAGTTCTAGGCTCAGTTCATGTTCTTCGCCGGGTTCACCTTTTTCAGCAATTCGCGGAACTTGACGCGTACTACTCGTAAAGTGCGCGTTTCCAAACCCACCTTTACCGCCGTGGGCCATGACTATTTCTTGATTATTTTCGGTGAAATCAGCGATAACGACTCCGCTCTCACTTATCTGAGTACCTACCGGAACCTTAACGAGTAAATCTTTTCCGTTTTTTCCGTGTTTTTTTGCATTATCACCACTTTGGCCATCTTCGGCCTTCAACTCTTTTTGAAAACGAAAATCAGCCAATGTATTTTCGTTATTACTGGCTACAAATATAACACTTCCGCCATTACCGCCGTCACCGCCATCCGGACCACCTTTGGCAACATACCGTTCACGTCGAAAACTAAGCTTTCCGTTACCACCATCACCAGCTTTTACCAAAACCGTCGCTACATCTACAAACATTTACCTATATTCTAGCTTATTTTTACCCTGTTGCGAAACAATTAAGATTGAGAGTTTACTATAGTGTTGATAAAGAGAAAAGAGCAGTCCAAGCGTCGGATTCATTCCGAGCCTGGCACGATGAGGAAAACCGTAGGTTGTCCTCATAAACGCTAGTGTTTAATAAATGTACGAATAGCCAGCTGCTTGTGCTGCGGTCAAAATCTTCGTGCTACGCACGCCCCAGCCAACAACATTCATTTCGCTAACTAATACGCTACCATCTGGATATACTTCCTCTACGATACCAACGTGGCCGTAGTAGTCTCGTGGTGGCGTCCATATAACTGCTCCGGCAGCGGGTGAATTTCCGACAGGTATTCCTGCGCGCTGAGCCAATACCTTCCAGGTACTCGCATTACCGAGGTTTGCTGGAACAGGCTTACCCATTTCAGCACGACGATTAGCTGCATACCATGTACAATAGCCATAATCATAACCGTTGTAGCCATAGATTGCCGATGTTCCGAAGCGGAATCCTGAAAACGTCGGAACACTCCGAGCTACTGTTACTGGGACCTTCCCGTCTGGAATAACTATTCTCTGGCCCTCTACTATTCCTGTTATTTCGGCGTCATTAAAGGCGATAATAGCCGCTTCATCGGCACTGAATTTCTGCGCAATTTTTGCAACAGTATCACCGTTTTTAACTTCATAAACGAGACCGTTAACCGGTGGTATCTTGAGTTTTGTCCCAGCTGCAACCGTATTACCAGAAAGATCGTTTGACCATCTCACCGACTCTGCGCTTAGCCCAAACTTTGAAGCAATGCTCTCAACAGTATCTCCTTCAAGTGCGACATATTCCTTTAGATCCTTAATAGATTTTAAGTCTGTTTGGACAATTTGTGGCTTGGCGACAACTTGCGAATCATTAGGAATAACATCTAGCTGTAGATTGACCGTATCTGCATTATTGCGCACTGCTGTCACCTGGTCCATACGCACAAGTTCAGCAATATTAACCGCAATATCGGCACCAGATAGCGTATCAAGTGGGTCTGAAATAGCTTTTTCTTGCGTTAAATTAAGCACTGGACTATCTGACGATGGAGCTGTATTACGGGTGCTCACAATAAAACCAACAATACCGATAACCAACAAAATATTGCTCGCCAGCAGACCATATCGAACAACACGTCGCTTGCTCCTGAACAAACTACGCTTAACCTTGCGATTCAAATCTTCGGTGACATTTGTGGCTGTCTTTACGATCGGGCGATCAGTAATAACAGTTGGCAATGACGTACGAATAAATTTCTCCTTGAATGCTAGTTGTAAAACTAATGACGAATTCTACAAGATGTTTTAGTTCTAGCTTTTGTGGCCTACGTGTTAGTTAATTTTTGCAGGAATTTCGACCAATCCTGCTTATTTTATACTTAATTATAGTAGAACACCAGTACTTCGATTTCACCTTAACAGGGGTGAAAGATCAAAATACTAGCGCTAATTATACCGAATATCATGCATTTTTGTCAATTATAGCCCTTTACTAATTACACAGCTCTTTGCAGTGCGCTGCAACCAACGCCTCGTGCTCTGCAACGGTGTGCGAAAAGTATGTTTTCCCATCATCACCCGATACGAAGAATAGGTAGTCTGTATTGCTCGGTTTCGCGAGAGCTTGCAATGAAGTAACTGAAACATTACTAATCGGGCCAGGCGGCAATCCAGCATGAATACGGGTATTGTAGGCCGTGTCAACTAGAACAGACTCTTCGCGACCGAGTAACGATGCGCCGTAGAAAGCGGTCACATCAGAGCCTAGCGCCATTCCGTTCTCTAATCGTAACAAGAATACTTGGGCGACAATTGCTCGATCATCGGGGGTGTTTACTTCTCGTTCGACAATCGATGCTAACGTAAGTGCTTCGTGCAAATTAAGCCCCCTGTCAGCAAACGATTTTCGTATTGCTGGCGTCAAAGCAAGGTCGAGTTCGTCTAGTGCTGCTCGGATAATCGTCTCGAGTGATGTGGATGCCGTAATCTGGAAGCTTTCTGGGTATAGATAGCCTTCGAGCGAGGCAAGCGGTGGTTTATCGACTAATACTGGGTGATCTGCGTACTGTTTTGGATCTAGCGCAGCGTCAACGACCGATTCGGCGTAGCCTCTGTCGATCAGATAATCTCTGATCTGATCGAGACGCTGCGCAGGTAAAATCGTCAACAGATCTACCGCTACTTTCCCATTGCTAAACGTGTTAACTATGTCTTGTACGGACATTTGTCTTGTTAATTTATAGCCACCTGCCTGCATCCTTCCAACATTACCGCTTATTCGGGCATACAACTCATAGGCAATTACTGAACGGATTAATCCTTTGTTATGAAGAACTGCCGCAATTTGCGCCTCATTCATACCCTGCTCCACGGTCACAATAACTGTTTCATCCGGTCCACCAACGGACTTCAAGCTGGTTGTATACCAGTAGGCTACACAGGCCACAACGACCATCACAATCGATCCCAGAATTAACACCATACGCTTGACTGAAGGTCTCCGTCTCATACGTTCGCCGATCCTAAATGCTGACATTCGCGATTCGTCCTCGTTCAACTTCTCGTAAAAAATCTTCAAGTAGTATACCAGCTGCAACCCCATCACGAGACTCGTGCTCAGTTGCTTGGAGTTCTGCCTGCTTAGTAGTTCCAGCTTCGTCAATTGCAAACACCGGTACTGAAAGATGTTCCTGCAATAACGCAACTTGCTTTTCAGCCCAACGTGTTTGCTCAGTTTCCTGACCATCTAGACCGCGCGGCAGTCCAGCCACAACCGCACACGCTTGTAGCTCATGCACAATAATCTCAACTGCCTTTACTAGGTCGTCTTTTGCCATGTTTATGTCAAGAAGTGCTTCGGCAATGCGCGCAACGGTATGTATGCGTGCAACACCAGTACGAGACTTACCAAGATCAAGTCCTAATACATCTCCCTCCAGGCTAATTTTCGAGCTCATTCACGACTATCGTTATTTTTTTAGCACTCTTCGGTGTCGTTGTAACCCAGAGAGGACTATACTCGACGCTCACTGAGCGTACGCCATCTCGAGCTTCCAGCATTTTCTCTATATCTCCGCGTTTCTTACCAGCTACCTCTTCGGCGATTGTCGTTTCATTGAACTCAGGCCCTATCGTGGCTATTGCTTGCAGATTCAAAGTCTGGTCATCAAACGAGGTTTTTGTTGTTAATCTATAGGCAGCTTTTTCCAGCCCGTTATTTCGAATATTTTTGTCTTTAGATTCACCAAGTGCAGCCTTGACCCTGTCGTCTAAAACGGTTGACAGGTCGCTCGTTTTTATCCCAAGCATGCGATACGTGACTGTTTGTGACACAGTAAATTCTTCTGCCTCAGCGTCAACAGCGACTGAACTCTTTATGATGGGTGAACCCTCCTCGATCGTCTCTTTGAGTGCCTGCAACTGCTCATCATTTAATTTTTTCTCAAGCTCTGTTGTCGCGTCGGCTGTAGCACTTCCTTTAAGTTGCGCTTTCGCCTTTTCAAAATCATCTTTGCTCACTACTTTTACCTTCTTTGATGTTCCACCACTTGCGCTTCCAGTAGCTGATACGTCGCTCCTTCCAGATACGGCAAAGTCGGTACCGCTCGCAGTGTTAGCGGCTTCACCTGGGTTTTGTGCAACGATATCAGTTGAACCACCGTCAAAAAGCAAGCAGCTCCCGTCGAACGAACTAAAGCTGAACGAAACCGTCTCCTGTGTTATGTAGGTATTGCCGCCTGTGCTTACGCCCGTACCAGATGGTACTGATTTTGGCGTCGTAATTGTTCCACAAACTTTCGAGCTCATGGTCACGCTTCCGATTGCCTTTTCTCCTACATCTTTTTCGCCAGTTGCCTTGGCAGTCACTTTATCCTCTTTCGTAACTTCTGCTTTTTTGGCAGGGATAACACCTTTGGCAACATCGCCACTTTCTATACCCGTACGAACGATGAAATCAAATGTAACCGGAATACTACTGGTATCCGTGTTTATAGTCACGACTGCTTTAGGTGCGACGACAAAGGCAAAAAACCACCCGAATGCAAGCAGGATAAGCGCAGTGATACCTAGTGTCATTCGAACCTGAAAACTACCAAAATCTGGTACCTTGAACTTCTTCTTTTTCTTATTCGGCAAATTCGCAGCAAGTGATCCTGCTGGTAGCTCCTCTGTCTCGGCTGTCGTATTGTCAATTTCGATAGGATCTTCTTCTTTTGCTGAATCGGGTTCTTCAACAGCATCAGACTCAGATTCTGCCTCTGACTCAGGTAAGCCCTTTTCGAGCTCTTTTGAACTGATCGTCTCCTCGGCTGCCTTCTTGGATGGTTTCTTCGGAATGGCGGGCTTTGACGTGAGGGATTGAGCCACATGCACGCCAGCCACCGCAGCGATACGATCGATACTCGAATCAGAACTAATCAGCACGATTTTTTTCTTAGATTCTTCTGCTGCCTTTTTAATCAGCTTCATGTTGACAACACTTTGGAATACTGTCGCACGTTTTGGCAGGACAATGGCAATAATGGCATCTTTAGCAGAAATAACCTTATCGATAACGGTGGTTATCTCGTCGTCTGCCTCAATGTATATCGTTTCTTTAGCCATGATTAAATCCTTAGCATCCGGTTAATACGACTCTGGATGCTCTCATCGGTTGCTGCATCACCGTTTTGAGCTATTGTATCAAGTCCAACGCGCAGCAAGCCCATTGCGGTGACAAATGTATGATCCTCAAGCGTGTCAGTTGAATCTTTAATACCTATCACAGCCTCAGGTTGTATGAAGTGAATCGCGGGCTTACGAGCAAAAGGCAGTTTTCGATACCATTCTGCCGATTCAAGCTCCCGTGTAAGTAGTTCGAGTGAGGCTCCGCCGCCACAGAGGAGAATGTTGTGCGGTAAATGCTCTAGGTTGCTATATTCGCTCAGTGCTAGCTCTATACCAGATCGCCAAACACGAGTTGTTTTTTCTAACGCACCGACTAACTTGTCTGTCAACTGATGTGGTGCACTGCCTTCGCCGAGCCCCAGCTTCAACTTCTCGGCTTCAGCGAATCCGACATCTAGATCTTTGACAATGCTGCGTGTAAACGCACGTCCACCGATACCAAACATCTGCGTACCCTGTACGCCGCCTTCGTTCAAGACCGCGATGTCTGTTGTGCCGCCGCCGACATCCATCAAAATTGCGCTCATAGTCGAATCGTCTGCGTCTCCAATGACTGACCTAGCAACAGCGAACGGCTCTGCCGCAACAGCCAGCAAATCCATATCAAGTTGTGTTGCTACCTGCTCTAAAGCTCCGATATGAATCATAGGCGCAAAAGCGGTGTACAGCTGCACAGTAATTTCTTTGCCCTGAAAACCAACGGGGTTCGTAATTTCATAGCCATCAATTTCCATTCGTACTAACGCGCTGTTGACGAGCTGGATTTCAACATCCTTGCCGCCAAGTTCATCAGCAATCTGTTGTTTTGCCTTTTCAAATGCGCGTTTTTGCACTAATTCCACGATGCGCTCAACCTCAGTAATTTCGAGCGCCTTTTTTGGGTCCTTTCTCTGGACTCGCACTGATATGGTTGTGCCTTTCACCAGCTCGCCCGCAATTCCAATTACAACCGCCCGCGCACTCACACCAGCTTGTTTTTCAGCCTCAGCAAGCGCCTTATTGCAATTTGCAGTAACTGCTGCAATATCTGCGATAGCACCTGCCTGCATGTCCTGCAGCCCCTGATGAGCCCTTCCCACACCGACTATCTCAACCTCATCATCAACCAATTTGCCGATGAGTGCTTTAACATTTTCCGTACCGATATCCAATGCAACAATATAGCGCCCGCCTTTTTTACCAGTGCGCGACTTTACCTGTTTCAAAGCCTTATCTTTCAGGCCTTCTAAACGGTTTAGCATATGCTCTTTATTGTAGCACGCAAAAGAGGCATTTTAAGCTGCTACTGCTTGCTTTTATGCACAGTAACTCGTCAGAATAGTCTTAATATGCTACAAACACAAAATTTACCTGATAGTTTCGAGTTTAGTGGTGAAGGAATGCAAGCCCCGTTTGATACGACGACTGGCCTATTAATTGTAGGGTTTCCAAATCATAAAATTAGTGAGGTGCCTGGTAGGCTACATGTTTTGAGTCTGGGTTTCGAGAGGACTTTTCCAGCAATCGACGAACCACGAATAACCATTCAAACCGTATTCTCGCAAGCTTTTTCAGGGTTCCAAATGAGTAACACAGCAAGAAGCTTCCATCTCGAACAACCCGTCGATCGGTTTAGTGTTGTTAATCATGCCGGAACGACATCTGTCTCTATCAATGGCGACTTGTTAGCCTTGCCTGAAGCTATTATTGAGACCTCGGAAGGTTTTACCATCGCTTCTTGGACCGACGTCATCTACGCTGCATGCGTTAAGCTCGCCTCAAAGCACCATACCGAGAATTCAGCGCAAATTGCTTAAACTAGCGCCGCCTTGATACGACGGATACCGGCGCTTGAACTTTCTTCTTTTAGAATCTTGAACTTCTTACCGTCTTCAAATAGCTGCAAGGTATGGTCTACGTGAGGACCTCCACAAATTTCAAAGCTAAATGGCCGCTCATCTGACGGCGAATTTGGATCTTTCATAGAATAGACCTTCACCACGTCTCCGTAGCGATCACCGAATTGTCCTAGTGCACCCAGCGGTCCAGTTGCTTCTTCGGTCGGATATTCTTTGTAGCTAACCTGCAAATCCTTCGCGATTTGCTCGTTCACGATATCTTCTACCTGTTTTTTCTGCTCGTCTGTCATTTTTTCTGGATGACTGAAGTCAAAACGAAGCCGCTCTTCAGTAATATTCGAACCATGCTGCACCACATGATCACCTAATACATCACGTAGTGCCTGATACATCAAATGCGTGGCGGTGTGATATTTCTTGTGGATTAGGTTATGTCCAGCCAAACCACCTTTGAAAGTCCCCTTAGCAGCTGTCTGCGACCGTTCCCGCTGCTCTTGCATCTTAGTTTCGAATTGTTTTTGCCAGTTTTTACTTAAACCAAAAACATGAAGTCTTTCCTCCAGGAGTTCTTTGGTGATCTCAACAGGGAATCCATATGTATCGTACAAGGTGAAAACGTCTTCACCGGTAAACTTGTTATGATCTTCTCCCTGTCTCCTGTTCGCGATTTCACTTATCTTGTCAAATTCACGATAGCCTTTTCGGATTGTCTGTTTGAACGCCTTTTCCTCTTTTACAAGCACGGCTACCACTTCATCCTCATTTTCAAGTAATTCTGGGAAGTCGTTGCGGTATAGTTCGGCTATAATCGGCGTAATTTCTTGCACAAAGTTCTGCTCAACCCCTAAATCAAAGGCCTTCAAAATAGCACGCCGCACCAAACGCCGCATGACGTAGCCTTGTTCTTTATTGCTTGGACGCACCCCATCAACCGCGAGGAACATCGCCCCACGCAAATGATCAGCGATGACGCGCATACTTTCTGTGTGTTCGTCGTATTTTTTCTTTGACAACTTCTCAAGCATTTCAATAATCGGCCACAGTACACTGATCTTGAACACATCAGGACTATCTAATTTCGCAGCGGCGATACGCTCTAGACCACCGCCGAAGTCCACATTCTGTTTTGGTAACTTATCAAAGCCGTTCTCACCGCGCACGTATTCCATAAAGACCGAGTTACCAATCTCCATGAACCGACCACAATCACAGTTTGGATGACAGTGTTCACCCCACTTTGGATCGTGCTCAACAGATTCAAAAAGATAGAAAACCTCGCTATCAGGTCCACCAGGTTGTCCGATGCTCATTTGCGACGGCTTGCCTTCTGGTGCCCACCAGTTTTTGCTCGCGTCATAGTAGAAAATTCGCTCACCGTCTTTCATGCCACGTTTGTAACCGGCTTCCTCGCTACCAATTTCAGCAATTTGAGCATCAATACTCTTATCAGCAAACATTCTTTGCCATAATGCTGCACTCACCTCGTCTTTTGGCAGATCAAATTCACTGTCGCCAGCAAAAGCTGTGACGTAGAGCTTATTCGGGTCTAGTCCTACAACATCAACCAAAAATTCAAAAAACCAAGGCAGTTGTTCTTCCTTGAAGTAGTCTCCAAGACTCCAGTTACCCAGCATTTCAAAGAATGTCGTGTGACGATTATCGCCAACTTCTTCAATATCTTGTGCTCGCAAACAGGTTTGACTATCAACCAGTCGCACGCCTTTTGGATGTGGCTCTCCAAGCAAGTATGGGATAAGTGGCTGCATGCCGGATCCAGTGAATAAAACTGTTGCTTCGTTGTATGGGACCAACAATGCACGAGGAATAACTGCGTGTCCACGCTTTTCAAAAAATTCTAAGTATTTTTTTCGTATATCTTGAGCTTTCATAAGAGTTCTTTCGTTAGTTTATTCAGATTTTGGATATAAGGAATTAAGCCCCAAGGGCACATGCAGTTGCTGAACCAAAAACAAATAGCTTTGTCATATTGTCATTATTCTAGCAATATTTTTCTTTGCTTGCTACACCTTAATCATGAACTTGCTCAAGTTAGATAATGACCCAATACTAGAAGTCCTACGAAAAACCCCAAAGCAATTCAGCATCTAGCAAAAATAGCAGCCACTGGTTGTCTGACGGAAACACTTGTTGATTACCGAGACGAAATTCAGGCAGGACGAGTCTTACAACAGCAGCTCGAATAATTATCTCATAACGACTTGTTAGAATTCGTAACGTGGCATTACATATCGGTATTTGGTAAGATTCATGTTATGAGTAGGAGAGCAGTTTTAGCAATCTTCTTGGCAGGTTTATGGATAACAGCGTCAGAGTTTTTTCGCAACGAGGTATTGCTGAAGTCTTATTGGACAGAACACTACCAAAGTCTTGGAATAATGTTCCCATCTGAGCCAAAAAACGGTTTTGTCTGGTTTGTTTGGTCGCTCGCACTATCAGGTTTTATCTACATGCAATCACGGAAATTCGCAACGAAAGATACCGTTCTACTCGTATGGTTTTCGGGTTTTTTCATGATGTGGTTAGTTGTTGGTAATATGGCCGTCCTACCCATCAAAATATTGCTATTCGCAATACCGCTTAGTCTATTTGAGGTATACCTCGCAGACAAAATCATTCGAAAAATAATCAAGAAATAATCCCACCGCCAATGCAGATGTCCTCGTCGTAGAGCACAGCTGATTGCCCAGGGGTAACCGCCCTAATTTTGTCATCTAATATGAGCGTGGCGCACCTGTTCGTAATTGCAAGTAACTTGCAATTAACGGTTGGTGCTCTATGGCGTATTCGGACTTGGTAGGTTTCACCCACTTTTGGAGGACTGTTTATCCAATGCGTCTCAGTGAGTTTGATGGTATCCGACCAAAGATTATCGTCAGATAAATCGTTTGTCACATACACCTCATTTTTTTCCATGCTCTTACCTGTCACGTAATACGGCAGTCCCCCGCCAACATCAAGGCCATGTCGCTGACCGATAGTGTAGAGTATTGCACCTTCGTGCTCTCCTATCACAACTCCATTTTGATCAACGATATTGCCCGGCACTACGTCATCCACATATTGACTCAGGAATTCTTTAATCCCTACTTTGCCAACGAAACAGATGCCCATAGATTCCTTTTTGTTAGCAGTAACTAAACCGCGCTTTTTTGCCTCTTCGCGCACTTGTGGCTTCGTCATGTTACCTAGTGGGAAAAGCGTGTGTTGTAGCGCCTCTTCGCTGACTCGATATAAGAAGTATGTTTGGTCTTTATTATCATCAACTGCCTGCAACAACTTCCCGCCTTCAGTTTTTGCATAGTGACCAGTTGCGATGAAATCAGCGCCCTTTTCCCGAGCTGTCTCGTAAAACAGCTTGAATTTAATTTCTTGGTTGCACATGATATCAGGGTTGGGTGTTATGCCAGCCTTAAAACCCTTAAGCATGTACTGTACGACTTTGTCGAAATACTCAGCTTCGAAATCAAACATTTCAAACGATATACCAAGCTTCACCGCTACACGTTTAGCATCCTGGTAGTCTTCTTTCCATGGACAAGGAAAACCCGGTAAATCCTTTGACCAGTTCTTCATATAGACACCAGTTACGTCGTATCCCTGTTCTACAAGCAATGCAGCGGTAACAGAGCTATCTACGCCACCAGATAACCCAACGTAAATCTTCTTTTTTTGACTTTTCATTACTTTTATTATAACACATCTCATTCGTGTCGGGATGAACATACCTAACACGAGCTGCTCAAATGTCTGTTTGAAGATTATCAAAACAGCGTTGTTGTACTCGAAGAACTAAGAAACGCTTGCAATACTAGGCCTAAAGCTAAGTTGGAAAAAACTAGTGCACTAAGACTCCAAGCCCCCTATTTCTTAGCAAGCTTTTTGCTAAGAACCATTATCGCTATGCCCGCTAATGCTACGAGTACACCAATTACATACCCAAGACCTTCACGACCTGTGCTTGGTGCTCCACAGCAACCGCTCATTGACAGCTCAGACATAATAGCAACAGGGACAGATCCTAGAAGTAGCAATAGCCCTACAATAAAAATGAATAATCTTTTTCTCTTAAATAAAGCAATGGCGATTGGGACTAGTGTCGCAATGATTATCGCCCAAACAAGTATGTCGTCTAGATAGTCTTTCACTTGATATAACAATAACATAAACTCGTTGTCTGTACTACGCAAGAGGTGCTAACTCAGGGCGTCGCATATTCAACATTCCACGATATTTAAGATAAGGTCTTTGGTGAAGTTCGTGCGTTCAGGATTATTAGTATTAGGTATTTGGATAAGATTTTAGCTAATTTTGGTGCGAAGACGCGAAATGCAAGCAAGCTTCCAGATATTTAGGACAGGCTTGAGTTAAGTTTGTACGCTGTCGATTATTAAAATTAGATATTTGGTTCACGCTTGAGGCGATTTTGCTATAAATCTGTGAATGATTGGTTTGTCTGTAGATATTTAGTCTTAGCTTTAGGTCAGATTATTATTGCTGTCAGTTGAAAGAAAAGAATTGATGAAGTTCGAGGGAAAAGAGCAGCCGGCAGAGACGATTTAGTCGGCTCTCCCGCGCGATGAGGAAAACCGTAGGTTGTCCTCATAAGCGTAGCGTTAAATATCAGAGAAGGGATGCTCGCCACGCTCAATTCGTTTCTTCATAACCCGCAACATATACCGCTTACCGAGCCAAAATGTCGAAATAATAAACGGCACCGTGATGGTCGCCGGCCACCAAACAATAGTTGTTTTACCTGAAGCAACGAAAGCTACACCATTATCTTCAGAGTTAAGCGGAGACCCATCCGCATTTGTCTGGGATAGCGGACCGTTAGCTATACCAACCACCTGCAAGAATGCGGCCGCACCATTGCTGTCGCTCACCTTAATAACGATATTATAGACACCGGCAGCATCGTATACATGCTTTACATCTAACGTACCTGGAAACGGCTGACTCAACAGATCTGGTGACTTGCCATCACCCCAGTCTACGCTAATTGCATATGGTCCTGAACCGCCGCTAATGATGATCGGCCAAGTCAATGTTTGACCTGGATTTGCTCCTCTTTTAGCAAAGTTACTTGTCACGCTTACGCGTGTTCCAGCGCCTTTACGAGGGTCGACAAATTCAACATTTACGGTGTTTGAATCTGGCCCAGGCTGATCGAGATCGTCATACACACGTGCAATCAGCTCGTTAGTCCCTGTAAACAGGTCTATGCTTAGTTCAAACGTACCATTTGTACACTGTACCGAGCCGGCAAAAACGTTATTTTTGAAAAGCTTCACAAGTAGGCCTGTCGGGCAAAGACCCCTAACTGGTATTGGAACGTCGGTGAAACTTTGGCCGCTGCTTGGAATCGTGATTGTCGCCCCTTGAGTCGGCGGAGGTGCGCTAATCGTACCAGTCAGTCCAACAGATTCAGATTGAGAAGTTTGAGCACTCGTAGGACTCGCCCCAAGTACCAAAAAAAATGTCGCTATACTGAATGAAACTATCAACGCAAGGCGTTTCATATCCTGCCACGTCTGCGGTATGTACTTTCTCATTTTTAATCTTTTTATTACGAGTTAATACATATATTCTAAGTCAAATAACAAAAAAGCACAAGCATTTCAAAGAAAAAACACCTCTTTGTCAAGCCTAGAGGTGTTTTTGAGCGCTTTTTCCCGAATTAGCGTCGTCGCTTGAGCGACTTCGTAACATATTTTCGGTACAAAAATACAGCCAATCCCACTATTGCAAGCAGAAGAACCAATCCAGTGATAATTAGCCAGCTTGGGACATACCAGAAGGTCGAACTAACACTGTATACTTCGCCTCCGTTGCCGTATGAAACGTCGGCGTATATCGTATACCGACCTGGCTTGCCGATCCCTTCAACTGGATCTTTAAAGACTCGGGTTGACTCTGGCAACACTACGCCTCTTGGATTAGTATTATTCATTTCATACGAAAGAACTTCCTTGCCAAACATGTCTTTAACGTAAATTTTACCGAAAGGACGAGCAAACCCGTTGCCCTTATTATCAATTTCGATTCCAATATGCGTTGGTTTCTGAGTGAACAACGAGCCTTTTTTGTCATCAAGATAGGCTGACAGACTCTTGATTTCAATCTGTTGCTTTATATTGCCAGGTACCTCGACAAGCACAATTGTACCGACACTAGCTGTTAAAGCAACCTGCCCACCTTCGGTAATTTGACCTTGATCGTCAACTGGCACAGCCTGATAGCGAATAACGCCGTAGTATGCACCTGGTGCTGCTCCAACTGGTATATCTATCTGCATTTTGACTTCTTTTGTCTCGTCGACTCCAAGAGTGATGTCTTCGAGTCCTACGATAAAGTCTTTTATTGAAGAGGCTGACTTCACGTTGCTGTCAGTAATGAGACGCGGCTCTCCTGAAACTCCATCAGGCTCAAAGTCGTTAATAAACGCTTTTGCAATGATATTTCCACCTGTAACATTTTTAACCGAAATATCTAAATCAGCACTTGTACCTTCATTAACTACTAAATCAGTACGTGTTGGTGAGATGCTCAATCCACTCCCGATTGGATCCTGCTGCGCGGTTACGCTAAGCGGCGTGAAACTTACGGCTGCGAATAACGCGGCAATAAGCAATTTCATTTTTTTCATTCAGAAAACTCCTTTTATATGCTTTTAACCTCTAGCTTAATGGAACGACCTCGCTTTGGCAAGAATTTTTCACTAAAAACTAACGAGTGCAGTATAGAGTAGCGTGGTTGCATAGACGCCTGGAGGCTGATCTTCGGGTACGTTAGCAATATAGCTAACGGTAAAAACGTTATACTCTGTTGGCAAAGTTGACCGTGCGATACGATCTCCACTATTAAACTTATACTGATTTGATGTGCCATAGCCGGTATCAGGGTTGGTGCTTCCTAGGCCCGTCCGATTAGCTCCTACGCTGGGTTGTGAGTTTTGCCTTAAGTTTATGCCAAACTGGCTTGAACCCACAGAGCTGCTGGCGGCCGAATTAAGTGCATTAATTACGTTGTTACCTGATGTCATCGTCTGACCATTCAAAAAAATCTGCATTCCTGTTGGATCGTTTGTTGCTCCTGCAAACTGTGTCGTCGTAGACGAGGTGCTGTTTGGACTGAGCTCTCCGAAATTCACAAGGCTACCCGAAGTACTGGAGCAGTCGGATGCGACTGTAACACCTACGCAAAATGCGAGAAATGGAGGCACAAACGCACCAACACTAAACTTACCATTTGTACTAAAGGCAATCGCTCCTTGGTCAAAAGCCGGCCCAGAAGTGTCAGCAGAAGCGAATAGCTCGATACGTACATATACGGTAACATCTGCTGTGGATGGATTAATAACGTTACTTAAAGTATAGGTGCTTAAGGTGCCGCTAAGTGCTCCGGCAGGGGCTCGACTAATTACAAAATTAGATGTATCCGTTAGGCCGTCCTTTGCAAAACCTACGTTTCCAACTTGAGATAATAGAGTTGCTGAACTTACATTAAGCCCTGCAGGTGCAACGCAGGCAACATTGAATAAGGGACTGTTTCCGCAATATTGAAGTCGTATTGAACCAAGAACATTTGCCGTTGGATTGCGAAATTGAAACACATGGTTTGTTGTCGCACTTGGCTCTGGTGTACCGACCGCAACACTTCTATTCTGCAAATCAGCAGCAGATGCCCTGAAAATTGGCGTGATAAAAAACAAGGACACGAGCATCACAAAAAGTGACGCTCGTGCGACATTCATAAAACCTATACGTAGTAGTAAGCTACTTTTTCTGTTCATGACCTTGCGAAATATGTCTTTAACAATCCCCTAAAACCGTTGATTGATCTAGTCTAGTAACTAGCTGTTGCAATATAGGTGCTAGTTACCCCGTACTGACCCGTTGGAGTCGTTACGGCTGCTTGTGCAGCGAAGCGTAGGATGAGCATTTCGTCATCTACCACTTTTACTACTGAGCCTGTTGAGCTTGCAATACGATCTGTTGTTGCTTCGCTCCATGCCCAACCGTTACCACCAGCGTTTGTTCCGTCACCGTCGTATTCCGTGTCGCGTACTAAGTTCGTCGTCGTTCCGTTTGACGTGTCAACACTTGAGGCGGTCATACCGAAGCCTTCATCGCTTGCGCCGAATGTAAGCTGGGTTGTACCTGCGCTGTTGAAACACTGGTCAGTCTTTGAGCCACCTGCAATCGTACCGGTACCGGTACATTCTTGACCGGAGACCTTTAGTGAACCAAGTGAACCTGCATAACCAGAACCTGTTGCACTGTCGCCTGTAACTGCTTCTGCGAAGTAGTCG
>JAGQNQ010000059.1 GCA_020428015.1 Candidatus Saccharimonadota bacterium | reverse complement strand
CCAGGCAATAGCGCCTATGACAGCCACTAATATTAACCATCTCATCGTAGATACACCTCCGTTATATCGGGGCGGAAATGCCCCATCTCTTGGGATACCACCTCTAGTGCTTTCTCGTAGGGCATGGATTTTTTCAGCTCGTTCATGCGTTCTTGCGCGTAGCTATGGCGTAGGCCATGCGCTCCGCCACTCCAATTTAATGCTCTATTCGATGCTGACGAGAATGAACTCGACCAACGGTTGCCACCATTAATGTCGTAGTGAGTGGTGTAGTTCACGCCTCGATCTACGATCGGTTGTGGGCGTTCAAATCTGCGTTCTTCTAATCTTTCAGATAGGTGATTAGGAATGAGCACTTCTCGAATTAGGCCACCTTTACCCTCTACGGTGTAACGTTCGCCTGTTCGTCCAGAAAACTTTTCTTCGAGTGCCGGTCTTGGGTCTGGGATGCGTTCTTCTAGACGTTGCAGAGTATGAAGCTCGTGTGCTCGAAGTCCTGCAGCATGAGCGATTTCAGTGGCGAGCGCGTTGCGTTCAGTTTGCGCATTTGAAACGATTTGTGCTTGCTCTGGTGTGTAAGAGCGAGAGGACAGTATTTGCTGTTGTTCGGATTTGATGACGTCCAGTTTTTCCGTTTGGCCTAGTTTCCCCGTAACATGTTGCATCATGGATTGAATCGCCTGACGTTCCATATCCAAGGTATTTTGCCCTACCTTTGTGGCTCTATCGGTCAAATACTGGTGCGCCTGATGTACCGTTAAATCTCGCAGCCCACATTGGAAATGGGTATTGGCGTGTTGAGCGACAATTGTCAGGCGTTCTTCGTAGTTTCGAACAGTACCAACGCTAGACAAATTTTTCCCCTGCATTTGCTTCATGACGTTCGCAGCCTGTTTTTCAGCAACGGCTTTGGGGTCAACGTTTTTCGCAAATTTAGCCATGTTTTTCTAACCATCTGAGAACGGTTGAATGAGCAACTTTGATCCGCTTGTTGGTGCGAAGCCAGCGCTGAAGTTCGGCTGCTGTTGCGCCTGCTTGATGCAGCGCCAACAGTTGATGGGTGTATTTGTCGAGTCGAGACTTTCGAGCGGAATAGGAGCGTTTGCGTATCGTTTTAGTCTGAGCTTTCAGTGTTGAAAGTTCAGATTGAACATCGAAATAAGACATGCTTTTCCTTGTAAGAACATACAATCCTAATCGAATTAGGACAGCGACAACTTAATGCCTATTCGCCAGTTGAGTGCTATGGGCACAGGGATTATCTGACCGTTTTCCACTGCCATTTTCTTTGAATAACGTTCAAAGTACCGTCTCATTGACCAGTTGAGAACTGTATATCACGATAAACGTGTCTCGGAATTAACTGCTCCGGTGGACATTAACCAAGCTCAAAAAGAGACTGACAGGGCGCTGTTTTTTTCAGATTGAACAGGTAAAAACAAACTGCGGAAGTCGCAACCATTTAACAAAACTGATTCACATCGTTGCAATCATCATGAACCAGGATTGTGTAAAAATCAAACAGCACTTTGATTGTGCGAATTTTAATATGCGCGAAATTGGTTAGAGCATTGTCTGATAAGCCCTCGCTAGGTTAAACGAAGGTCTAACCTAGCGAGGTCGCTTGCGGGCTCGAAATCGGCGAAATGAGAGGGACAGCTCGACTCTCCATCGACCTCCGGTCGGGAGAGTTGTCCCTCTCGTTGAGTGGATTTGATAGGGGTAGAGACTTGAACTTCGTAGAAGTAGTGGTAATGTTGACTTATCATATATGATAATAAAGGTAGTGATCTAATGGCTTGGAAAGTGGATTTTCATGACGGTGTTGAAGATGAAATTTTATCAATGCCACCAAAAATCCAAGCTCGAATGCTTAAGCTCTTGGAGTTAATTGAAATGCATGGCGCTAACCTGGGCCCTCCGCATACGGAATCGATGGGTGATGGTCTGTTTGAGATCAGAGCCAAGGCACAAGAAGGGATTGGTCGAGGTTTGTTTTGTTATTTAAAAGGCCAGCATGTTTACGTGCTGAGAGTCTTTGTGAAAAAGTCGAACAAGACACCAAAGAAAGAGATAGAACTGGCTCGAGATAGAATGAAAGAGGTGAAACGATGAGTTTATCTGCACTGAAACAGAAAGCCTTTGAGAACACAGAAGTAAAAACGGCGTATGACGATTTGGGTGATGAGTTTGAGCTGATTAGCACGCTGCTCACTATGCGAGAAAAGTCGGGACTGACTCAGGGGGAATTAGCTAAGAAGATGGGAACGCGGGCACCGAATATTTCCCGATTGGAATCTGGTCGAGCAAACCCAAGTCTTAAGACCTTGGTCAACTATGCTCATGCCTGTGGTTTCAAACTCG
>JAGQNQ010000058.1 GCA_020428015.1 Candidatus Saccharimonadota bacterium | reverse complement strand
TCAGGGTCGTCTGAGGATGGGTAGGCTAAACCATTGATCCCCGTGTGCTGGAGACTCTCACCGCTCTTTATCAAGGCGTTTTCAAAAGGGATGGTAGCCCCCAATACTTCTATCTTGTCGATAAAAACAAATTTGTCACTCAAGTTATAGGTAGTGCACGAACGAAAATCTAGTACATGTCCATTCCCCCCGAAGCTGCCCTGGATATATACATATGGTAACTCTTCATTATCGTCCGGCTTGTTGTTTATGTTTATTGTGTCAGCAACGTTCTGTGTTCCGTAGTTTGGGCTTTTGCTATTTTTCAACTTTTTGTTGTTTGTGGAGCTAAATGTGAATAGTCTTCCAATCTTCACCTTTAGTTCTTTGAGCGCATTAAAGTTAATCATCACTAAACGGACTTTCTATTCCCAGCTCATTGGTATATTCTTTGATTTTCTTGTCCATATCAGCAGATTCGGTTTCGATTTTTTTCATCTCCGCGACTACTTCATCAAGGTCAATCGGCTCTTCCTCTTCGAACGTATCTACATAGCGAGGTATGTTTAGATTGTAGCCGTTTTCTGCAATCTCACTTAGAGGAGCGACGTGGCTGTATTTTTCTTCTTCAGATCTATTTTGATAAGTGTCTAGGATTTTCAGGATATCTTCTTCTCGTAGTTGGTTTTGGTTTTTTGACTTCTCGAAATGTTGGGACGCGTCTATAAACAGTATGTGGTCTGGATTTTCTCGGCATTTCTTAAAGACCAAAATACAAGCTGGAATACTAGTGCCGTAGAAAAGGTTGGCTGGAAGACCTATAACCGCATCAAGATAGTTCTTTTCTTTGATCAGGAACTCGCGAATATGACCCTCAGCAGCACCACGGAACAAAACGCCGTGTGGCATGACGACAGCCATTGTGCCGTTTTCATCCAGCTGATAGATCATATGCTGGATAAAAGCGTAATCGGCCTTGCTAGCTGGTGCAAGCCTGCCGTATTGACTGAATCTATCATCCTGCAGGTGGATGGGGTTTGCTGACCACTTAGCACTAAAGGGTGGATTGGCTACGATTGCCTCGAAGCGATACTCGGCATGCTGCGGATGTTCAAGTGTATCTTCCTGCCGGATGTCAAAACTAGAGAAGTTAACATCATGAAGAATCATGTTCATGCGAGCTAGGTTGTAGGTTGTATTGTTCATCTCTTGGCCGAAGAACTGACCTACGTTTTCTACATGTCTAGCTACACGCAATAGCAGTGACCCCGAGCCGCACGTTGGGTCGTAAACGTTCTTAAGCTGCTTTTTACCACCTGTAACAATTCTCGCCAGGATTTCACTTACTTCCTGTGGGGTGTAGAACTCTCCAGCCTTCTTCCCAGCTCCGCTTGCGAATTGGGAGATTAAATATTCGTACGCGTCACCAAGAATATCTATCTTTGAATCTTCGAGCATGAAATCAATCTTGTCCAGATGGCCGAGCACTTTTGCTATGAGCTCATTGCGCTCAGAAACCGTTTTGCCCAGCTTTGTGGCGTTCAGGTCGAGCTCGGAAAATAGTTTGTCGAAATCATCTTCACTGTCATGACCCAGCGTACTATGCTCAATACTGTTGAGGGTTTTTTCTAGCCGTTCGACAAGTCGTCCATCATTATCACCCTCAATTGCGACCCGATGAAATAGCTCACCGGGCTTCAGGCAGTATCCCAGATGGTCAACTGCTGCTTTCTCAACTTCGTTATACACCTGTTCATGATCAGGGTTTGAAAGATCTAGTTTTTCGTATTCGAGACTATCTGCTTCAAGCAGGTTATTTGCATAGAGTGTTAGTTTTTCGGATAGGTATTTATAGAAAATAAAACCAAGGATGTAGTCGCGGAACTCGTCAGCGTTCATCTTGCCACGTAGTTCATTGGCAATGTTCCATAACTGTGTTTGTAAACGCTTCTTTTGCTCCTCCGACATCAATTCACCCCATATTCGTATCTGTTTTAAAGTCTATTTCCATAGATATAGTATAACGCTTCGACCCCTGTATTAAAAGGAGGTAAAGTATTACAAGGAGTAGTAAAGGTGCTAACATATGATGGAAAGGCTTCGAGTTCCTTGCGAGGAAACTCGAGGTCTTTTTTCTTGCAGCTCAACTCGTGACAAAACAGCGCCTAAATTGTACATAAAAATCCTCAGTGGTCGTTGCGCTGCGTTTTCGCCAGCGAAAAAGCAGCCCTCTGATTGGCTACAGGCTCATCAATAAATCGGGATCATTCACATTACTCCAGATGCTGCCACCTGAGCTGTCGTTAAACAAAGCCTTTCTTGTAGTTGTCATGAACGATAGTTCGTCATCCTCTACGAAAGCATTATCTCTAGCAGTCTCGATATA
>JAGQNQ010000057.1 GCA_020428015.1 Candidatus Saccharimonadota bacterium | reverse complement strand
ACCGTTGGGCTTCACACCCCTAAATCCCTCTATCAGAACCAGCAGTACATTTCGACGCGAGCATCACATCAAAGCCAATTTTTTCATGTTAATCTTCGTAAAATGTTAAATAACAAATAAAAATCTCAAATTTAGTTCATTAATTTTAACTTTTAATCGCATTTATATGTATGTCTCAATATGCAGTAAGGTGTTGGTATGAACTCACGAGTAAGGCTTTCAATAAAAAAGCAGTTTCTTATATTAATTTTGGTTATCTCAGTACTCTTTTTAGCGTGTCTGGGTGTTTCGGCTTCATCACTAGCAGCGCTTGAACAGCTATTCGAACAAATCTCTCAACTAAGTGCTGACGATCAGAGAAAACTGGCAGAGATCATCCAGCGCGGATATTGGATGCAGATAGGCGTCACACTGGTTGGCGTTTTAGCGCTAATAATCGGTACTCTTCTACTAATAAGGCCTATTCAGCAGACACTGAACTCTTTAGCTGTACAGATCGGTGACAAATTTGCTGACTCCAACACCAGTACAAACGAAATTATCAGACTGAATACGGGCTTTACTTCATTATTTTCTAGCTTCGAACGCCTAATTACATTGGTCGGCAGTTCGTCGTCACAAATCGCGGCGGCTGCAGCTAACCAGCAAATGGTTGTTTCCAAAGCCGCAGAGGGAGTGCACACTCAAAAAGAAGAAATCACTAATTTTGCTTCCGCAATGAACGAAATGGTGACTACGGTACAAGATGTTGCTAATAACTCTTCTTTAGTCGCTTCAGAGGTCGATAGCGTTCGAGCTATGGCGATAGACGGAAGTAGTAAAATGCAGTCCACCGCAGCGTCAATACGCAAACTGTCAGATGAACTATCTCAGTCTAGCCAAACTATCAAACTACTAGAGCAAGATAGTGAAGATATTCAAACCATATTAGATGTAATTAGAGGTATTGCAGACCAAACCAATCTGCTTGCTTTGAATGCTGCAATCGAAGCGGCACGAGCCGGAGAAAATGGACGAGGCTTTGCGGTGGTTGCCGATGAAGTCCGCTCTTTGGCGGCAAAAACATCCGAATCAACTCTGGATATTCAGACAACGATAGAGCGACTTCAAAAGCGCGTTCAATCGGTAGTCGGTGGCATGACGACGAATATGGAGAGTGCCAATGCCGGAGTGCAGGAAGTTGAAGCATCTGAACAGCAAATGGCCCAGATTGCTGAGCAAATGGACACGGTTGCTGATATGACTGCTCAAATCGCGACTGCGGCAGAGCAGCAAGGTGTAGTTAGTGAAGACATGAATAAGAACATTACCATTATTCATGAAATCTCTCTGGAAACAGAGAAGCTTACTGGAAAAGTTGAGCTATCTGCCATAGAAATAAATAAGTTTGTCAGTGAGCTTTACGACTCTGCAAACGACATCAATATTTCTGTCCCAAGTTACCACATCAGCATGGCGAAGATGGCCCACCAACTATGGCTTGGAAAAATCATCAGCTTTATGTCTGGCAGGGGTTCCATTGCACATGGAGAAGGAGGCTGTCATAAGTCTTGCGGATTAGGACAGTGGTACTACGGCGAAGGGCTTCAGCAGTTTTCTAACGTCTCTGGCATGAAAGAGCTAGAAGTACCACACCGATTGTTCCACAAGAAAATTACTGCGCTGGTAGAAGCTCATCAAAAAGGCGATAAACAAGCGGAAGAGAGCTATTTCTATGAGTTTTCTGAGCTATCACAACAAGTTGTAGATTCTCTAGAGCATATTGAGGCTTGCTTGCTTAAATCGGTGGAACTAAATCAAAAATCTACGACGTAATTTATGGTGATTTTTCAGTGGAGGAACGTGAAACGATAGCAATGGCTGATTTCATCAATGTCATTTTATCGATCGAGTAGCAATGCAAAGCCATCTGTCTGAGGTCTGACAGATAGCTAATTTTAAGTGCGTGATATGCCCATTATGTTAAATGGACGAGTTAGCTATCAAAAACGCCTTTCAGAAGCCCTCAAATCGTTCCATGACCATTTTTAAGCACTTACTCTCACCTACTTACCCAGAAATCGGCCTGTAAGTTTGTGACGCTTTGAGAGCGATTTACAGGGTAGAAACCCTAGAGTTCATTTGAAACAAAAAACGCCCTCTAAGGGGCGTTTTTCTATGTTAGAGATGAAGCATCGGGTTCATCTGTTGGTGCAAGATCCGGATAACAAAGATATCGAACTCTCGAACTCGATAAAAAATGGCGTGTTTCTGATGATCATGACGACGTACGCCAGAACGAAGTTCGGAGCAATCTCGACCAATGAACGGAGCCTCTGACAGAGTTCGCAAACATTGTTCCATTTCATCGGTATAGTTATCAGCTTGCTCTGCGCCAAAATTTAAAAAGGTATATTCGT
>JAGQNQ010000056.1 GCA_020428015.1 Candidatus Saccharimonadota bacterium | reverse complement strand
GAGCAATACAACGAGGCTCGAACCTACTTCATGGAAAAGAGTTAGTATGGAGAGGGTTATTTTGTAATAGTCAGATTTGGTCGCAGTTTATTCTACTCTGCTTTAAGGATGGCAAGCGCGTCGTGCATCTGCGTAGTGGCTACTTTTCCTGGATTGCGGTGGATATCGAGTAGTTCTACGGGGCTGGCAATTGTACACAGCCAACCGGCCCCAAAGGCTCGCACCTGAGCATCGACTCGGTCATCTCCGGGGAGGCACAGTGCTTGCGCAATGTCAGGATTGTCGGCAAACAGACTATTGGTGGTATCTTCAAGATGTGGATATGCGGCATCTTGCGTTGCCCATCTGTCAGGTGTGAGCGCGTCTTCCAGAACAAAATCTAGCATTCCATTTTTGAATGACTGCCTTTTCCTTGTCCAGTAAAGTCTGAGGGCATCACGCGTTGCCACTGCACCAGCTGTAAATAAGCGAGCTTTAGGATGAATCCGTTCTGGGTAAATTCGACCAAATGAATAATCTGCAAAGCCTAAAATCCTCAGGCGTCTTTGGTGGTACGAGTCACTGTTGGAGCGAGCATTTGCTTTTGATGCTGGGTGAGCACCTTTCTTGGCAAGGCATTGAGCATATTGGCCTAGCGCACTAGTAAATGCTCCGAGCAAGTGTTCCTGTGCTGCACGTGTAAAGTCTAGTTCTCCGTTTTCAAAAGCCATCGGTATTCAGTAAATTTTAATGGTGCGGATGAGAGGACTTGAACCTCCACAGGATTGCTCCCACTAGTACCTGAAACTAGCGCGTCTACCATTCCGCCACATCCGCAATAGTTTATATTCTAACAAAGATACGAAACAATAAGAATGTAATATGTAAAATCTGAAGTCTTTTAATATTCTTATGCTATCATTGAGTGTAGAAATGAATCAATTTAGAGGGCTATAAGTGTGAATAAGGTTGCACAGTATTTGCAGAAGCATTTGAATGGTGAGATTTTAACGTCACCTGACGTTCTGAGGTACTTTTCGACAGACGAGAGTATTTTTCAGCTTACTCCACAGCTTGTGGTGTACCCTCGATCTGAAAACGATATTCGAAAAACAGCACGTTTTACATGGCAGCTGGCCGAAAAAGGCAGGGTCGTCCCAATTACGCCGAGGGGTATGGGAACCGATCTGACTGGTGGATCACTCGGAAGCGGCATCATCATGGCCTTACCCGCACACTTAAACAAAGTTATTGAACTGGACCCGAAGACAGGTGTGGTTACCGTTGAGGCTGGTATGTCGCTCGATAAACTCCAGCAAGTACTGCATACACATGGTCGATTTTTACCGCCCGTGTCTGATGTCAATAAATACGCAACAGTGGGTGGGTCGGTTTCGAATAATGATAGCGGCCGAAATAGCTACAAATATGGCCCGATGCAAGCTTTTATACGTGGCTTACGTGTAGTGCTCGCTAACGGTGAGTTAATCGAGACTGGTCGTATTAGCAAACGTGAACTTAACAAAAAACTTGGGCTTGCCTCGTTTGAGGGTGAAATTTATCGTTCGCTGGATAAACTTATTGAAGAATCATCAGAGTCGCTGACTAAGCTTGCAGAAATAACCGATCACAGTGCAGCAGGATATGACATCTCTGATGTGAAACAAAAAGACGGTTCGTTTGATCTCACTCCATTGTTTGTGGGTGGTCAGGGAACGCTTGGGACTATTTTGGAAGTTACTTTTGATACGGAACCCTACAATCCGACGCGTGATTTACTTGTGGCCGGTTTTGCAGACAGGGCGCAAGGCTGGCAGGCAGTGAGCGCTCTGAATGCGCTAAAGGAAGGTCCGTCGGCAGTTGATTTTATCGATAGTAGTCTCTTGACTGCGTTAGAAAATATTAATTCAGCGGTACTCACGCCACTCGAGGGTGGTATGCCAGGCATGTTGCTATTCATTGAGATTGACAACGATGGACAGCGTATACGCAAAAAGATCGAGAAGAAAGTGTCGAAAGTTCTAAGCGGGGCGGGTGCAGAAATCGTCATTCCAAAGGAATCAGAACGTGGTTCATGGGAGCGGTTACGCGATAGTGCGTCACTATACATTACGCACGTTAGTGGCAAGAAGCGAGCAATTCCAGTGCTAGATGATGGTCAGGTACCGATTGATCGTATGACCGAGCTTTTTAAAGAGCTTGATGGATTATTGGAAGCGGCCGGGCTTGGTGAGTATGCTGCATGGGGACAGGCGGGTACTGGGCTTATTCACGTGGCTCCTATGCTGGACATTGCATCAGTTGGAGACAGACAAAAGTTGTTTAAAGTTATGGATGCCTATTATGGTTATATTTGTACGATCGGTGGCTCGGTAACTGGTGAATACGCAGAAGGCCGAATGAGGGGACTGTTCAACAACCGACAGTTTGATGAGAAAGCTCTCGACATTTTCCATAAGATTAAGAAGATTTTTGATCCTCTCGGAATCTATAATCCGAATGTGAAACTTGACGTGAATGCGGATCAGCTAAAGTCGATGATACGTTCGGACTACTCTCTAGATCATCAGTATAACCATTTGCCCCGAGGCTAGAATTGCCTTTTTTACAGGGGTGGTGTATTATGGTTCTCAGCCAGAACATGCGGATGTGGTGGAATGGTAGACACGCTACCTTGAGGTGGTAGTGGGAGCAATCCTGTGGAGGTTCAAGTCCTCTCATCCG
>JAGQNQ010000055.1 GCA_020428015.1 Candidatus Saccharimonadota bacterium | reverse complement strand
GTGGGTTTGTTGCACCAGTTGTGCTTGAGTCGTAGGTGTCATCATCTGACTCTACTGCTACAGTAAGAATACGAGCGTAGAAAGAACCAAGACCCGATGGGTTGTCGATTCCGTCACCTGCTGTTCCATCGCCAAGCTCGAAGCTTACGGTTGTACCAGCAGTAACGCTACCACCAGCGGCATCTTCAATAACTACCTTACTTGCCGTACTCTCACCTGTGTCAACGGCCCAGGCGGTACCGAAACCAGCACCTGACTCGTTGTAGACACCAAGAGTTGCCTCGTTCGTGTCAAGACCCGCTGGAGCAGTACACACTGTTCCAATGAGCGGACTCGTACAGAAATCTATGATGATGCCTCGAATGTTACCTGTCGTGGCAGGCTTGAAGCTCACCGTATAGACAACATCTGCAGCACTCACCTCAGAGGTTGCTATGGCTATTTGTCGTTCTGTAATTTGTGCGTAAGCAGATGCTCTGCTCGTTAGCAGCAACGGTAACAAGGCTGCCAACAAAAGAACACTCGCGGCAGTAAATGCGCGAATCCTACTTGTCATACTCGACGTATACATTTATACGTTCTCCTTTTTTGTTTTTTTAAACTGTTAATTTTTATATTACCGTTCAGTTATAACACGAAATACTTTTTAAGCACAAGGGCTTTTTTGATTTTTCCACAGTCTAGTACGTCGTAGTGGCTACAAGAACGTGGTCCATTGAATATAAACCAGCTGGCGTGAGCGGGTTACTCTTTGCGATGTAACTAATTGTATAGTCAGTCTGACCCCAAGCCTTAGTATTTAGTGTTCCCGCTGAACGAGCGACGATATCTCCTTGGGCGTACTTAAATTGACCATCAGTGTCGTATCCAGTTGCTGCAATACCATCTGCAAACGTATTATCGGGCTGGTTATTAGGATCTGCACCAATTGCTAGAGAGGTATTCGCAACTAGATTGATACCGAATTCTTCTACGCTTTGTGATACTGAAGGTACAGCCTGTGCTGATTTAGCAGTTAGGATAGTTCCTGATTCGCTCGTCGGAGGCGCTGACACCGTGGTAACAACATATGCTGACGATACATACGACCGGACATAAAAAGAACAGCCGCACGCACCACCTTGCGCCGCACCACTTGAGGTGCTGTTGGAGTCAAGTACTCCAAGGTCTACGGTAGCACCAGATACTACAAACTCAAGAAAGGGCACATCAGGTGTTATGAGTCCAGCAACGACATCAAAGTTAGTGCTTGAAGCATTTCCGATGGCATTCAGACCAGCTGTACTTTGTGACTGATATGAGCCCGAAGACCCTAACCCACTACCCGAACTAAAACCCGACTCGTCCACCCGATAGTTTGTAGACGACGACTGCGCACCTGCAAATTGGGAAAATGCACCTAATACGAATACACCCTGGACAATAAATAATATTATTTTTCTCTTCATAACTCTATCGACTAACTATACCACAAGCGTTTTGATACTGTGAAGCTAGCGGATCTGGAATGTCTCTACAATTGATTCTATCTGATTTGCAGACGGAATATAGCGGAGGTCGTCATACACGATCGTGTAAGTTGCAGTTGAGCCATCTGGACGAATGGCTGCAATACTATTGGTTCCTCCAATAATTCCAACAAAAACCTTGTAAACGTTACTTCCCATGTCACAATTAAAGGTTACCTGATTGAACGTTATTACCTTCGGTTCGTTTTTTAAACCGCTTTCATCGTTATTACAGTGTTTGTCTATGCTTGCAATCTGTTTAAAACGTCCTCTGTTCAGCTCAACCGGCAGTACACGAGTTGCTGCTAGCTTTGCTGGAGCTGGCTCGTTCACATATACCGTCAATTGATGTTCTACTAGAGGCCCATTAAGGCTACTGAAGACAAATTTTGTATCTGTGCTCTGCTCCGGTACCTCTACCCACGTTCGATCTGCTTGAAATTGAAAATATTGATTACGAAAAATATTAATGGTTGAAGACTGAACCGTTGCTGTACTCTCAACACTCTGGATAGAATCTTGAGGCCGGTATTTTGTAATGAGCCAATCTATTCCGACTCCCGCCGATATAACAAATACCAGCACAACAGACGCAATGCTGAACTTTTTTAACCTGCGAGCTCTTTTTGATTTGTGATAGGCGTTAACAGTGTGATGATATGGCGCCATGCAAGTGCCCCTCTCAGCAGCGAGTATGACACGTTGTACCAAACCACGCAAGTTGTTTACGGTTTTATACGTGACTTTTTATCTGGAATCCTATACACTTATGTCTTAAAGGAACCATAAGCAATTAGAATATGGAAGACAATAAACAAAAAGACGGTGAAGGATCTCTGGAGACGCTTGAAGATCAAGATACAACTGTCACCGAAGCGCCAGACGCATCATCGGGAGGTGATAAAGATGCCAAGAAAGAAAAAAAGAAGCGTTCTGCGGGTTCACTCTTAACAAAGATTACCAACCGAGTTAATGTGTACTTGCTTGCTTTCATACTACTTATTGTTGTTAGCTTGATTATTGTGTTCGTTGTTATCCAATCAAGCAATAAGCAAGCAGCACAACAAGAAAACATAACCTCTCAAGAACTAACTCAGGAAGCGATAGACAGCCTAAGCAGCAATGAAGCAACGGTAGGCGATCCAAAACAGCTTCTTAATATCGAGTCAAACGCTGTTTTTGCCGGAAAAGTTCTCATACGCGATGGTCTAGATGTAGCCGGGCCAATTAAAGTCGGCGGGGACCTAAACTTACCCGGTATCACCGTCTCCGGTAAAAGTGCTTTCGATGAGGTCCAGATAAACAGTTTATCAATCGCTGGCGATACAAGTGTGCAAGGAGTTTTAACTGTACAAGAAAGCTTGACTGTAAGCGGCCAAGCCTCATTTGGTGGACCAATTTCAGCTCCGTCTATAACACTTGATGCCCTTAATCTGACCGGCGATATCCAGTTTGCCCGTCACATTGATGCGGGTGGTGGTACGCCTTCGGTTTCTGGCGGAGGCGCAACAGGATCTGGCGGAACTGTGACGATTAGCGGTACCGATACAGCAGGTACCGTGACAGTGAACAAAGGATCAGGTGGCGGCAATGGTACATTGGCTACAATCACCTTTGCAAACCCTTTTAATGGCAACCCCCACGTCGTTATTACTCCAATAACTTCTAATGGCTCTCTTGCTTCTGCGACCTATTACTTATCGTCAAGAACAACCAGTGGATTTACGATTTCAGCAAGTGGAATGAGCGGTACTGGTTCGATTAGCTTTGACTACATTGTTATCGACTAGAAAAATCAAACATCGAGAAAGACTGTAACTCGATCCTCTTTGACGTACATGATGCCGTGCGAGATCTTTATCTTTTCATCACCCTTTTCGGTCACAATTGCCAGTTCACATGCTAGCAGCAGGGTTAAGAAGCGATGATGGCCTTTTAAAATATCGAAAGGACCCGTATCGTTCACTGCGCTGATACTAGTTGCCACATCATCAAAATATACTTGATACGGAGAATACACCTTTATCCGCATGAGGGTCGGATCTTTGGAGATATCGTCTTCTTTCTTCTGCTCATCTCCATCAGAGACCATTTCGCCAGTACTAGCGTCTTGTCTCGTGGCCATGACTAAACAATTATCTCCTCTATACTTGCAAGTGTTTGCTCACGGGTGAAGAAGTCGCCAGCTACTCCGTTATGTTTGGTCATAACGTTCATATTCTGTGTGAAGTTTGCAATCAATTTTTTAGCTTTTGCATAGTCAGCACGGTCACTTGCTGAGAGTTCGTTTTCACCAATAATCGCAATGATGCCTCGCAAGCTCTCATACTTCTGCAGCAGAGCGAGCACCTGCACGCTCAAAACATAGTGTCGTTCGCCGACAA
>JAGQNQ010000054.1 GCA_020428015.1 Candidatus Saccharimonadota bacterium | reverse complement strand
AGGGAAAAAACTACAAAAAACGCACCTCCAAACTTGAGCCATTTCGTTCGGAAATCGCCAAAATGTACAAAACTGGCGCATCTCTAGAGCTAATCTCTTTGCACCTGCATACTGTGCATAATCAGTATGCAGCACGCAGCACTATCCTTCGTTACCTCCATACGATCGGAGTAACACGCAATGGCTAGAGGACACTTTGCGAAATCTGAAGCTCAAGCCGCCTCTGTGATGAAGGAATTGCAGGGTAAAGGCAACATCATAGAATCGGTTGGAACAGCTAGAAATTACGAACAAGCACTGAAAACTTGTTGCGATTATTTGAAAGAGTTCAAGCTTGGCTCTCTAAGAGAACTAACCCCAGAACAAGCAAAAAACTACATAGAGTTACGCGCTCACGAATGTAAACAAAGCACAATCGACATGGATCGTCAGGCAATACAAACAATGATGCAGCATGTCACACATAAGTTAGAACCCAATCAAACACTATACCCACCCAAAGAGCTTCCTACATCTAAAAAAGAAACTATTGAAAACTCTCGTTCTTACACGCCAGAACAGGTCAATGCGATCATTCAGCACCAAACCGAGCAACATGCACTCTCAACACAACTTTGTCATGAAGCGGGTCTACGCGCTCACGAACTGTACACACTACGACCTTCTGGCGAAGTAAATCCGAGTCCACGGGACGTACACCAAGATAAATTTTCCCAACTCCCCAATGACTCAAAAACCTACACGGTTCAAGGGAAAGGCGGTCTCATTCGTGAAGTGCAAATCCCCAACTATTTAGCAGAAAAGTTAGAAGAACGCAGACTCGATACACCACAGCAACTCTCTGACAGGGGCGTGAATTACGAATCGCATTACAACATAGCAGGAGGACACAAGTTTTCTGATGCGTTCAGCAAAGCGAGTTCTCGCGCTCTTGGGTACTCCAACGGAGCACACGGCTTACGCCATAGCTACGCACAAAACCGCTACGAACAACTGGCTAACCACTTTGAGCGTATCGATGTCATGACGATTATTTCTCAAGAGCTAGGGCATTTCCGTCCTGACATAACAGAGGTATACCTGCGATGATTTGGGGCTTTTTAACTGTCATTGCCGCAGCATTGGTATTGCTTTTCGCAGCACCATTTCTAGATTTTTTAACTCCAAGTGATGCTATTTGGCTTGTCGATACAACAACGCAAAGCAAACCTGAAATACTCGCTCAAGGTGCAAGCACTCTCTGGTATCAATGGCAATCATGGAGTTACATTTTCACCTTTTGCCTCATTACTGCATGTGTTTTGGGCTTGATTTACAACGCTATCCGCACGTTCTCAGATGAAACTCTGATCGAAGCAAAGCAGAAATTGGCACAAAAAACGGAAGAACTGGAAACGTTAAAACGTCAGTACCGACACAAAGTAGAGCAAGATGTTTTACGCGCACACTCCCAAGAAGCAGAACGACTAAAACACAGAGAACGCGAACTCGAAATCATTCAAGATCAAACTGCAACACAACAAATTGAGTCCCAAGAACGCATGAAAATGGCAAGTCATGCGGTACGTCATCAGCAAAAAGTTACCCAAAGCAAACTAGGACAGCGAGATCGACTAAGAGATGAAAAGAAGCTCATTGCTGAATTTTTAGAGCAAAGCGACTGGACTTTCACAGACGGTACAAAAATAACGTACCGTGCGCTAAAGGCTGTTGCGAAAAGGCATCAGCAGCAATAATTAGGCGTATTTCATTGAGAAATAAAAACAAAAAAGCCGGAGATCTTGCGATCACCGGCTTTTAGGAAGTATTCTGTAATCCGCAAAGGGACTGTACTGAATGACTTGATTGGGGTCTTTCATTCTAGTACAGGTTGGCTAGCCTTGTCACTACCAACAGAACACCTTCCAACGACAGAAACATATTCCTTTGCCAGCGCAGCTCTTTCAGACGGAGTATCTATGACGCTTTTTCTGTAGCCAGATTGAAATAAAATCGGAAACGGTCAGAGAAGAGATGAAATGAGTTAAGTGCATGGTCTTGGAGATTCACCAAAGAATCTAGCCCCATATGGTCTGGTCAGCCAGTGAAAATAGACGCTCGATAACTGCGAGGCTCTTTACTTTCAAGGATTAACGCCATTACCCCTTGAGACAATATAAATTACCAGTCACATAGACGTTGCAGGACTTTGACAAGTCCGAGGATCTAAAAAGATCCAGAGCAATGATGAGGTCGCTAACGCTCCCTTTCATTTGCCATGCACATACGTCTAAGATGACCTTATTGCTAAAAATAAATTGTAGAACAGCAACTTTGTTAGGGCGCATTAAGTGCAGTTACGTTAAATCACCAATAATCTCATTCATTAAATTGTCAATTTGTTCCACCATTTGTTCGCTGGCGTCTTCCATGGCATTAATTGCAGTCACCATGCCTGCCATGTTGCCAGATTTGGCTTGGCTCATTGCTTCACGTCCACCGTCATGCACGCCTTTGTGTGGTTCTTCAAGCAATGCATAGCTTCTTAAGTGGCTGTAAGCCTTGCCATCGCCACGGTAGTACCACTGACCAAAGCGACACTCAGAGTGGCTATTAACGGTTTCACCAAACGCCCCTTTTTGTAGGAGACGATAGATATTATTCTTCCAAATGGCGTGGTCGAGTTTGACCGTATCCAAGAAAGCGCGTGTGGAAGCAATATGGATCACCTGTTGCATGTGTTCCGATTTCACAACCACTTCGTTGACAATAGAACCAATCTGCGCAGAAGAGGCAGACACTTCCTCAGCACAAGTTTGGTTTTCATCAATCGAGGTTTTAATCGCGTTCACTTGCGTTAGTACTTGGTTCACCAAAGAATCAATCTGCTCACTGGCTTCGCTGGCTTTGCCAGCAAGGTTTCTTACCTCATCTGCTACCACGGCAAATCCACGGCCTGATTCACCGGCTCGTGCTGCTTCAATCGCTGCATTTAATGCCAACAAATTCGTTTGGTCAGAAATCTCTTGAATAGTCGATACAAGAAGGGAAATAGAGGTAGCCGTTTTATCTAATATTTTAACAGATTCAATGCTTTGTGAGGCTTGCATACTGATCTTCACGGCTCGGTTATCAAGACGAGCAAGAGCTTGATGAGTCTGCTTAAACATTTCATCTAGTTGTTGCAGTTCTTGGTTTTCATGCGCCATAGATTGCGCACTCTCCACCATCTCTGTTCGAATGGTTTGGAGCATATCTCCACCTTTCAAACTGCTAGACATCAACTCATCACTATTGTTGTGTTCCTGTTGAGCGGAGCGAACAAGCGACTGAGCCTCTTGGAGCTGATTTTCCAGAGCGGCAACGTCAGTTTGGTACTTCTGTTTGAGGTCTGCTAATTCTTGCTTTAGCTGCTCATTTTCTGATTTGATTCGTTTTAATCCAAACATTTAATACGACCTCGTTAATTTATACAGCACTACAGCTTTGTTGCATTAGCATATCGATTTTTAATCCGAAATCTAATCATTCTCCACTAAATGATTTACTTAATAGTGCGTAAAGCCTCGCCCGATGAGGGCAGGGAGAAGTCAGAACACCTAATAATGGGGTGTAAAGCCCAATGGAACGAAAACGTACGCTAACAAAAAACATGCATGTCATTTAAGCTATGACACAGCCTATGGTGACATATAGGTAATGTCATATACGAATTTGGGGGTGCTTTTTACCAGTGACCGTAGGGTCTACCTAAGCGTCATACCGTTCTAACTGTTTGATTTAATGCTTAACGTACGAAACCGTACCGTTGGGCTTCACACCCCATTAAACAGACGTTATGCTACAAAAAGTCAACGCAGTACCGATAAGGACAAGATATGAACGATGTAACACTATCAGTTCAACGGTTAGCTTCATACAGAGAAGCCATAAAAAAAATTAAACAAGGCAAATGTTCCTTATCTTTCCCGAAGGATACCAACATAGAATCCATTCTCGATTTTGAATCTGATCTTGTTCAGTTGGCTGCCTGGCTTGATGCCCGACTTGATGGGTTTAATAAAATTCAAGAAATATCCAC
>JAGQNQ010000053.1 GCA_020428015.1 Candidatus Saccharimonadota bacterium | reverse complement strand
CGTTAGAAAAATAGGGATTCAAGGTTTGTGAAGAAAATTGTTTACAAAACTAAAGGAAGGGATTTTCTAACGGGATGAGCAAATTCGATCAGGCCAAGATGGTCATGAAAATGCGAAAAATCCAAAAAGAATTGCAAAAAGAAATTATTGAAGTAGAGGTTGGTGAAGGAGCCGTTAAAGTCGAAATCAACGGAGAAATGAAAATTAAAGCCGTGCATATTGATGCTGATTCAGTTGATATTGACGACATTGGGCAGCTCGAAAACTGGGTACGAGAAGCGGTAACAACAGCTATTTCTCAAAGTCAGAAGTTAGCCGCAGAGAAAATGCAGCCAATGATGGGCTCACTCGGAAACCTCGGACTCTAGGAAGAAGGCACCCCTTGTCTACGCTACCAAAAGCTCTTGAAGCACTAATCGAAGCATTGGGCAACCTCCCGGGTGTTGGTCCAAGGAGCGCAGAACGGTATGCTTACTTTTTGTTGAAAAGTGACCAGTACAAAAGCAGTAAATTAGCTGCGGCTCTCGAAAAACTCCACACAGGAGTTAAACAGTGTCCCAAGACATACGCTCTCATCGATGCCGATCTAGACGTATCAGAGCTATACAGCGACCCACAGCGTGACAAAACAGTTGTCGCTCTGGTTGCCGAACCCTTTGATATCATTGCGCTCGAAAAAACCAGCCTATACAGAGGAACCTACCATGTCCTAGGTGGCCTTATATCACCGATCGACGGAATTGGGCCTGAGCAGCTACACATTCCTGAACTTAAAAAACGCATCAAAGAAGACGAAGTTAAAGAAATCATCCTCGCGACAAACGCAAGTGTTGAAGGCGAAACTACTGCTTTGTACATACAACAAGAACTTGCAAACTTTGATATCACTATAACTAGACTAGCACGCGGACTACCGATTGGGGTTGACCTTGAATACGCGGATCAAATTACTTTAGGTCATGCCCTTGAGGGACGACAAAACTTCTAGCTTCACTTAGATATCGTAACTTGCACAGGCTCTTGCAAATACAAGCTGATCAGCTGTTAAATGGGCAGGGTACGCATCTGCTGATCCGCCACGTGCGTTAGGAAAAATTGGGACAAATTTAGTTTCTTCCGGTAAACTAACATCTGATGGGAACCTTGATGCATCAACCGGTCTCACTATGTTTATTTGAACCATTTCTGCAAATAACATTACTCTTGGAACAGATTCTTCACTCACTAAATCTTCACCAATACGCCTACTTCTAAATATTCTCCTAAAATCATCGGGACATCTTTCAGCATAGGACTGCAAGGCCGGGTGACTATACGCTGAAATAGCATATGCAGCTCGTCTAGCTGGCCGAAGCGCAGACGCTCCTTCCGAAAAGAAATCACTACGTGCTATAGCTAATGCAACTCTGGCCCTTGATAATTGAGTCTCATTCGCAGTTCCTGAGTTCTGGGCGTAAACGCAGATCGCAGCCGCTCTTCTCAATCTCTGAAGTGGACCAGACTCGGTTGGGTCTTCAATTCGGGAGAAATTTGCTCCAAGATCTTCATAGAATTGCCGATCAAAATACCAAAAACCTTCTACAAGTTTAAACGACTCACTATCTGTTGGATAATCTACCATTTGTTAAATAATACTCTCTAGCAGAAACTTTGCAAGCATAAGCAAATGAAAGCTTTATTATACTAGAACTACTGAAAATACTTTCTTGTATAACTTACTTGATATAATTAAATTGATGAAATATGTCAAAGTAAAAGAGGCAGTTGAAGCCGCTAATCACATAGTTGTGCTGCAAGCCGATAATCCTGATGGTGATTCTCTAGGCAGTGCACTTGCTTTGGAAGCAATTTTTTCTGAGATGGATAAACACGTGACCATGGTTTGCGCTGTAGATATCGCTGCACATTTAAAGTATCTGAGTGGATGGGATAGGGTTCAAAAAGACATCCCTAGTAATGCAGATGCAACGATAATTGTAGATACGAGCACCGAAACGCTGTTCGAATATTACGAAGCAAATGGGCAGCTAAACTGGCTCAAAACAAAACCGATGATAGTGATAGATCACCATACTGAAACCTCTGGTATTTCTTATGCGAGTGTCACGGTCAACGAGACGGCGAGTGCTACAAGTGAGGTCATCTATCGTATAGCGAGCGAACTTGGCTGGCCATTACCTGCAGATGCTTGCGAGATGATAGCGATGAGCATAATGAGTGACAGTCTGGGCCTCACTACCGAGTCAGCGAGTCCTGAAACATTTCGCATTATGGGTGATTTGGTAGAGAAGGGCGTCTCACTCGCTAAGCTGGATCAAGCCAGGCGCGAATTGATGCGCAAAGAACCAGAGCTAATTCCATATAAAGGACAGTTATTGGAGCGTGTTGAGTTCGATGCGAGTGGACGAGTAGCAACAGTCGTAATCCCGTGGAAAGAAATCGAAAAATACAGCCCACTCTACAATCCCTCAATGCTCGTCATCGATGACATGCGCATGGTCGTGGGCGTTGACGTTGCTATTGCATACAAAGTCTATAGTGACGGCAAAATTACGGCAAAAATCAGATGCAATTATGGAAAAGCTGTTGGTTCAGACCTCGCACGTGCCTTTGGCGGTGGTGGCCATCCGTATGCGGCTGGATTTAAATTGACGGACGGCAAGAAAAAAGTTGATGAAGTTATTGCCGAGGTAAATAAAAAAGCACTTAAGCTATTAGAAGCATTGGACGAAAAAAATGAAACTTTATAATACTCTGACTAGAGAAGTTGAAGATGTAAAACCACTGCAGGACAACAAGATCTCTCTATATACCTGTGGGCTTACCGTCTACAGTCAACCACACATTGGAAACTGGGTATCATATATCTACTGGGATATTTTGGTACGAACTCTAAAAGCCAGTGGCTTTGATGTTACGAGAGTTCAAAATATTACTGATGTTGGACACCTGACGTCCGATGAAGACGCTGGCGAAGACAAAATGGAAAAAGGCGCCCGTTCTGAAGGGCTGACTGCTTGGGACGTCGCCGAAAAATACATCAAGATTGCCGATCATGAAGCATACGAGCTACTTGGATTGTTACGCCCTGATCATATGCCGAGAGCAACAGAATATATTGAGCAGCAGATTGATTTTGTGAAAGAGCTAGAAAAAAATGGCTTTATCTATGTTATCGAAGACGGAGTGTATTTTGATACTTCAAAGCTAAAAGATTACGGCAAGCTAGCAAAACTTGATATAGAAGGATTAAAAGCCGGTGCGCGAGTAGACGACAAGGGTAAAAAGAATCCAACCGACTTCGCACTATGGAAGTTCAGCCCTGCAGGTGTCAAACGCGATATGGAGTGGAATAGTCCATGGGGCAAAGGATTTCCTGGCTGGCACCTAGAATGTTCTGTGATGGCACGAGAAATCTTGGGCGATCAGATAGATATACACACCGGCGGTATCGATCACATACCAATACATCACACCAACGAAATAGCCCAGACTGAAGCCGTAACAGGCAAGCAATTTTCGCAAGTCTGGGTTCACGCCAACCATATCAAAGTGGACGGCACAAAAATGAGCAAAAGCCTCGGCAATATCTATACTTTGCAAGACATTTTGGACCGAGGCTACTCACTCGACGCATTTAAGTTGATGATACTCTCAAAGCACTATCGAACAGAAGGAAATTTCACTTGGGAAATACTTGAAAGCTTTGAAAATAGATTAACTAATTGGCGGAGGCTATCAGATTTAAGATGGCAGAATAACGCAAGCAAAGAAAGCTTTATGCGTGCAGATATTCTTGAAGAAGAACTGTCGGAGGCACTATTTCATGATTTAGACACACCTAAAGCATTGAGTATTATTGATAGCTTTTTTGACAATGCAGAAAAAGGCAATTTTTGCCCACCGTGCATCGATAGTGCCATAGAAATAATTGAAGATTTGATAAATGTAAAAATAATCAAATCCGATTTCGATATAACAAAACTACAAAAAGATATGCTAGACGAACGGATGACGGCTCGAAAAAATAAAAACTGGGCGGAGTCAGACAGGATTCGTGACGAGCTCAAAGCGCAGGGAATTGGTATCAACGACGGCCCGAACGGGCAAATTTGGTATCGACTTT
>JAGQNQ010000052.1 GCA_020428015.1 Candidatus Saccharimonadota bacterium | reverse complement strand
GTGGGTTTCAGAGTTTTCCTTGCTTGGCCACCCGAGATGCGCTTGCGTCATTTGAGGGTGCAAGAAATAAAAAGTTTCCTCTCATCCGCACCAGCACTAGAATATTGAACAATAATCTAGTAAAATAAGCTGACCTTGGGTTGTTAGCTCAGCTGGCTAGAGCACCTCGTTTACACCGAGGGGGTCGGGGGTTCGAGTCCCTCACAACCCACCATGAAAAGAACTGTCCAAATGGACAGTTTTTTTCATGAAAGATTCTGGGCCCGAACAACCGAACCCAGTCGGGGTGAGAAAGTCCAGTGGATTTTCGTAGGGAAATCTTCTCTTGCAAGCTTGCTTGCAAAGATGAAGTTTCGGGCATGCCAGAGGTAGGGCGAGTCTCTCCGTAGCCCACCAAGAAAAAGTCCAGCCATTCTTGACCAGCTTTTTTCTTTGAAAGCCTTGGAAATGTACGAACCTTTAGGTGTATACTAGAGGGGTAAGCAAAAGGAGTTTTTGAATGATAATTGGTCTAGGAATTTTAGCGGTCATTGCTATTGCCCTGATAGCGATGTACAACGGACTCGTACATACAAAGGTTCGAGTTGACGAGGCATGGAGTGATATTACGGTTCAGTTGAAGAGGCGAATTGATCTTATCCCGAACCTGGTTGAGACGGTTAAGGGTTACGCAAAACACGAAAAAGGTGTTTTTGAAGAAGTGACTAAAGCGCGCAGCGCTATGATGAACGCTGGCAGTGACGTGAAGGCAAATGCTCAGGCTGAGAACATGATGAGTTCGGCACTTAAGAGCATCTTTGCTGTTGCTGAAGCGTATCCTGATTTGAAGGCAAACGACAATTTTAAGCAATTGCAGGCAGAGCTGGTTGACACCGAAGACAAAATTCAGGCTGCACGACGGTTCTACAACGGCGCAGTTCGTGACTTGAACATCAAAGTTAAAACATTCCCGACCGTTTTGTTTGCTCGTATGCTCGGCTTTACTGAGCGCGAATTCTTTGAACTAGACGAGGCTGAGCAGGCTGCTGCCGAGAAGCCAGTGGATGTAAAATTCTAGGTTCTTTTAGAGGAGTTTGAGCGTTGTACTCGCAGATTACTGCAAATAAGCGAAAAACCGTCATATTGCTTGGCGGTTTCTTCGCATTGATTGCTGGAGTATCTTTGCTCTTTGGTGCTGCGTACAACGATTACGCCATCACTACCGGAGCACTTATAGGCTCGGGTATATATGCCATGGTTAGCTATTATGGATCTTCAAAATTAGCTCTAGCCATGAATGGCGCCAAAGAGATTCAAAAACGCGACAATCCACGACTATGGCGCATTGTTGAAAACCTAGCAATTACTAACGGAATGCCGATGCCGCGCGTGTATATCATTGACGATCCTGCTCTGAATGCGTTCGCAACTGGGCGCGACCCGTCTCACGCAGTGGTTGCTGCAACATCTGGAATTTTAGAGCGCCTTGATGATCAAGAGCTACAAGGCGTCATGGCACACGAACTCGGACATGTGAAAAACTACGATATTCGGGTGAGCATGATTGCTTTTGCGCTTGTTGCCGCTGTTTCAATCTTAGCTGATTTTATGTTGCGAGCAAGTTTCTATGGACGCCGATTTGCTGATGATGACGATAGTCCTGCCGCATCCGGTGTGCTCATGCTGTTGTCCGTTGTTGCCATGGTGTTGGCTCCGTTGATTGCAACGATGATCCAGCTTGCTATATCACGACAGCGAGAATACCTAGCAGACGCAACGGGAGCGCTGACAACTCGGTATCCCGAAGGTCTTGCGCGCGCGTTGGAAAAAATCAGCACTGAAGGTTCTGCGCTGCGTCGTCAAAATGCAAGTACCGCCCACTTTTTTATTGCGAATCCATTGAAGAGGAAGTCGTTTGCAGCCCTATTTAGCACACATCCACCAATCGCTGACAGAATTACTCGTCTGCGAGGAATGGATAAGAAGCTATGAGTACAGCTAAGAAATCCGCAACAAAAAAGAAGCAAGTTCACAAGAACATCGTAAAAAAGCCTAAGGTCGTCGGTGACGATGTACGTGTTCGTAAAAAACCGTCTTATAAGAGCTTCAGATACCATAAAAGGGTTAAACATCCAGCCGGTCCACTTCCGGGTTGGTGGATGGTGACAAAAAAAGCACTTCGACTACTTAACGCTAACCGTCGTAATATGCTTCGTTTTTTCTTCATTTATGGCTTGCTCTACGTCGTATTTGTCCGAGGTGTCTCATCGCCAGTTAGTGTACAAGACATTCGTGACTCGTTTAAGGACATCGGGGGCGAGGATGCCTCCGCTGTTGTAACGAACTTTACCTTTTTCTCACTTCTTGTTCAGTCGACCACGAGTGCGGCCGGTGACATACAGGGCTTGTATCAGTTGTTTTTCTTGACTGTTAGTGTTCTTGCGCTCATCTGGCTTTTTCGACAGCAGCAAGCCGGACACGAAGTTTCTATGAAAGAGGCCTTCTACAGGGGAATGTACCCGCTCATACCCTTTTCGCTGGTTGCACTTGTTATTACGCTTCAGACTATTCCTGCTTCGATTGGCAATTTCTTGTTTTCCACCGTCATAAGTAAAGGAATCGCAATAAACGCTTTCGAGCAAACAGTTTGGCTACTTCTTTATCTCCTGCTGTTACTTCTAAGCTTTTACCTTATTACATCCTCAGCGATAGCCTTGTTCGTTGCAACACTGCCAGAGATGACCCCGATGCGGGCGCTTAAGAAAGCTAAGGAGTTGGTGAAGTTTCGACGCTTTAGTGTCCTTCGCAAGATTTTTGCACTCGTCATCCTTGTCCTTGTTATGTACACGGTCATCGTATTTCCACTTATTTTCGTATCAGCAACACTTGCTCAAATCATTTTCTATTCGTTAACAATTTTACTTGTACCTTTCGCAACTGCCTACCTGTTTGTTCTATACAGGGAGCTGCTGTGAACAATGAGCGGTACCGCGAACTCGTGGCCCTGCTAAACCGCTATGGTCAAGAGTATTATGTTAACGACGAGCCAACGGTGAGTGATGCTGTGTACGACGGGCTCAACCAAGAGTTAAAAGCAATTGAGGCGACGCACCCAGAGTGGATAGTACCTGAGTCACCGTCACAGCGGGTAGCGGAAGCGCTTAAAGGCGGATTCCAGAAGTATGAGCATGCATCACCAATGATCAGCCTGCTCGACTGCTTTTCTGATGAAGAGGCAAGAGCTTGGCTGGAACGAATTGCAAAACTAGACGAACGCGTTCGTGATTCGGACTTTTATGTTGATTCAAAAAAAGACGGTTTAGCATGCGCGCTTCATTACGAAGATGGATTATTGGTACGCGCCATAACTCGTGGCGACGGACGAGTTGGTGAAGTTGTTACACAGAACGTGAAGACAATAGCCAGCGTACCAATTCGATTGACTGGAAAACACCAGTTTACGAAAGGTCATACCGAAGTGCGCGGGGAAATTATTATGACAAAAGCGGACTTCAAGAAACTGAACGAACGTCGCGAAAAAGAAGGTTTGGCAGTTTTTATGAATCCACGCAATCTTGCTGCTGGTACCATTCGCCAGCTTGATCCTCGACTTGTCGCAGACAGGCCGCTGCAATTTATTGCTTATGATGTTCTGCGTGATGACGAATCCGAGGTTTCAACGAATGCCATAGCGTATGAATCGGCACGAGATATGGGGTTTTTGGTAAGTGACGCTGCTCATATCGAGGATGATTTTGAAGAAGTATTGCGCTATGCGACCGAATTTGAAACGCTCCGTGATGGACTCGCCTATAATACAGATGGGCTCGTCGTAAAGATTAACGATAGGTCATTGGTACGTGCTCTCGGCGTGGTCGGCAAAGTTCCGCGTGGAGCGATCGCGTATAAATACCCTGCAGAAGAAGCAACGACAGTCGTAAAAGATATCGTAATAAGTATCGGACGGACGGGAGCTGCAACACCAGTTGCGGTCTTTGATCCAGTTGTTGTGGCGGGAACAACCGTTCAACACGCATCATTACACAACGCGGATGAAATTGAACGAAAAGATATTCGTATCGGCGATACGGTCGTTATTTATAAAGCGGGGGATATCATCCCGCAGGTGCAGTCCGTTGTGAAAGAGCTACGGCCAAAGACATTGAAGCGCTTCCATTATGAGACTGAACTTGCTCGACAGTATCCGGAACTCGAATTTGTCCGTCCTGAGGGAGAGGCAGTGTACCGAGTCAAAGGAGCGACAGGGCCGATTCTATTGAAGCGAGGCCTGCAGCACTTTGCAAGTCGTGGTGCTTTGGATATTGAAGGACT
>JAGQNQ010000051.1 GCA_020428015.1 Candidatus Saccharimonadota bacterium | reverse complement strand
AGCAGATGAGGTTGACCGCGTTGGATGGGGTTCGACCGCAGTGAAGCCAGAAACTGCTCCTGCTCTACCGTCTCCGGCCGGCTCACTCATAAGCCGGGACATTAGCCTTACAAATCCGGACACGGATAACAATTCTATAGATTTCACGAGTGCTTCGCTAGTTTCGCCGCTAACTATGAGCCTCTACGAAGTTGCGGTGCCTGTCGACCTTTGCCCAAATATTGACGGTTTGCAGGATATTTTCCCCGAAGGCTATCTACAGGATGTCGTTGGTGACTGTTATTTTGATGTGTGTCAGAATATCGATCAGCTTCAGGTGTCGGTCCCCACCGGCTATGTGCTAGATGGATTCGATTGTGTTGAGGTGCCGCTTGAAGATAAAATAATTTTCATTACAGAATTGCTGCCCAATGCGCCCGGTAATGATACTGGTCTGGAGTATATTGAGTTATACAACCCAAATGACGAAAACGTGATTTTAACAGGCTATCAACTGCAACTAGGACCAAGTTTTACGAAGACATTTACGATTGATGATCGGGTTATCACCCCTCACCAGTACCTGGCGTTTTCAGACTCTGAGACAGGGTTTGTTTTGCCAAACGCAAGTGGCGTGGAGTTACGACTTATTGCGCCTGCTGGGAATACAGTGAGCAATTCTCCTGCGTATCAGAATGCCCAGGATGATGTGAGCTGGGCATTAGTTGAAGATGTGTGGATCTATACTAACCAAATAACGCGTGGTTCTGCCAATAAACCGTACCTGCAGCCTGCGATTGAAGAAATCGCAGGAGTGACAAGTGTATTAGCACCATGCCCTGCAGGTAAGTATCGCAACCCTGCGACCAATCGTTGTCGCACCATCGAAACGGCTGTATCGCAGCTCGCACCTTGTGACGAAGATGAGTTTCGCAATCCAGAGACAAATAGATGCAAAAAAGTGAGCAGCTCCGGTTCAACGTTAACCCCCTGCGAACCAGGCTATGAGCGTAATCCAGAAACTAATCGTTGTCGGAAAGTTAGTACGCTCGGTGTGAGTTCAGAGGCTGATTTATTAGACGTTAAAGACGTAGCAGTAGAAAGTGCAGGTGGCCAGCTGAACTGGCCGGTACTCACAGCCACATTCATCGCAACAGCTGGCTACATGGTTTATGAATGGCGCAATGAACTGCGCCTGAAATATCTGAGCTTCAAAAATAGGTAGGCTTCCCAAAGTTTTAGCGGGGCGCGCCTACCAGCGAGTTATCAACGAACACGCGCATGTCGGTGTTGGTGACTTTGTGTCCGTAGACACGGAGTCGTTAGATAGGAGCCTACATGTTGTATCTTCGTGGCTTGATCGTCTTCGCTATAGTGACCCAATAACATACGTAAAATTAACAGGAGGCAATAACATGAAATATTCTGACGTCTTGTTTTTCATTAAGTATCCGTATGCGAGCGGCATTATTGCGACGGTATGGGTTGGTAGCACCGTGATGATTTTCTTAAGCAACTCACCGTAGTCCTTGCCAGTTATCGTTGTTTATTTACTTGTAACTTGGACTATTAGTTGGCTCAGCTACCGCTCGAATTAGCAGGTTGATTTTGGTTATGCTTGCGTGCATAGTAGGGGTATGGAAAATAATCAAGCTCAACTACCAACAGACCAAGAACCAAAACCGCAAACATCCGAGCAAATGCCGGAACAAACGTTACCGCCAAAAAAGTCTAAAAAGAAGTTATGGCTGGTTGTTGCGATCATCTTAGCACTGCTAGCCGGCGCAGCAGCCTACTGGTTTGGCTTTCGTGACAAGAACAAACAAGACTCGGGCAGCGAACAGGCTGGCAACGCCCAAGTAACTTCGTTTGCAGGGTGCAAGGCAGCCGGCTATCCCATCCAAGAAAGTTTCCCGGAGAAATGCGTCACGCCGGACGGTCAAACGTTCACCAACCCAGATCAAAAGGTAGAAGAAACGCCGGAGGACGCCGCAGCTATCACCTGTGAGGACGGTGAAACGGCCTTCCAGGATGTAGACTTCGGTGCGGCATTTTGCTACCCAAGCGAGTGGGGTGACGCAAGCGTTGTCGACGCAAAATTTGAGGTCGCCGACACTGGTCATCGCCAGCTGATTAGTTTTAGTGACAACGACTATTTTGCTGTAGGCGGCGTATCAGACGATTGGACAACCATGCTCGGCCGCGACGGCACCTGCAAAGACCCAAGCAACAACGTGCCTGAACTGTCTAGCTACAATACCGAATGGCATGATTTTGTTGGCGAAGGCATGGCTATTGAATATGCCCTGCGCAGTCTAGAGACCAGTGCAGGTGGCTACGACATGACCGAAGAGGTCACATCACTACTAGGCAATGGTGTTTGCGCCAGTGGCCACAAAGTGATTAATGGTTCACGCTACCGAGTCGTGTCAGCATCGTACTATCGGGAATTTTCTGAGAGCTCAGGTATTTTAAGCCCGAAAGCCCATACTGACAACCCGGATATCATGTTCACAACTGAACAGCGCACGCAATTCGACCGGTTACTTGCGTCCGTCGCCGCTCACTAGCTTTCATTGATTGTTTGCAGGCGAAATCGGACAACTTTCTCGACTAATTCAATAGGCAGTGGCCGATCAAGCGGGAACTGCACAGAACCTTTACCTTGTTTGTAGTTTGCGAATTCTTTAGCGAATGCTTCGTGGCCGTTCGGCGTTGCATAAAATCCTATATGCTTTTCGAAACCGCCAAAATACACAAGTGGTTTACCTTTGTATTTATAGCCAACCAATCCATACGATAGCGATTCAACCGCTTCCGGTGCTATTGATTGAATAATTTCCCGCATCTGCAGTAATCGAGCATGAACTTCTCCTGAAAAACCAGCGATATATTCATTAGCAGTTTTGATCATTTGAGTCGCTCCAATATACCTTTTCTTTTAACGATATTTTTGTAATCCCACTGGATATCTCGAGATTTAGCAAGCCAATCCGAAATCTTTGGCTCATCTATTTCATCAACGGAGTTGTAGAAAATTGATGCATCCTGAAACCGACTATCCCCGACAAGCACAGGATCGTCAAATGACCGTCCGCTCCAAAACATCAATTGAGCACCCTTTTTCTGAACGGAATAACCAACAATCGGATTCCCGTCTAAAAACCATACCGGGTGTCCATGCCATACCCTTGCTTCCGCTTCAGGCAAACCTGTGGCGAGAAGCACACGAAGTGTTTCGCATATATCCGTATAGTTTCCTTGCGCAGAATTATATTTTCGAATTTCTTCCATCTATTTTTGGATCAACCCAATTACCCACGCAGCCACAAGTAGATGCGCCAAGGACTCGCCAATTTGGATGAAAATTTTGCGTTTCATCCACTTGGTCTCTGTTCCACCAAATATCACGCCTGAAACAGTAACTGGGACGATGAAACCAAGCCAAATACTAAAGACAATTTTGTATAGTGACACAGTTGGCATTTGACTTGTAAGGCTCGAAAGAACAAATGCGGACAGCAGGGTCATCGCTAATTGCACGCCATACCAAGGTCCCATTTGATTTTGCATTTCTTTTTGTTTTTCTTTGCTCAGCTTATCAAAGCCAAACATTTCTCCCCACATTTTTCCGAAAGCTGCCATGTACCAAAATGCACCCACAGCAAACATTGCGGCCGTCGCTGCTATCACTGCCCAGATATTAATTTCCATATATAACTCCTTGATTTATAAGTGTATTGTACGCCTATTTTTCAAATAATTCTTCTTCAGGCCTGTCCGACGTCTGAGTTATACTATCCGCCATTCCCATATCCATAACTGTTTTGAGTGCTGCTTCATCGGCGCAGACACAGATGGAGACTACTTTGGTTCTACCTTCAACTTCTTCGAACCTCATCTCGACTTCTGTTTCAATCATTTCGGCATTAATATCGCCGGCTTCATCATTGAAGTAGTCAACGTGTCAAACGAATCGATTGGGTGGATGATAGAGAAAAGCATTTTAGCCCAGCTGGGCCGTCCACACCAGTCTCCTTGATTTTCATCTTCGCATTTCATGTTGTAGTGTTAGATGCTGCCCTCTGCAAAGTAATTTTCTTGCTGGTCGTTTGCCACCGACGTGTACCTCACCATTTTACGAACTACTCTTCAGTCGTGAACACATCCATCGCTATTAATCATGTCTTCCGCAACTGATTGCTAATCCGAATAATAGTTAATAAAGTCAAAGGAATTAAAAATAATGCCATAAAAGACTCAACAATAAACCACACTCTAGTTAACAAGGAAATGCTGTCGTATAAACTTAGATATACCTTAGTCGAAGAATACGGCAATAATTTATTTAAAGATAACAGGATCATTTCAAATATTGCAATTATAGTAACCAGAAGAATAATTAAATTTACTACAATTTTTAGTTTTCTTGATCTATACAGTTTATTATTTGGGTTTATATTATTTTTTCCCTCCGATAAAACTTCAGATACCTCTGATTTAATATCTGCAAAGAAGTACAAAATCGTATAACATACTAGACCAATCACGGCCCATAATATAAATGTAGCTACGCTTGGAGTTAGTAAGTGATCGTTCAGCCACATCAAAGGGGTGTCTATTAGCTCGGATATTCTTTCGTGAAAAAATTCATATGAACTAGTGTCGTTGTTCATGATAAATCTAATTAGAACGTCAATATTAAGAAGTAAAACCGCAATAAAGCT
>JAGQNQ010000050.1 GCA_020428015.1 Candidatus Saccharimonadota bacterium | reverse complement strand
TGCCGTTTCTTCTTGATTAATATCACTCAATTTTAGTCGCTCTTCACGGTAATCTTTGGCACTAAGAACAACTTCTGCATCTTCACCATCCTCACCAACAGTAAGTGTGATACGTCCTTCATCATCGGACTGCCCAACATCCTCGCCGGAGGTTGCCTCTGCGTCCGTCACTGGCTTGCCTGTTAACCAATCAGTTAACACGAACTTAAACTGAGCGCCTGTTGCCGTTATCCCCTGTTCACCAATTGGGTTGCTGCCCCAGCCAAGCGTTATATATTTTTCAAACTGTGCATAGCCTCGTTTGTCCACCTTTAGCTGCGTTCTGCCGAGCCTTAGATCTGTAAAAGACACTTTCCCATCGTCATCACTACGCGCTTCTTTACCTTGCAATTGAACGGGAATATTCTTAAGTGGAATACCAGTTACCGAGTCCACGACAACCATGCTTGAACTTACCCGCACACCAGCCAGATTAAGCATCCCGTACCGCGTGTATGGAACAAAAACCGCCACGAGGAGCGCAACGAATAAGCCAACCAGCGTACCATACCTGTAGCGTTTAATTTTCCACCAGACAGCAAAAAAGTGTCTTAGATTATCCTTGAGAGATTTTTTTTCAGCAGGCGCATTAAACCGTTGTCGAGCCTCGTCTTCAGCCTTTAGAACGGCGTTGCTTTCTTCACGAACGATTTCATCTACCGCGTCATCTGCCGTTTCTGGCTTCTCGTCCTGTTGCTCCGGCTCTGGGTTATCCGACCCTTCGGATTCGACATCATCTGATGACACTTTACTTTCGTGCTCAGACTCATCTACGTTTTCTTCTGCATTATCATCATCTGAACTCGTTCCGTCGTCTTCAGGATCTGATTCAGGCTGTGTTTCTTCATCTTGAGAAGTTTCTTCGCCTGTCTCTTCAGGTACATCCTCATTAGCAGCCTCTGTGTCACTGGCAGAATCCTGCTCTACCTCTTCAGATTCTGGATCTACGTTTTCTTCCGTCTCAGACTCTACCTCATCTAGCTTTTCAGCCCAGACATCCTGTGTTTCTTCAGAGACATCAGCTTTCAGATCGATATTTTCATCGTCTGGCGCGCCAGCAATTTCAATCTTTTTTTTCTCACCCATGCTTGAGGCTATTTTAGCATCTTACTCGGTGGTTGCACAAAGGGGTTATGCTTGGTCTGTCTTTTGTGAAACTGTACAATGATGTCCAGTATGAGCCTTGAGCTATTTGATCGAAAAATTGCACCCGTATACAACCAGCTGATAATTGAAGCTACCGATGCCTACTTGGCCCCGCCTGCTCCTAGGGTCATGAAAAAGGAAGATAGAGCTATCTGGAGGGCAGAACATCCTATACCAGATACTGCCTCTATGTCAGATGCGGAATTTCTTTATTATTCACTTGAAGCAAGTAGACAACCTCTGAACCCAATTACCCTTGCACGAGAAGCATTCAAAGAAAACAACTTTACAAATGTGGATGAGATGTCAGATCTTGATATATCGCATGCTCTTCGTGAAGAGTACCTACGCGTTGAGGCATTATACAAAGAACACGGTATCAACCCTGAACCTCTAAAAATCGCATGGGAAATTATTCATAAGACCGAAGCGTATATTGCCGGGTATTCAAGACAAATCGACAGACTAGCTGTCAGGCTAAAGAACTACACTCCACAAAATGCACCTCGACCATATAATGGCCTGGACAGATGGCATAACGGATTGTGGGTTCCTGATGAGGATATGCATGATCGAATAGAGACTTTTATATTGCTCAGTACCGGAATTATTGATCAAGAAGATTTCTATCATGACCACAGCAGACATATGAAGATTGGTAATCATGTAGATACTTCTGATTTCATGGGTTCAAATGCATTTGTCGCGCTTCAAGAAGATGCGACTGTTATAACATACGAAAACGCTGCACGAATCTACGGACCGATCTTAGGCAGAATTATTCACGAAATAGCCAAAAACGAAGCTCACCATAAAAGAGCTTACAAACAAATACACCTTGGATTGACTCGAGAGTTCCCTGATGAAGCAGTTCTTACGACTTTAAAGGTTTCAGACGAGTTTGATATGCCTGGACGAGAAGGTATAGAAGACTATGATAATAAAGCAATTGCCATGGGCTTCATCGGACTACTAGATGCTGAAGCTACCCTCAAGTCACAACAAAGACTTATCTCGGCAATGAATTTGGGTAACTTAACCCTAAAAACCGAGAAAGCAAAAAGGGCTAGAGACGCGTTACTCGAAGGTAAAAATGTCGGGCAACGAAAGCTTAAAATTTTTGCCGGCAAATTAAAGCGAGCTCGAGAACAGGCACTCGAACAAGCCAATAAGTCAGATTTATCTGTTCCACTTATTGTCGGAGTAACCGTTGCCTCACCTATTGATGAAAGTGGTCTCGGTGACCTTGAATTTCTCGGAATAGCTGCCTAGATTTATTTCAAAGCCTCTTTGACTTTTTCTACCATCTGGTCGTCTACTTCACCTGGAATCGCATCAGTTACTTTTTCTATCGTTTCTGCGTGCTGATCCATTAACTCAGCTGTTTTCGCCTTCATCTCATCGGGTGAATCCATGTCTTCCGATAGCTTGTCCTTTGCCTTACCGAACATTCCAAATAATTTTTCTAGTAGTTTCATGATCGAGCACCCCCTTAGTTATAGAGCAAGTATACTCTCTGTTTAAGGAGCAAGTCGATTGATATCACGAGGAAAGAGCGTTGCTTCTTTGACGTTCGCTAGGCCAATTGTTTTTTGAACCAAACGATCAATACCGAATCCACAGCCTCCGTGCATTGGCAGCCCATATTTGAATGCTTGTAAGTAGTATTTGAAGCCAATGTGGTCAACATCAAGACCGGCAGCCTTCATCTGCTCTATCATTTTTTCGTAGTTGTTTTCACGTAGTGGTACCGTGGCAATTTCTAGGCCGCGGAATAGCAGATCGCCCCACAACACCGTGCCGTCTTCTGGATCCATTTTGTGATAGAACTTACCAGCTGCGATCGGGAACCTGACAGCATAGACTAGGTCGCTTCCGAGTTGCTTGCGTGCATGTTCAGCAATCCAACGCTCTTCGTCAGGTATTAAATCTTTTTCTTGTGTCGTATCGTTTTTAGTTGCTTTGCTGTACATGTCGTGAATTTCGGCAATTGTGAACCGTGGAACTGGTTTGCCTTCAAGAAGTTTCAGCTCTGGTGCGTTCAAACTGCGCAGATCATCAGCGTGCTCTTCATAAACTTTTTGAAGTGCGTATTTTGTCATGTCAGCAACCATATCAAGCACTTCGTCATGTCTGCTCACGAAGCCCATCTCAATATCAAGCATGGTGAGCTCGGTTAGGTGACGAGTCGTTGCACTTGGTTCGGCGCGGTAACTGTGACCAATCTCATATACACGCTCAAACGCGCCAACCATAATCTGCTTGTAGAACTGCGGACTTTGAGCAAGCGTTGCTTCCTGGCCGAAATAATCAAGTTTAAAAACTTCCGCTCCGCCTTCAGTTGCTCCTGAAAGGAGTTTCGGTGTGTCGATCTCAACGAATTCATTCTGGTAGAGAAAGTCGCGGATGTACCGAGTGAGACTCGCGCGAATTTTGAATATCTTTTGCTCTTGCAAGTTCCGAATATTAACTACTCGGTTTTCAAATAACGTTTCGAGGTGCTCCGGCTTATGAGAGATCGGCTTATCAATTTCTACCGGAGGCTCATCTACAACAGGGACGAGAACCGAAAGCTCAGGTTCATGAATTTCGGCCCCTCCCGGTGCACGAGGCTCTTCAACAACAGCGCCGGTAATCTCTACAACTGTGCCAATTTGCATACCACGCAGTTTTTCAGTTTCATCTTTGTCCTCAATGAGAATCTGTGTTAGCCCAGATCGATCACGTACATTTATAAACGTCAGGCCGCCCATTAACCTTTTTTTATGTAACCACCCTCTGATAAGCACTTTTTTTCCGATGAGACCCTTTAGATCTCTGCTCAAAGTTCGTTCCATTTCACTTCCTTTTTTTCATATTAGACATTGTTATGGCTTTATGTAGGTCCTGACAGCGCTAACCCGCATCCGGCTAGGCTTTAGGACCAATAATTCATATTAGAACGGCCAAAACGTTTCATCAGAGGTAATTATATCACTTTTCAGATTTTACAGCGTGTTTTTCGCGAGCATTTCGTTCTTTTTCGGCAATGCTCTGCGCAACAGCGCGTAAATCATCGTGGCGATCAAACTCATCTACTATTTCTTTACCGATGATTTCTTCCAACACGTCCTCAATACTTAAAACCCCGACAAATTCCTCGAAATTGTTCACCACGACGAAAAGATGATGGCGAGTCCTCAGAAATGCTCGCAAGGCATGATCAAGTGACTCTTCTTCATGCACATAGCGCACGTGTGGGCTCATGACATCCTTTACTTTTTTTGTATCTTTTTGCCCCACGAGATCTCTTAGATACAAAGTTCCAACAAAATTAAAATGTTTCGGTTCTGAAATAACTGGGAAGCGCGAATGCCCTGATTTGTGCAACTCGTCCATGAGCACAGGGCCTACTTCATCATCTTTTGCTACAACTTGTACCATGCGAAGTGGTGTCATAACATCCCTAATTTTCTTGTCGCCAAATTCAAGCATCCCCCGTATCATCCGAAGTTCATCAATCTGCACATCGCTCTCTTTGGCAAGTTTCTGTGCATCAAACATGCGAAGCAACTCTTCCTTGCTATAAAATAAC
>JAGQNQ010000004.1 GCA_020428015.1 Candidatus Saccharimonadota bacterium | reverse complement strand
CACTAACGTTATAGTTGCGTTCAATATAAAACGATATTTTATCTACGGTTTTCGCATTGAATTTTGGTGGTCGCCCAATGGCATTTCTGATTGCCATAATAACTCCTTTTTGTCTGTCAAAACTACTACTCTAATTATGACAGATAAGGTACAGGTATAAGCGTCTGGCTTAACAGCTACAAAATCACCTATAATGTTATCTAATTATGGGTGCTCCAAAACAACCATCAAAAGCCAACGATTATGCAGTAGCAAAATCATTGAATGAATACGCAAGCAAAGTAATAAACATTTTTAGCCTGTACCAAATTGTTGTTCACAGTCCAGACTTCGACCTAAAGGAAATTAACCGTGTGTATGTATTACTAGTGAACGAGCTACAAGAATTGTATAAGCGAAACACTGAGTTAGCTAACATTAAATACGAACCAATATGGAAGCAGATTGATTATATTCATGCGGCATACGATGTCCAGAAATTCCTAGAAAGATTATACGAGAGCAAGGAAAGCCCCGTTAAGTACATCAAAAATCCTAGCAAGTACATTGATTACCATATAGCCGAGATAGATAGACTGTGTATTATTGCCGATAAGCATAACCCCGACTTCTCGCCAGAACAAAAGAAACTGATTGAACAAACTCAAACCATACTGGATAAATACAACAAAATAGTGGTTGATGAAGCCCAGAAAAGGCACGATGAAGAAAGTAACGAAGAAGAAACTCGACAACCACGAATGTGGTACATACCTGAATATACCCTAACATATAAATTAGACGGCTCAATCTTGGTGAACGACGCTCTAAAACTCAAAAAGGCACATGTTGATTCGGTGTTAGACCAACTAATGGAACAATCCACTAGCAACCCAAACAAACTATTTAAGCCTAGTATTGACAAGACGGCACGTAACATCAGTACCGTATTAAGTAGTGCGGGCTTTACGCCGACGCTGAGAGCATTATTCTTCCCAACGATTAGGGAGGATAAGAGTATTGTCTTTCGTCCAAAGATAACCCGTGATGAGGCAATAGCCGAGAGAATAGATATTTATGAATTCGAAGCAGAACTTGCACGGGCGGGGGCTAAAACAACTCTTTGGCCTGATGAGCTACTCATTGAGTGGGGCTTTCTTGCACCAGATGAACCAGAGTGAACCGAATTGAACTTCAATTGAACCACTTTTATACAACATAAAACCGATTCAACGACCGTTGCCCTAATGCTTGAAATACTAGCTATGTTGTTAACAACAAGCTAAAGCAACTAAAACCAATCAAACCGTGTACACCTTACTTGAGCTGGTTAAAGTTGCCCAAATTTCAAGCAACTTTAAGAGGGTAAATTACAATGAAAAACTTTAAGAAAGAAAGTCACGACCAAAATAAACAAAATGGCTCAGAACACATAAATAGTGCTTCTGACCACCAAACACCGATACACGATCCAACTTCTCAGATGAGAGTTTCATCTAAAATCGAAATAACAATCACACGTCAGCAGCTTAGTACAGCCAAGTGGCTTTTTGAGCAAGCTGGCAAGCAAAAGCCAAGCTGGTTACGTCAGAAATTCTACGTCAATCAGTATCGCCGTAAGTGCTTAAACATGGAACTCATGGAAGCACAGCTTGACCATGTGTTCTGCAATCGCTACCGCAATACAGATGAGTGGTACGACCTGCTACACAAGCTGTGGCATGACATCAACGGGGGTTCATCATGCGTATAGATTTCAGTAATTGCAAGACAGAGGTTACTAAAAGCGGTACAGGTACGTACTTCGTCAAACTGCACTTCGAAGATATTGGCTTTTATGTGAGCGGTATCCGTGTAGTGCCGTCCAAGAAGGTAGAGGGGCAGCTCTTAGTCTACAAGCCAGCAATTCTCAACGCCAACGATGAGTGGAAGAGCAACTACGATTACGCAAAATCATGCGAACTCTGGTTGTACTTTAAGGAATTAGCCCTGAAAGCAGTAGATGATTACGACGATGCTTCAGAGGTCTTTGAAGATGTTGAACACATGGATATTGAAGCGGAGCTAGGTAAAGCCATTGATGAAATGGAGGGCAAGTCTAACTAAATCTCACATAAAAATACCTATTTGATTACTAAATCTATTAGGTAACTAATTCTATATAGATAACTAACTTATAGGATTGCCAACACTATGAGATAGCTAGTCCTAATAGATAACTAATTAACCTGTAGGATTGCTGTTTAAGAGATAGCTAAGACTTAGAAGATACGCCATGAAAAGAAAGGAAGAAACTAGGCCGCCAGAAGAACCGACGTTTGAGTATGTAGTCGTAGAGGACGAATTCAACATCTTAGACGAAGTGTTTAACGAGATATTTGAACAAGTAGAAAAGGAGATAAATGAAGCAATTTAACGGATAAGCATTGACAATTACTTACAATTAACTAATAATGGAGATAATATGGTTAGCTATAAATTTCATACAGTACAAGAAGTCGCAGACATACTGCAAATCCACTGGCAGAGCGTACTCACTTACATTAAAAGCGGAAAACTGGAAGCCGTAAAACTTGGCAGAGGTTATCGTATTAGTGAAACCGCCTTGCAGAAATTTATAGCTACCTACTCCACAAGGAGAAAGCAATGAAAAAAGCAGCAATTTACATGCGTGTCAGTACGGCACATCAGGAAGAAGAACAAACAATTGAAAACCAGAAAATGGAAATACTTGAAAGAGTACAGAAAGATGGCAATATACTGCTGGCTGACTGTGAATACAAGGACGAGGGTTGGAGTGGTGCGATTATTGAACGACCCGACTTAGACCGTATGCGGGCAGACGCTCGTGAAGCTAAATTTGAAGTCTTGTACGTGTACGATAGGGGCAGATTGTCCCGTAAGTTCGTACATCAGGAAATCATCTTAGATGAACTGCGTGAGTGTGGAATTGAGTGTATAAGCCTTCATGACATTAACGGGCAAACTACCGAGGAAATACTTATGGGCAGCGTAATGGGCATCTTCCATGAGTATGAGCGTGTGAAGATAACCGAACGCATGCGTATTGGTAAGGTTCGTAAGGTGCGTGAGAATAAGAAACTGCTCGGCTACCAACCTAAATATGGTTACGACTACTTCCCTCGCATTAAGTCGGGTCCTGACGCACGAGACGGCTACTTTGAGATTAACAAACAACAAGCAAAAGTCGTAAAGCAAGTATTTGAATGGATCGCCGCAGGTGTTTCTAAGCATGAAGTCAAACGCAAGCTGTTCAAAATGGGAGTTCCACCACCTAAAGGCAAACGAGACCAATGGAGTGGTGGTACATTAGACAGAATGGTGCGTAATACTACCTACATGGGCGACCATTACTACAATAAAAGCGAGAGCGTCCCTACCAAGAACCCTCGTAACCCAGAACAAAAGTACCGCAAAATCACTAAGGGTAGTCGTAAACGCCGACCAAAGGAAGAATGGTTTCATGTTGAAGTCCCAGCTATCGTTAGCCCAGACCTTTTCCATAAAGTCCAAGTACAGCTTGAGAAGAACAAGCGTGTAAATACACGCAATAATAGCGTAAATAAATACCTTGTAGCTGGCTTAGTTGAATGTGCTTGCGGTAAAGCCCGAACTGGTGATCCAGTGAGCAATGGTAGCTCGTACTATCGCTGTACAGACCGATTGAGCAAATACCCGTTGGCTCGTGAGTGCCATGAGGCTGGCATCAACGTTCCCGTATTTGACGCACTGGTATGGCGTAATATCAAAGAACTGCTTCTGAACCCTAATTTGGTGGTTGAGAAGGCAAAACGCAGACAAGCTACTTCCCCGCTTCAAAACCAGCTTAAAATGCTTACTACGAAGCTAAAGAAGCTAGATGACGAACAACACCGTTACGATAAAGCCTACGGTCAAGGCGTGATGTCAGAACGACGTTACAAAGATGTAATGTACGAACTTAACGATAAGCGTGAAGCACTAGTGGCTGAAGTCTCTGCTTTAGAAGATGAAATGGTCAATCAGAAACCCGTAACTCTTGAGCAGTACCTTGACGGAACCATAAACCGAGTAGAAAACTTGAGCTTTACAGAGAAGAAAGCCATAATTAGGAAAGTCGTAACGAAAATCGTAGCTACAAAACAAGAAGTCAGAGTGTGGGGACGTATTCCATTGTTAGCGACACCCGAAATTGAAACTATAAATAATAATGAAAATTCAATTTTCGCAACTCATCTGTTAAATGAGAGAAAGGTTGGTTTAAATGTTAGCAATTGGGATTGTTGGCTTGCCAAATGTGGGTAAAAGTACTCTATTTAACGCACTAACAGACAGCAACATTCTGGCCGCGAATTACCCTTTTGCAACCATAGAGCCAAACACAGGTATTGTTCCTGTACCCGACCCGCGCCTCCAGAAGCTCGCTGATATGTACCATAGCCAAAAAGTCATTCCTGCTACCGTCACTTTCGTCGACATCGCAGGGCTTGTAGCAGGTGCCAGCAAGGGTGAGGGCTTGGGCAACCAATTCCTGTCACACATCAGAAGCTGCAACGCCATCTGCCAAGTTGTCCGCGCTTTTGATAACCCAGATGTCCTCCGTAGTGATAGTTCTCGTGATCCAGCACATGACATTGAAGTCATAGTGACAGAGCTTGTGTTAGCCGATATTCAAACCATTGAAAAACGCCTCCCCAGGGTCGAGAAAGAAGCTCGAGCAAACCCCAAACTTAAACCAATAGCAGATATCCTGAATAAAATATTTATTCAACTTAACGAAGGTATTCCTCTCTGGAAAACGCCTGAATTGCTTGAAGGGTACCAAGAGCATTTGACCGACTTACAACTTATGACTGCAAAGCCAATCCTCTACCTTTTTAACCTGGATGACGATCAGCTCGCAAATGAAACAAAACGTGCAGAACTCGCCGAGCTCGTTGCCCCTGCACCAGCCGTTTTCGTCAGTGCAAAGCTTGAAGACGAACTGCGTGGGTTAGACGAATCTGATAGAAACGAAATGCTCGAAAGCTACGGCCAAAGAGAATCGGGCCTCAACCTAGTTGTACATGCTGCCTACGACTTACTCGGCTTACAGAGCTATTTAACTGCTGGTGAAAAAGAAGTACGCGCCTGGACAATTCGCAAAGGTTATACCGCCCCACAAGCAGCGGGTGTCATTCATGGTGATTTTGAACGAGGCTTCATCGCTGCCCAAGTCGTTGATTACGACGACCTCATCGCTGCCGGTTCAGAAGCAGCCGCTAAAGCTGCCGGCAAAGTCCGAACCGAAGGTAAAACGTACATCATGAGACCCGACGATGTGGTCGAATTCAAATTTAATGTGTAAGGAGAAGAAGACAAATGAAGGAATTTGAGAATTTTATTCGACATCTTCGCTGGGAAGCATTCTCACTCGCAGTACTCATGGTCGTCCTTGTTCAGTTGTCATCAGTAAGCCTCTGGACTATTCCAATAACATTTCTTCTATTTGATGTCGGGATGGTTGGCTATCTAAAAGATGACAAAACTGGTGCGCTTTTCTACAACCTGTCGCACAACCTTACACTGCCAACACTCTTCATCGCGTATGGACTTTTTCAAGAAATAGAAGTTGTCGCTGTTATTGGCTTTCTCTGGACGTTTCACATTGCGGTTGACCGAACCCTCGGTTTTGGACTCAAGGAACAAACGTCATTTCAGCATACCCATCTCGGGAAGCTAAAAAAGAAGCGCTAATTAGCAACAAGTACCGCTTCAAGTCCTGCTGCCAAGTCCCGTATCTTTGCTGTTCCTACCCCACTTGTTAGTACTGTCACAATAAGTTGCTTGCGGTCCGGCAGCTCTAAAATACTTGCATCGTGATACTCTAGATTTTCGTTCCAGCCGACTTTGTTATAGACAGTAACCGTGTCCGAAAAGCCGCTCGGCAAGCCTCTTCGATAGAGAGCATCTTGATCTTTCATTGAATCTAGAAACTTGCTTTTAGAATCTTCGCTCAAGCCCTCACCACGCGCCACGAGAGACAGAAGTGTCGCAACATCCTCAGATGTTGTCCGTAAGTTAACCATTGACGTGTTCTTAATTCCGTATGTTTTGATAGCCGCGTCTAATTTTTCTTTGCCCAGCTCCGTCCACATTTTTTCGCCACACGGACTATCAGAGCTTCGGATCATGGCATCGAGACATTGCAGGCGAGTTTTACCACTCAGATATGGTTCATCGGGGCCATATATACCAGCATCGATTGCTTTGTATCCTTCGTAGGCTACATATAGCTTATACAAGCTGGCCGTAAAATACTGCCTATCTATCTTAAAACCTGTTATGAATGTATTGTCGGTATCAACAATTGACACGCTAGCTGTACTTGATGCTGAAGCAGGCAATGAATCTATCCAATCAAAGACCACCTTTTCCAAAGCTTGTTTATCAAACTGTGCTTTTTCTGGCTCTTCTACTTCGGAGATACTTGAGTTAGTCGGTTCGGAGATCAGCTGACTCGAAGACTCTTGGTTGGTGACCGGCTCCTGTTTCGTATTCTGATAGTACCACCGCAGCACGAAGCCTATGACAATTAAAGCAAGCAATAGTAGTAATCCCAGCACCCATTGACCCTTCGAGCTACCTTGCAGATATGGACTTTTTCTCCCCATACCTATAAGCGTACCATGTTGTTTCAAAGTTCCTGAACAGGTTGGCCAAACTTACTTACACGACGCTTTGGTAAAAGAAGCGAATATGGACGCCATTCACTTGCGGCAGGCCTGGTCTGCTCTACCATGTGCTCCAGCTGCCGGGCTCGCGTAATTTGATCCTGGATAAAACTACACAACCGCCTCAAATGAGCATCAGAAAATGATCTGAATTTAAGTTCTTTGCTGCCAGTATGTAGACTCACTGCTGCGTCTAGTAATCTTCCTGCGAAATCCACTTCATTAATCATTTCGTACCGAATATCTTCAAGATTTAGGAAAAACGGTCGTTTGTCTATGAGGAGCAATCTACTACTTGTCGCTACTAGTAAGGCTGACCCCCCTTGGTAAAAACCAAAGGTACAGTGATAAATACGCTCATCAGAGTTCAAAATATTGGCTAGTTCTCGCGTTTCAGGCTTCCCAAAAAACGGAAAGCGAACACCCAACTCTCGAAGCTGCCTCATAACTTCTTCGTATGTCACCATATAGTTATCCTCCCCTACTTCTCTTTTTCCTCATATATTGAATAACACTGTCACACTTTAATCTGTAAATAACGATACAAAATAGATGTGACATTGCTCACGCTTGCCTTTTTTGTGTGATATTGCAACAATGTATCAATGACACAAGTTAGAAAATGGGAATTACTAGATTCTTTCTTCAAAGCTCACACCCGTATTCAATACAAAAAGGGTGAAACCATCATCCGTCCTGAAGATGAACCGAACGGCGTCTATCTTATTGAGTGGGGTTTTGTAAAAGCCTACACGATTACAAAATACGGCGAAGAAAACCTGTTACTCGTACGAGGAACTGGCAGTGTATTCCCCCTCATCTGGGCGTTTACAGGCGAGCATCGAAGCGTGACTTATGAGGCGATGGAATCAACATCATTGTGGCGTGTTAGCAAAGTGGAATACCTGGAATTTCTCGACCGTAACCCAGATATTATTCCAGTTATTCTTGATATGGCTATAGATGCGTACCGCCTACACTCAGAGCGAGTCATGACATTGAGCTACCGTACAGCTAGAGAACGTGTTATTTCATTCCTCCTCACTAATGTGAAGCGTTTCGGCATACTAAACAAAGATGGAAGCCAAACTATCCATGCTCCCTACCGACAGTCGGATATTGCGAGCTCAGTAAACGCGACGCGCGAAACAACCAGTCGCGAAATAAACTCGCTTAAAAAACGCAAGATTATCAGCGTTGTTGATCATAAAATCGTCGTACATGATGTCGACGCGTTGGCAGCTCTACTTTAGACTTTAACCTTTAGCTTATAAAACCGTTCTATGTTACCCTTTGCGCCAGCTACTTGTGAGTCTGCCTTGTCGAGAATAATGAAGCCGTTCTGAGTCAACCAAGCTTCAAAATCTTTGAGAATCTGGCGGCGGACAGCGCTATTCTTGATAATACCTTTGTTGACCTGCCCTTTTCCTGCTTCAAACTGTGGCTTACACATCATGATGAGTAGCGCATCTTTTGTGACTTGGCGTTTCACTGCTGGTAATATGTGACGAAGCGATATAAAAGATACATCAGCAACCGCAATGTCTGCTTTTTGAACAGGGAAAAACTCACGAATGTCGGTTTTTTCATGCAACTCAACCTTTGGGTTTCCGAGTAAGCTTGGATGTAGCTGATCCGTTCCTACATCAACCGCTATGACTTTTTGAGCACCGTGTTGCAGTGCATAATCCGTGAATCCACCAGTACTACTTCCAACATCGAGCACTACCTTACCACGAAAGTCGAGCGCAAACTGCTTTGATATAGACGCTAATTTTAGTGCGGCGCGAGACACATATTGCTCACTTTTTAACTGCACTTTGTCCTCTTCGCGCACTAAAAAACCCGGTTTTGTGACTGTTTTACCATTGACCGTCACCACACCGAGTTTTACATAGTTTTCACCTTGTGATCGACTTGACACCAGCCCTCTTGTGAGCAACTCTTTGTCTAATCGGTTCACTTGAAAAAACCTAGTCTTTCTTTCGTTCGCGGTATTCCCACGTCTCAGTATCGACAGAAATGACATCGCCTTCTTTGATGAACGCAGGCACTTTAACCTCAATACCCGTTTCTAGCTTCACGTTCTTTAGAACCGAGCTGGACGTATCGCCCTTTACGACATCTTCTGCGTACGTTACTTTTAGATAGACATTCTTGGGTAATTCAACACTCACTGCGTTCCCGTCCAGCTTCATTGCCTTCACAACATCGCCTTCTTTCAAAAAGCCCGCTTGATCGCCGATAATATCAGCGTTCAACTCGATCTGTTCATACGTTTCGTTGTCCATGAAGTAGAACTTCGCTCCGTCATTGTACAGATATTGTACGTTCGCATATGTCAGCTCCACGCTGTCGAGCTGCTCGTTGCCTTTGAATGTTTTCTGCAATTGTTTGCCATCGAGCAAACTTTTTATCGTAACGTTCACAATGCTCCCACCGCGTCCCATCACTTTCTGAGCATACTCAACCACCCGATACGGATGTCCTTCGAATGCGAACACCTGTCCTTTTCGTAAATCAGTTACCCCTAAAGCCATTTTGATTCCTTAGTTACTGCTTACAAATGGTAATAGGGCCAAGTGTCGTGCGCGCTTGATAGCCTTTGCTAACTGACGCTGCTTGCTTTCGGTCAAACCTGTTTTCTTACGAGTTTCAATTTGACCATACTGATTCACATACCGCTGCAAGGTCTTGAAATCCTTGTAGTCAAAATATGGAATATCCGTCTTGTGTTTAAAAATCTTCGCCACTTTCTTATCCTTTCTTAGAATGGAATATCGTCGAGATTTATTGGCTCGTCGCCAATATCTTCGACAACTGGATCACTTTTCTTAGGTGACGATGTGCTACTCGAACTTGAAGAGCTCGATCCGCCGCCGTCACCAGAACCGCCACCTACAAAGTTGAAATCTTCGACAACCACTTCGACTTTGCTACGTTTCTGACCCTCTTGTTCCCAGGATCGCTGTTGCAACCTGCCTGAAACAAGTATGCCACTTCCCTTTTTCATATACTGATTGATGATCTCAGCCGGTTTACCCCAGATATTACAGTCAATGTAATCAACCGCTTCCTGCTGTTCACCCTGTGCATTTTTCCAACTGCGATTAACCGCGAGTGAAAAGCTACACACATTTTGCCCACTTGGCGTTGTACGTAATTCTGGGTCTCGGGTTAAATTCCCCATTAAAACCACTTTATTGAATCCACGCATACTGTCCCTCCTTCGTTATTTAACGTTCTTAACCGTTTACTTCTTCATTCTACCACTCACCCAAGGCTGATTTCATATTGTCCGAAAAAGACTAAAGGCGAAACGCAGCCGAAGGCGAAGTGGTCTTTTGAGGGCTATATGAAATCAGCCCTACCCACCCTACTCTTCGTCGTCAGACTCGTCTTCGTCGTCTTCTTCAGCGTCGCCCATTTGACTCAATCGCTTGTCGCGATTAACTTTCATGGCTTCTGCTTTAGCGATAGCTTTCAGATCTGGCTTTGTTATCAAGAAACGAATGACTTCGCCAGTTATGTTAAGCGCATTGTTAAGCTTGCTGATACCTTCTCCTGGCATTTCGAGCGTATAGAATACGTATACTGCGTGCTCATGCCCTGCAATCTTGTAAGCCATTTTGCGCTTGCCCCAGTTATCGGTTGCGGTGATTGATCCACCTGCATCCTTCACAAGCTTTTCAACTTGCTTCTCAGCCTTCTCTAGATCAATTTCTAGATCAGGGTGATAAAGAACTGCTAATTCATACTGTTCCATCAGAGTTTTACTCCTTTCTTTGGTTTATCAGATTACAAACTCAGATTTGCAATCAGAAATTAGTTTTTAGTAATTGTAATTATACCGTAATTAACAGATATAGTCTAGTATTTAAAAGTTTTCATCGAGAACTTCGTCTGGGGTGCTTCCGGCTTGTCCGCCAGTGCTGAACACGTCATCCATACTAGTAATCAACACGTCCCGCGGCTTGGCACCGTCAGCTGGGCTCACGATGCCTTGATCTTCCATTTCATCAATGAGGCGTGATGCGCGACCATAGCCAATACGCAGTCGGCGTTGCAACAGACTCGTGCTTGCCTTACGATTTTCCATTACGACTCTAACTGCATCTCTAAACATATCGTCATCGCTGTCCGCATTATGCGCATTGTCAGCCACGATTCCACCCTTACCGTTGAGCTGTACGGGCTGACTTACCACCTCATCGTCATACTGCGGCGGTCGCTGCATGCGTAAGAAATCGTTCACTTTGACGGTTTCTCCGTCGCTTATGAAGGCGCCTTGTACACGAATTGGTTTCGGCATATCACTGGTGCTAAAGAGCATGTCGCCCATGCCAAGCAGTTTCTCTGCACCGACGCCGTCGATAATCGTCCGCGAGTCAACTTGGCTGGCAACGGTGAAAGCAATACGAGCGGGTACGTTCGCCTTGATAAGACCAGTTATGACGTCAACGCTCGGACGCTGTGTTGCGAGCACTAAATGAATACCCGCCGCACGAGCCTTCTGAGCGATACGCACAATGAGTGCCTCAACATCACGCGCAGCCATCATCATGAGGTCAGCTAGCTCATCGATAACGATAACGATGTATGGCATCGAGTCCTGATCTTTCAGGTTGTTGTACTCAGCAATGTTACGTTTGTGATGTTCAGCAAAGGTACGCAAACGTCGCTCCATCTCAGAAACCGCCCACTTCAGCGCACTAATACACTTCTCAGGCTCGGTGATAACTGGAGTCAGAAGATGTGGAATATCGTTATACGGTGTTAACTCGACCTGCTTTGGGTCAACAAGAATCAACTTCATATCAGCTGGACTGTTGTTGTACAGCATACTGGTTAGCAATGTGTTGATCATAACCGACTTACCAGAACCAGTTTGACCAGCGATGAGCAAATGGGGCATTTTGTTGAGCGCAGCAACTACTGGCAAACCAGCAATGTCACGGCCAATAGCAAAGCTGAGTGGGTCGTTGCCTGACTTCCAGGTCTTATCATCCAAAATTCCTGCAATACGAACGGTAGCCGATTTCACATTCGGTACTTCAATACCAACTGCGCGCTTACCTGGAATAGGTGCTTCAATACGGATACTTTGCGCCGCTAGATTGAGTGCTAGTTCGCGATCAAGTGCAGAAATTTTACTCAACTTAATACCTGCAGGTGGTCTGAGAGTGAACTGAGTAACGCGCGGGCCAATATTTGCCCCTTCCATATCGACATCAATATTAAAGTTCTGGAATGTATCTTTGATGATGTCTGCATTACCATTCACATCACCCGCATCAGCCTTGTCCTGCTTCTTGATAAGTAGTTCAGTCGTTGGGAATTGCCAATCAGGATCGCTTGCGACGGTCAAAGCTTCGTGATTCTCTTCAGGAGTAAGCTTTGCCGAAACAGAGTTTTTGAAACTACTCCGCTGCTGCTGACTATGATGCTCTACCGGCACACCCTCATTCAGCTTGAAACCACCAGATTTTTCTTTGAGTGATTCCAAATCTGTATCTGGCTCACGTTCACGTTTTTTGAACGGTATTAAGAATACTTTCAACGGTATACCAAAAGCCCAGCAAGCACTCAAGATTGTGAGAATAAAGAACATGATGCTTGCCGGGAACTTATCGAGCGCTGCAAGCACTGCCCCGCCAACAACTTCGCCGAGTCCCCCACCGTTACCCCCGTAATATGGTGCAGTATCGAAGTCTCGCGCTACAAAAGCCACGTGTAACCAACTAGAAAATGTTATGAGTAACGCAGACATACTGAACAACCGCGACGGCGGCAAATTATGCTCTTCTGCTCTAAATTTGTGCACTGCCCAATAGATTAGAGCGACGGGACTCAAATACGCCGCTATGCCGAATACTTTGTACACAAGATCAAACAGTCCAACAGGCAGGGAGCCACCGGTACCAAAACCACCGAGCAACAAGAATATAGCCACCACAATCATAGCAACGGAGCCGAGCTGGCGCACGAACATATTTGGTTCTTGCGGAACTTCTTTCTTCGCTACTTTCTTTTTGTGTGATCGTTTTTTCTTTTTTGACATAGTACGCTTATTATACACCTTATGCTAAGGTGTTAACCTAACGTTGTTATTTTAACATAATCGCTTATGCTTTGTCAATGTTACTGCTAGTATCTAACCTGCTAAAGTGTGCCGATGACTAATAGCTGCAAAATCGTGTGCAAGTTGATCGTGTCGATTAGCTAACTCTTCAGATTTTTCAAAAAACTCTCCTACTAAACCAGGATCCACTCCTGACTCCACGCACCATCCTTGTACTCTTTCAATATTTTCAGGAGAAGTCATGATACCGACTAGCCTATCGGGTTCTTCACCAAAATCTACATTTCCCATAATTTGTCTCCGCCCTGCTTCTGCATCTGCATCCGATTCCGGCAACAGTACGAAGATACAGCCCGCAGGAACCGTGCAGTTATCCCTCAGCATGTCAGTGAAGTCGTGTATGGTAGTTTCAGTCATCTCCGGTATGGTCACAGAAAAGCCACCGCCTCCATCGAAGCTAGTAGAAATCCCTTCTCTGTCGACAGATGAGCTTATGCCGTGACTTAGCAAGATATCTCGGGAACGATCTATAGGTGAGCCGTGAAAACGAACTGGTGAACCTGCAGGAAATAGATCTCGGATTCTTCGGGGCAATTCACTATATACCTGCGTTCTATACGCTACATCCGTATCATTAGCTGGCCTCAAGAATTCGAGCCGACCCTGATTCAGTCGCAAACCCCGTTCTAGGCTGGCGACGTTTTCAAGATAGACACCTCTTATACGAGGGTTTGCATCCTCACCTAATTCTCCGAGTTTTGCTCTCTTATCCGCTAGCCTTTGTCTAAGTGTCTCGATATTTCTTTCAAGCCTTGCTCTATGGAATGCGAATCTTTCCTGCTGCTTATCAGTAGGAATACTTGGGTCTATACCGCTTGATTTTTGCTGTTCTTGCATGTTTGTATTATTTCGTAAAACAATACTATTTTAACACAATTTATGACTTTTTGTCAATTGCAAGCTGTGTTAATCCACGCGGGCGTCTTGGCCAAGAAGAGCTTTGCGCATTTGCGCAAAGCGATCTTGTTGCTCTGCTGCAATTTGCTCTGGAGTTTTTTCAGGAGCAGCTGGCTTGCCACCTTTGGCACCATTTCCTTTGTTACTGCTACCGTTATTTCCGCCAATGATGTTAACCACTGGGATGACGATTGGACTACGCTGCGTCTGCTCATATAAGAAATGCGTTACGTAATCTTTCAATTCGGCTTTAAAACGATCGAGATCAATGCGCTTGTAGCGCTGCATGACCGCTCGTTTCAACTCTGTACGGAATAGATTCATGAGCTCTTCGTTATCGCGCATGTAGATAAACCCTCGACTAATGATGTCTGGGCTGGTCATCAACTGGCCGGACTTCTTATCGATGGTCAAAATGACGGTCACAAGTCCTTCTTCAGCGAGCAGTAAGCGATCCTTAACGACCACGCTGTTCACGAGAGCACCCGTTTGATCGACCAGCGTCGTACCCGTCTGAACCTCACCGACTACTTCCATCTTATCCTGAGTCAGTGCAATAATTTGGCCGTTTTCAGCGTTCAATGTATTTGCTCGAGGTATGCCCTCTTCGATAGCAATATCTATGTGGCGTTTTTTGCTGCGGAAACTACCGTAGATTGGGATGAAGAACTTTGGCTGCAACATGTTAATCATGTCGCGGTATTCTTCAATGCTGGCGTGTCCAGATACATGCAGTGGACCACAACCGTCAATCTGGTAGGTTTCGTGACGGAAGACGTGTACACCTTTGCGCATTAAATCATCGACCATGCGACCAATCAGTGCATCGTTGCCGCTTTCCGGAATTGGCGTACTAGATAGGACAACTGTGTCTTGTTCTTTCAGTTTCACGTGTTTGTGTTCACCACTTGCCATACGCTGAAGGGCTGAGTTCGGTTCACCTTGTGAACCAGTACAGACGACAATGACTTCGCTGTCTTTGAGGTTTGGCACACTGGCAATTGGCACGAACGTACCTTTTGGAATCTTCATAAACCCGTTACGCACGGCCATTTCAAGCGTGCTCATCATACTACGGCCATCAAGCGCTATTTTGCGGTTGTGGTGCACAGCAGCGTTCACAATCATCTGAATACGGTTGACGTTGGTTGAGAACACGGCAACGAACACGCGTCCTGGTGAGCGATCCATAATATCTATGTAGCTTTGCTCAATGGTGCTCTCAGAAGGTGTGCGGCCTGCTCGCTCAGTGGTGGTGCTTTCGCTCAATAGTGCGAGCACTCCTTCTCTTCCAAGTTCCATAAGCCGCTCGCTATCAGTCTTTTCATGATCAAGTGGATTAGGATCAAGACGGAAGTCACCCGTGTTTACCACGCGTCCTACTGGCGTATCAACGACGACACATGTAGAGCCTGGGATGGAGTGCGTAATGCCAACGAGTTCAACAAAGAACACTCCTAGCTTTAATTTCTCATGGGTGTGCTCATTCATTGGTACAGTTTGCAGTACAAAGCCTTCTGGCATTGGTAGGCCAAAATTGTTGAAGATTTCTTCAACGCGACCAATGGTAAATCGGCTACCATAGATAGGTGCGGGCACGCGTGGCACAATGTGTGGTAAGCCACCAATGTGGTCCAAGTGTCCGTGGGTGATTACGTAGCCTTTCACTTTGTGCTTAATCTGCTCAAGATAGGCGATGTCACACACGCCGTAGTTAATACCTGGTAGGTCGACACCGAGGTCAGACCCGGCATCAATCACAAGTGCATCATTTCCGTACTCAAGCAGCATCATGTTTTTTGAACCACCACTGTCCATACCACCGAGACCGATTATTTTCAGACGAGGACTCTCATCGATGTAATTCGCACGTTGCGGTTTCTTATCCACCAGATCGGTCAAGTTATACTGCTCAATCATGCGGTGCGCGTCATCGTGACTTCGACGCTGTGCACGAATTGCCTCGCCTCGCGATGCACTCCGAGCTTGATCGGTTGTCCTTGGACGTGGCTTTGATGGAGCTTGTTGCTGAGCCTTATTGCCTTGCTTATTATTTTGCGGTCTTTGTGGCCGCCTATTGTTTTGCTTTTTTGGATTCATTTTCCTTATTTCTCCTTTTCAATATTCTGCTAAAAGTTTTGGGACGCTTTGGAAATCTTCAATCAATGTTGTTCGCAAAGATCCATCGTAGAGGGCTGCTGCTGGATGATAGAGCGGTAATATGAGCAGACTCTCTTCTTGTCCGTCCCGTTTAATTTTTATTCGTTTTGGGTGGCCATGATCGGCACTTATGCGCAGGTCTTTTAAGAAAGCCTGCCCACTATGACGACCAAGTGTCGCTACTATTTTCGGTTGAATGATTGCCAGCTGTTTGAGTAAATACGGCCAGAATTCTGCTTTTTCGTCAGGCAACGGATCGCGGTTATTTGGCGGACGATACTTTACAATGTTCGTAATATAGATATCCTCTCTCTTAATATTCACGCTCCCCAACATCTCGTCAAGGAACTTGCCTGCCGCCCCAACAAACGGCAGACCCTTTTCGTCTTCATTCTTTCCCGGCGCTTCACCGATAAACACGATGTCCGCATCAGGATTTCCACTGCCAAAAACAAGTTGTGTTGCGGTTGCAGCGAGGTCCTTGCATGGCTGCTGCTGTTCGATTGTTTTTTTCAGCTCATCAAGCTGTGCTTGCTTTGTCATTTGCTAAACTTTAATTTAATCGTTTCTTTTGCATAGTAAATTGCATAATAGACACTCGCATAGGCGAGCACGTGAGCAACTAAACTACCGCTGTCTATTGCCCATGAAGCAAAGATATACGTCCATACAAGCGCTATGATAGAAAAACCAAGCATTTTTAGAGATGACTGCTTGCTCTCAAGCTGTTTTTTCTTTTTTGCCACTGATATCTACCCCCTTTTTTTACAGGTAAACTAACTATTTCTGGTCTCGAGCGACAGCCTTCATACTGAGCTGCAAGCGTCCACGGTCGTCGATAGCAACCAACTTAACGGTTACTTTATCGCCTTCTTTGAGTTTATCGGACACTTTCTCAACGCGCTCTTCGCTGATTTCGCTCACGTGCACCAAACCGTCACGTCCTGGCAGGATTTGCACGAATGCACCAAAGTCCATCACGCTCACCACTGGCTTATCAACGTAAATTTTCCCGACTTCTGGTTCTTCTACAATGTCGCGAATCCACTGCATAGCACGCTCAATTTTCTCGCCGTCTGGGCTGGCAATCATAATAGTACCGTCATCCTTGATATCGATCTCCGTGCCAGTATCAGCGGTAATTTTCTGGATTGTTTCACCACCCTTGCCAATCACTTCGCGAATCTTGTCTGGATTAATCTTGATGCTCTCCACACGCGGTGCGTACGGGCTCATCGTACCTGGTTTGTCGATGACACTTACCATGTGGCGCAAAATTTCGGCTCGGCCCTCTTTACCCTGAGCAAGCGCTTTTGCGAGTACGCTCGTTGGTAAACCATGCACTTTCATATCCATCTGCAGCGCGGTGATACCTTTTTCAGTACCCGTCACCTTGAAGTCCATGTCGCCGGCGAAATCTTCCGCATCAGCAATGTCGCTCAAAATATACGGCGTGTCACCATCCATCATCAGACCCATGGCGATACCTGATACGGGTCGCTTCAGCGGTACGCCAGCGTTCAAAAGTGCCATACAGCTAGAGCACGTCGCCGCCATACTGGTTGAACCGTTCTGGCTCATGATTTCTGTCACGCTACGGATCGTATACGGGAACTCTTCAATGCTTGGTAGCATTGGCAAAATAGCTCGCTCTGCTAGGTAGCCATGGCCAATTTCACGTCGTCCTGGACTTCCAAGTCGCTTGACCTCACCGACGGTCCAGCCTGGTGCGTTGTAGTGATGCATGTAATTGCGCTCGCTGTCACGCTCCATGGTATCAACGATCTGTGCGTAGCTGGTTGGCGCTAAGGTAACGATGTTCATGGCCTGGGTCACACCACGCGTGAACAGGCTTGATCCGTGTGCTCGCGGCAAGAAGCCAACTTCGCTTGATAGTGGACGAATCTGGGTCATCTGACGGCCGTCAGGTCGTACCTGCTCACTCACGATACCCTTACGAACATCCGCATGTACTGCCATCTGGAAAGCGTCGCTGTACTCACCTTTAACGTCTGCATATGCTTCTTCTCCGAGCTCTTGCTGAAAGTGCGCGTGCATCGCATCGCGTAGTTCATCAATCTTCTGATTTCGGAATGGGTAGTCCACACGAAAATCTTTGGTGATTTTGCCTGAAATCCATGCATCAACTGCTGCTTGGATAGATTCATCCGGCTTAATCAGTTCGTATTCAAGCGGCGTAACACCAACTTTTTCAACCAACTGTTTCTGCAGTTCAATCGCTGGCTGCATTTCCTTGTGCGCAAACTCCATAGCGGCGATAACTTCGTCTTCAGAGACTTCATTCGCCCCAGCTTCCACCATCATGATACCTTCAGCTGTGCCTGCGACGACGAGGTCAAGCTTGCTTGCATCATATTCCTCTGCACTCATGAACGCTTTGTACTGACCATCTTCGGTCATACCAACGCGGAGTCCAGCAACTGGTCCGTCAAACGGTGCACCAGTGAGCATTAATGCCGCACTTGTGGCAATCATCGCCACCATATCAGGGCGGAAAGCAGGATCAGTGCTCAAAACGGTAGCGATGCCCTGCACCTCTTGACGGTAGCCCTTTGGCCACAGCGGGCGAATTGGACGGTCAATGATACGACCAATGAGGATTGCTTCCTCGCTTGGACGACCTTCACGCTTGATGAAACGGCTGCCGCTGATCTTACCAGCTGCATAGAATTTTTCTTCGTAATCAATGCTTAACGGGAAGTAGTCCATACCACTGACTGGCTTGTTTCCTACCATGGCAGTTCCAAGCACGACAGTATCACCGTAACTGACCATAACCGATGCGGTAGATCGGAATCCGACACGGTTTACTTCCAGTTTAAGCTCACGGCCACAGAGCTGTGTGCTCACACTGATGATGTCTACACCCTTTGGGTTTATAATTTGTGACATATTTTTCCTTCTTTCTGAGTGTCGGTAACAGGGTTCAGATTGCGAATTAATGAGCCGCAAACTGTGCTCTACTACCGATCACACTCTTTCGATATTAATTTCCTCTAGCCCACGTACTTTTATTCATAGAAATACGCGCGTCAGGAGAAAATAACTGTATTTACACCGAAAATTTGATTAACGGCGCAAGCCAAGTGTCTTGATAAGTGAGAGGTACTTTGCTGAATCTTTATCAGCAAGATATTTCAAAAGTTTCTTTCTTTTGCCAACCATAGTCAGAAGACCACGTCGTGCCATGTGATCTTTTTTGTTCACTTTCAGATGCTCAGTAAGTTCATTGATACGAGCAGTCAGCGCAGTTACCTGCACTTCAGGTGAACCAGTATCAACGACTTTTGTCGACTTCTTCTCTTTAGTTTCTGTCATATGTTGAGAGCAATTATAGCATCGTCATCTGTTAGAAGCAAGGCTTTTTTGCAAAAGCTCTTCGTTCAGGTCTGAAATCGCATGTGCTTTTGATATTTCCGCATCTCCGATTGCAGTACGTTGCAGGTTACTCATGTATGCCCCGCAACCCAGCTTCTCTCCAATGTCGGCGGCTAGTGAACGAATATAGGTGCCACTACTAACTCTTGTCGTGAACGTCACAGTCGGATATGCATATATTATATCGTTTATGCTATATATCGTGACTTTTCTCGGCTTTAGCTCAACTTCTTTGCCTGACCGTGCAAGCTCATAGGCTCGCTTACCGTCAACTTTAACGGCGCTGTACATCGGAGGTACTTGGCTTATTTCGCCGACAAACTGCTCCAATGCAGCCTGAACATCTTCTAAAGTTGGTTCTGTCTCGGAAACATTTGTTATCTCACCCTCTCTGTCTCCAGTTGTACTTGTTTTCCCTAACGTAAGCTCTGTTTGATAGGTTTTATCTTTCTTCATAAAATCTGGCATTTGAGAAGTATATTTTTTACCAACAGCCAGCATAAGTAGTCCAGTTGCAGCTGGATCAAGCGTGCCAGTATGCCCCACCTTCACGTTGCGGGGCTTTTTGCCCTCAATACAAGCAACCATCTTACGCACGTAGCTCACCACATCAAACGACGTCCAGCCTTCCGGCTTATCTATAAGGAGTATTCCTTCCATAGCTTCTCAAAGCTTACACTATTGTCCAGGGTTCAGAAAAGGATTGCTGTTCGTACCGTCGGCTTCATAGAATTGGGGTTGAGCGGATGATTGTGGCATTAACGGCGGTGGTACTGCTGGTGGATCGGTCGGATTTATGACCTGTGGTGCTGGTTCCGGAGCCGGAATTTCAACAGTCTGGGCTTCTTCCCGCTTCTTTTCTTCCGCAGGAGTTTCCGTAACAGGATTTTCCTGCGCTACTTCTGGTTCAGCAACTGGATCAGGTGTGGCTCGTGTTGTACCCAAAAAGTCCTCGACGTTTGGTACAGCCTGTGGTTGAGCTACATCCTGACTTTGCACATGCTCGCTACCGACAGCTTTTTCAATGTCCGTTAAAGTTTGGCTATCTGGAGTCGCTTGCGGCGCTACCGGCTCTTCTAATGTAGGCAAGGAATCCTGTGGTTGCGGTGGGATTTCTAGTTCAGGAGGGGTAACTGAAGCAGGCGGCTCTAATGCCTGCATAGGCGCTTCTACAACCTCAGCTGGAGGAGCTATTGACTCTGGCCCAGGCGCATCACTTTCGGCAAGTGGCTGGATAATCTTCTCCTCGTGGTTAGCAGGCTCCGCGTCATCATTGAACTGGCTGCTTATTTCTGGTTGACTGCCAGGCTTATCCCCGAACAGAGGCTGTGCAGATGTTGTGCCGCTATCATCTTGGCCAAACAGGGTTGGAGTCGGCGTATCAATGTATTCACGCTGCCCTGGCAGAGTAGCTTCCTCAGGCTGTTTTGGAGCTTCATCTTCAATTTCATCAGGTACTTTTAGGTTGCCCGAATCATCGATGTGAATTTTTCCAACATCTTCGCCATCATCATGATCAATCTCAAGCGCTCCGTCTCCTGCGCTAGCTGAGTCCTGAATCGGCGCCATCTCTGGCCCCATATCAGGCTCTTCGAGTTTTTCAGCGACCAATTGCTGATTTGCGCCTGCCGCCATAAGTTTCGAACTTAACGACATGACCTGAGGAGTTGTGCTGGCATTTCTAAATCGATCCGTTTCGGCAACGATACCCGTAAGCAGCGCTGTCGCAATTTGGCCGTCGAGAACATTTTCGCCTAGCCCGTCAACAATGCTTGTGATCATTTCCGAAAGACTACTTGCTTGCGGTTCCTGCCAGTTTACAGCTCCGAGTTGACTTACAGCATCACCCTTGGTCAAAGTTACGACGTTTGCATCGTGCAATATTCGACCATGAGTCGTTACTGCCTGGTCAAAATCCTCTTTGTTCACGACCCCAAGTGCTACCACAACATCGACGTTGAAGTCACCTTGAGAAAATTCCAAGTCGTGCTCGGTTACTGAGGTTTTGTACGGAGTAATAAAAATTCGAACGACATTATCTTCAACCTTATATCGCAGTTTATCTGCTTTTGATTTGTCGAGAGCGATAATGAAGTCGCGTAAAGAGTCGGTGTTTGTATCAATCGCCATCTCAGGCTGCAAGAACTCTAAAGTGGACGGTACTCGACCACTGAAAACGGTAATAGCGTGTTTATTCATATGATTAAGCATTAGCGTCAGCGCAATTGCTGCTGATAACTCATCAACTGACGGACTATTGCGTACTGTCACCAATACGTTATTCGCGTCTTTGAGTGCTTTTGTAACCTGTTCGGCTGCGGGATTTTGCATAATTTTAAAATTATTTTTGATTTTTTAACGCTTACGGTAATAATCGTATCATGTTTTTTGTATGATGTGCAAGAAAAATGCATCAGTATATATGTTAGGAGTAGCCTCCCCTGTTTACTTACCGAAACAACTTCGCTATAATGTGCGCTAATCGTTAACACTAATAATTAATGCGCTTTTAAATCGGCGCTAAGGAGAAACGAAAGTATATGCCAATTATTAAATCTGCTAAAAAGCGCGTACGAGTAGCGGCTAAGAGTAGCACACGAAATGCAAAGACCAAGAAAGGCTTGCGTCACAGCATCAAGTCACTACACGCTGCAATTACCGGTAAAAAAGGTGTCGAGGGTGCGCACGACAAGGCGCAAAGTGCTATTGACCGAGCCGTTAAAAAAGGTGTTATGAGCAAGAACAAAGCTGCTCGTAAAAAACGACAACTGAACGCTACGGCAAAATCAGCAAATGGTGGCAAAAGAACTGCAACCAAAAAAGCCGCTAAGCCAGCGGCCGCGAAGAAGCCAGCAGCCAAAAAAGCTCCAGCTAAAAAACCAGCTGCGAAGAAAACTACCAAGAAGTAAGTTCTTACAGCGAAAGCAAGTAGAGTTCTAAACCAGCGTCGGCATCGGCGCTGGTTTTTATTTGAGCGTCCAAATCGCTTAAGTCCTCGATCATCTTCTTCACCTGGTGCTTACTCACATGTTTTGCAAGCTGCAAGGATTTGCGCGCCGTAAAGGGCGACTGACCAGCAGCAACCAAAGTACTTTCCGTCTGCGGATCTGCATAGACTGCTTGAGCCAAGTTCGTGAGCTGCCAGGTAAGCATTGCCAAGATATACTGCGGCTCTACTCGTGCACGACGTTGCTCTCGATACAGCTGTAACGCCCGCGCGCTGTCGCCGCTAAAAGCTGCGTCTAGAAGCGAAAATATCGCACTCTGAACCGATTGCTCCGTAAGGGCGTTGATTGACTCTTTTGTAATGTCTCCGGCCAGTGCGAGCTTTTCTACTTCGCGAGCCAACTGTTGTTGATTTGCCCCAACCCGCTCAACAAGGTAGCTCGCATCCTGTGAAGAGAGCTTAGAACCCTGCTCCTTCGCGTATGCCACCAGCCAGCCTGGAAGCTCTTGCGGGCTTGGTTCGTTAAACTCGGTCAAGTTTGTTAGTTTTTTCAGATCTTTATATGAACTTTTGCGCTTATCCAGTACTGGCTCAACGAGTACTACCTCTACCTCTTCGGCCGTTCGGTCCACTAGTTCAGCTATTCTGTCTAGAAGTTCAGCGTTACTCTGTAGAGATGATACTACAACCAGCTTTTTTGCCACCAAAAAAGGTAAACTTTGCACCGCCTGCAACACAGTAGTTGCATCTACCTCGCTCGCGTCAAACCGCTCGATGCCAAGATCCCCAACCTCATCTTGCACTTGCGTAATCAGCGAGCGCAGTTCGGCCTGCAATGCGAAACTATTCTTCCCCGTTAACGTCCGTATCATGTCATCCTAGTATCAACTATCACCTATGAACTATCAAGCGCTAGCGTGTTGGCATTTTGGACACGTATGCGTACCCCGACCGGCTACTTTAGACTTTTCGATTACTGTTCCACACCGCGGACATGGCAATTTTTCGCGTCTAAACACCCTCGCAAAATCTATATAACTCCCTTTCTTGCCTTCAGCGTTCACGTAATTCCTATCAGTACTACCGCCCTTCTCGATTGACAGTTTCAGCACATACAACAGCTCGTGATGTAGTTTTTTTAGTCGTTTGTCATCAATATCTTTTACCATTTCCTCTGGATGAATTCTTGCCCCCCATAGACTCTCGTCCGCATAAATATTCCCCACACCCGCCAACACGGTTTGATCAAGTAACGCTGCTTTTATGGAGGTATTAGCCCGCTTTCGAATGCGCTGAATAAAAATTATGTCCGTGAACGACACATCGAGCGGCTCCGGCCCCACCTTCTTCATAAACGGCTCTTCTACCACTAAACTTGTCGGCAGCAGCTTCATCCAGCCAAACTTTCGCTGATCGTTAAAGTACAGATGCGAACCATCCTCAAACATGATAGTTACTCGAGTACTTTTGTCTGGTAGACTGCCCACCAGGGATTCATTTGGATGCCCTGCCCCAAATCGTTCTTCACCAACAAACACGAGTTGTCCGGTCATTTTCAAATGCACCATAAGCGTGTAGTCAGAATCCATATCAATAAGCAACACTTTTGCCCGACGGCCAACGCTAACAACCTTCGCACCAACCAAAAACTCACTCACAACCACCGGGTCATTCGGAAAGGATTTTTCGGTATCATGGTGAACATTTTTTATCGTCTTTCCGACAATCAGTTTTTCCAAACCACGACGAACTGTTTCAACTTCAGGTAGTTCTGGCATAGGTTAATTATACTGGCTATGCCGCTTGCAAACCGTCAAAATACTCCAAACCTAACCTGGCTAGGACGTGCTTTGCCATGTGTTCGGGATGACTAACAACTGACAGGTGCCCCGCCGCTGGATGTATATCAATCACGCTTTCGTCGCCAACAATCGGAACGGTTGCTGCACGGATGTGTTTTGCACGGGTGAGGTCGTCCCTGGGCCCTACATAAAAAGTCATGGGCTTGTCTACATCAAAAAGACTTCGAACAGCGCCGACCATAAAGTTTTCTCCTAAATTCCATAGGCCCTTTACTTCATCAGCGCGGCGCCTAACATGGAACCTCTCTCTAGAAGCTTTTCCACCCCTTAGAACTACCGGCATAAGCCTAACTGTTCGATTTACTGCCTCACCAGTAAAAAATCGCCATGCGTGTAAGAAATCATCCGGCCCATGATTTTCGAACCCTGCTGGCTGCATAAAGTGCAGCGACTCCACATAATCAACGAGGTGGTTTGGGCCGTTTTCTGTACCCGCATCTAATGCGATTGCCGTAACGGGTGCGCCGAGCGAATGAGGAGCAATGTGCACCGGCGCTTGCAATTTTTCTAGCGTTTTTTGAACTACCTCTGCTCTGCGAGTCAGCGCGGTTGCCTGAGACCCCTGCACCCCATCATTACAATTTAGTGAATAAACGGTGAGCCCCTGCGCCGCTAAAACCTCACCAAATCTTGCATAATCCTCACGTATGCTCCCAAGTCCGGGGACAACAAGAACGCTGGCAATGTCACCACGCTCACGCTGAATCCCGTAGTCTCCAGGCAAAAAGATATCACAGGCTGGCAGCTCGGGCGTCAGCTGGATAGTTTGTCTTGTGGTACCTATGTTTTTCAAAGACAACCCTCTGTATTGATTTTACACGCAAACTCATCGAGCACAAGCTTGTATACTTACACTATGAACGAATTATCAGACCTGCTAAAGCAACGAACCCCACAGGAACCGCCGCAAGTTGCTGCCCTCAAAGCCTACGTGAAAGAAAAGTACAATCAACCCATTCAAGTTCAAACAAATAGAACTCACTACACCATCGTTGTACCAGGAGCTGCCCTGGCGGGAAGATTGCGTACAGAATCAGCTCAGATAACTGAACGCTGTTCTTTGGACAAAAAGCTAGTTATCCGAATCGGCTATTAGCGGTCTGAGGAGACGTTTGAAATCGCTGAAGTTTGAGTACTGAATCGCATGCATACCAGCATTCCGAGCGCCCTCAACGTTCTTTTCTAGGTCGTCAATAAACACGCAATCGTTCGTATCAACACCAAGTCTTTCAGCAGCTAATTCATATATACGTACATCTGGCTTCACAAGCGCGACTTCACTACTTAACACAATCACATCAAAGTAGTAGTCTGCAGGTTTTTCTTTAAACATTCTCTCCAAAAAGCCCTGTCCAACATTCGAAATCATACCTATTTTATGTGTGCTTTTGTGTTCCTCGATGAACTCCAATAGGCGCGTATCAAGACCAGTGAAATTTTCGAGTCGCTGATAAACCTCTTCCTTCGTATGCCCCACTAGATCAGCAAAGCCTCCCCACAGCTCATCTCGCGTCATATGGCCAAGGTCTACCTGCTTCACGAGATCATGTAATTCCTGCTCGTGCCCGCTGTAATCCTCGCCCAGATATTCATTCGCCATCGTCCAGTACGTGTCAGGATACAGAACACCAAAACAATCAAATAGTATGGCTTTAATCATTACCGACTAGTATAGCAAGTTCTGGTCTAGCGTCGGTTAAGAGAGGTGCCTTTGAGCATTTCTTTGAAGTCAGGCACCTGCTTCTCAAACAATCCGCGCATGGTGGTCATTTTGCCAGCAGCGGTACCGTCTTTACGGTCACAGCTCGTCGTCCAGCGACGAAGATCATCACCTAGTTCAATAATATAGCGTCGACCAGTTGGGCAAACACCTTTGTCTGCTTGATCATCGTCAGTATCAGTTCCAGCGTATCGTGCAGTTGCGTTCGCTTCCTCGAGTGAATCAATGAACGTATTGAACGCTTCGCTATTATTCACATAGCTCTTCTCTTTTATGATTTTCTGACCGTAATCAGAATATAGTCGCATCATAACGACGCTGCGAGATACTTCAATAACGTAGCTTCGGTGTTCAGAGCTGGCGACAACTGGGCCGTCAACAATGTAGCGAACCACATTGATACCGTCTAATTGAGGTGTTGCTACCTCATCGGTTGCCACAGTGTTGCTTGTGTTTCGTCCACCGAACACACTTCGGGCAACAGCCGACAGACCCCAGCCCACAAAGACAAGGATGAATAATAGGATAAAGATCACGAGGACCCAACGTAACTTTGACGCAAACTCCATAATGCTTATATTATAGCATACTTATAATGCTTTTGTCAATACTTATCTAAGGTGTTAATAATATATACTTAACGTATGAAATCAAACCAGTACCTAGCCACACTCAAGACGTACGCAGCAATTGCTAAAAAGTGGGACTCCCTTCATCCGACGAATGAACACCATGACGATAGTTTTCAGTACTTTTCTGAGCTGTTGCCTTCAGGTCGAGTTCTTGAGGTAGGGTGCGGCAGTGGCAATGATTCACAAACTCTAGTGGCACATGGCTATAACTATACCGGAACCGACGCTGTTAAAGAATTCGTTGATATAGCAAAAGCAAAATACCCAGATCGTAAGTTCTTGCAGTGTGCCGTTCAGGACGTAGCAGATATGTTTTCACAATCCAGTTTTGACGGCTTCTGGTGCTCAGCCGTACTCCTACACATACCCAGGAGTGAGATACTTGAGACGCTGAAAAACCTTAAAAAAGTAACTGCTCCAAAGTCGGCTGGCATGATATCCATACAGAAAGGTAGCGGAGAAAAATATGAAGAAGGAAACAAAAAAACAGACGGTCTACCGCGTCTTTTCGTCTACTACACTCAAAGAGAGTTTGAAGAGCTACTGGACAAAGCAGGTTTCAAGACTGTTCATTTTATTGAAAAAGAGCGTGCCGATAGACCAAATTGGATGCACTTTGTAGTCAAAGCAAAATAGCTAACGCTTGCTCCGTTGTGTAGATTAGTGAATAATCTGTATCAAAGGGAGTTTTAACGTATGTCATTAGGTACACTTGAAAGAGGATTTTTAGGAGCAGGGATCGCTGCAGGCGCTGTTGTGAGCGGCTATAACGTATGGGCAGAAGCTTACAGGCGAGACCGTCAGGCGCGACTGCCAGAGGGTGGCACGACACAAAGTACACTACCTTTTTATGAAGCATTCGGTGACATAGCAACACGACACGGAGTAGAATGCACGGCGGTTGGTGGCGTCCCTAAACAAGCGCTACGTGACCCTGAAGTAGAATTTGATGTAAGAAATAGGCAGTTCTATATCTCAAATCCTGTAGGTCATACTCTCGGCCGCGCAACACTATACCGGCCTACAGAGCACAATATTAGAGATGACGATCGACGTGCAAAAAGAATACTCAGAAATGGTGAATGGGTCGTTGCTGATGCAAGTTTTACACGGGAAGAAACCAAAGCATTACGCACTGCTATGCAGGCGGATCTTGACGAGGTAGCACACGAACTTGGCTTCCCTAGAGGACCAGAGCTATCATTATTCTTCTACGAACCAGATTTCGGTCCCTTTAGACCATGGCACTACGCGACGAGGACGCAACTCGTTGAAGACGGTGCGGCTGAATTCTTATATGCCTCAAATGGGGTCACCGAAACAGTTCGAGTAGACAAACCGTGGGAGTGCATCGTCGACTATCAAGGAAGAGAGGTTGTCATTCCAACCGACTCCCCGCGAACCCTACTAGGCAGAACCCTTACACGACCAGTGAAAGCACGTGTTAGAGACTTAGAAGACGTTCAACAAGGTGTGGATAATATCACAAGAAAAGGCTTGGCAGATGAGCTACTCGGAGATACTTGGGCACAATACCTACGATTCCGCGGGGAGTTGGATAGAAGCCTAGGCTTGCAAGCCTCTGGAGAAGAGCTGCGAGACGGCAATCTAGCGCTTGGCGCCAACCTCATGATCGCCTCTGCTCTCGCGCCACACGCGCATAGGATTGAAGGCATGGTTATTGCTGAAGCCATTCGTGACCCAGAGACACGTATTGGTCAACTTGCCGCAAAGATAATGGGCGCTGCTTAACGGTTACTTGGACTCTGGTTCTGACTCACCTGTATTCTTTTTATCACCGTCAGTCGCAGGTGGATTCTCCTGTTTTGGCGAGCTCGACTCCGCTGTAGTATCCGAAGTTGGTGCTTTTTCAGGGGCTGGATTAGTATTGGGTACAACATCACCGTGCATGAAATGACGGATTGCGTATAATACTGCGGCTATCAAGAAGCAGGCAACCGCAAAGCCGAGGAAGTATGAGGCAAACAGCCCCTGCACCGCTTTGATAATTGCATCTATCAACCCGCTCGCATCGTAGTTTGCCTGCACACTTGTTCGTAAGCTTTCACCAAAGACCTTTGGTAGTAAGATAATAAGTCCCCAGTACAGCAGGAACCACAATCCGGAGTATAGGAATATACGACTGACTCGCTTGAGTTTTTTACCTTTTTCAGTCACAAACCATTCTAGTACCAAAACAAGTGCAAACAACCCAAGCCCAATATACTTCAGCGTGCTGAATATACTATACCCGTCAGAAATTGGGTTTAAGTTTCCGTCCTTATTTATCTCAATCGGTTCTTCGAAGTTTTTTGCGAACTCATCATCAACATCTACGCCGCGCGCTCGTAGTTGCTCCGGAAAATCGCGCAGATCAATAACAGGCGCCTGCACATCGCCCTTCATAAACGCGATAACAGATGATGTGATACTTGCTATCTTACCTTGTACATAATCATCTTGGATTGCATCAGACACCTTGTTCTGAATATCCTGGATCTCTTCCTGAGTCGCATCACTTTGCCCACTGGTGAGCATATCGGGCAGAAGCTTAGTGAGCTCTTGCGATACACCCGCTTTGTTAAATTCGTCGTTTAATACATCAGAATTTAAGACACGTGCATCAATTATCCAGATAAATAATGATGCTGTCAGCAAAAATACCGCTATATTCATCAGAACATGTGACAAAAATCGTTTCATATCTACTACCCCTGCTTATGCTTTTAGGATAGCACGGTTTTTATTTTGACGATCTAGCTATCTTTTTGCCAGGCAGCGACCATAACTGGCATCATAAAGAACGTAATTCCAAAGAACCATCCCAGCACAAGTTGCATACGACTATCTGAGTGGTTAAACCAATAAAACGCCAGTAGTGCACATATTGCAAAGAGTCTATACGATATTTCGTACACTCGTTTTCGCACATTTAGTTGTCTTTCGTCTGCGAATTTCTTCTCATTTTTGCTAAAAAATACCCAGTACAACGGATAACGCAAAGAAAGGATTAGTGGAAGTAACGCATACACGATCAAAAATCCCATCCCAATATTTTCGTCTCGATATTTATATGTGTTTGCATCAAATGCTGATTCATGCACTGAAAAATACGTATATTGTAGCGCAAGAAATGCACTAACACCCGCCGCTACGACCATTGCCCTATTGAGCATGAGGTTCTTCGGCCTGTCTTTAAATTTTGTTGCCATTTTAAGTATTCCTTTCGTTGAGAGGCTTGAATGGCTTGTCGCTGAACACATCTGTAATATCAACGCCAAACACTTCCGCCAATTTGAATGCGAGCTCTAGACTTGGGCTATAGTCGCCTCGTTCTATAAAGCCAATCGTTTGATAATTTACACCTGCCATGCTTGCCAATTCCTGCCTAGAAAGACCCAAGTCTGTCCTGAATACGGCGATTCTGTTATGTATCATGTACACATTGTTGCACATACGCAACATAATGTCAATATTTATAACTAATTCTTCTTTGACTGTGCTTTGAACCAGGCAGCAATGACTGGGATGTCGAGGTGTTCAACCGCAATTTGCACGGCAAAGTCCTCTAGTTCTTTTTGGCTCGCGCATATTCTATGTCCATTCTTAATAAGAAATATCGAGGCAGCAGTTATGCCGCTTCTCTTATTGCCGTCAACAAACAAGTGATCAGCAATTATATTCCTAGCGTATACTGCTGCTTTTTGAAAAACGTCTGAATACTGCTCTACTCCAAAAGCCTCTTGTTTCGGAGCATTTACCACAGACTTTAGTCTGTTTTCGTCACGAATACCGTGACTTCCTCCATAATCTTCAATAACACGGAAGTGCAGGTACAAAATATCTTCTGCTGTCAGATAGTACATCTACCTGTCAGCGAGATTTTTTAGCGCTTCACCATACTGCGCGGAGAATTTTTCATACTCTTTAGCGACACCAATATTTTCTTCGTGAACGTCATTTTTTAGTAATTCATGACTAGACTGAATAAACATACCTGCTTTTATACCCAGCGCCTTCGCGTCCTTAGCCGGAATCGTAACAGCAATACTGTCGCCGACTTTGATAACTTTTTGAATAGATTTAATTGTCATAAGTTTACTGTAACAGTATTATAATATTATTACAATAAATTTTGATGCGCAGTAATTATTATTGTGGATAATAGTAAGAAATAGCTCATCTGAAATGCCCAAAACTTTTTGAACTTTAGGATAATAGAAGTCCCGAGCATCATCATGAACAGCATCCAGACCGCGTGCATACTCCACGCGGGCAATGAACTCTCGCGCACCAAAAACACCGCGAACATCATATAGCTTAACCCCATACCCCACGCAGTAAAAGTATGTGGGCTTTTCAGCGCTTCCGGTCCGTGATGCATATCTTTGCTCAGAGTCATTACTTCGATGACATCAAGCAGGGCTCCAACGATGAGTATGTTTGCGGTTGTGTGTAGGCCTAAGGGATGTAGATAGTACAGCGCATATGAGATGAGCAGAAGCGACGAGATCACATGAACAATTCGGTGAATTTTTAGCCATTTGTCGTTATCTGCTGCATGCTCGCTGATAGTTTCGGGCTTATTGTCTTTAATGTTGAGCAACAGATACCCATGCCACGTATTCACAAGAAGTATTGGTAGTAAGATAAGCACAAACGAGAACATAATGGCTACCTTAAAAACTCCTGCAGGTCAGCCTTAAACTGCTCTGTGTCTTTAAACAAAATAGCCTTCATGCCCACGGCGGTTGCGCCATCAATATACACTTGTCGATCGTCGGTGAACACGCATTCATCCAGTCGCACGCCAAGTTGATCAGCAACTGTTTCATAGGCCTCTGGCTCTGGCTTCGCAAAGCCAAGTGCTGATGACTCAATCGCAGCGTCAAAATACTGTTCCAAGAACCCATCCTCGAACAACCGTTCAAACCCGCCTTTGCCAATATTCGATAACATACCAACTTTGTAGGTTTTGCGCAGTTCTAAAATATACTCCAGCAACGATTCGTTCTTTTCCCGCCCGGCTGCAATGGCACTAATCCACGTTTCTTCGCTCACACCCAGCAGCTCAGCAATTGGTCCGGTTGAGCGTGGAATCAGTCCTTTATTTGCAGCATCAATGGCAGCATTGATAGCTGATTTATCTTTTTCGAAATCTCCGCCGAGGCTTGCATACGCAGCAGGCATGGTGTCGTTGACGACCACTCCAAAGCAGTCAAAAATTATCGCCTTAATCATATCGCCCCCACCGCCTCGAGGCTGCGCTTCATTGACGGCACAAAGTCCTCTGGCCTGTCCTGAAGCCATTTTAGAAGCTCTGATATTTCTATCCACATATACTGTTCTACTTCCTCTTCCTGAATAACAACTTTGGCTGTTTTCATATCCACTACACCAGAGTAAAACTGTACGAAAAACTTATTTTTTCCGTCGTCCTGAAAAACTTTTTCGCATTTTTTTAGTTCAATACCCGTGAGTCCAATCTCTTCCGCTATTTCTTTTACGATGTTACTGTCGTATGTTTCGTCTTCTTCAACCGTGCCACTTGCTGCCATCATCCATTTACCTGGATCATTTGTTTTCGTATGTTTGCGTTGGGTTAGAAGGCAGTACGTACCACTTAGGTCGGTTAGCCACACAGCTGAAACACGGTAAATATCATCGTAGGTTCGCTCATCCCAGCTTTTTGCCCCTATAGGATTGTCCTGTTCGTCGACGATTATCTCTTTAAGCAAGATATATCCTCGCTAGTATCGCTAGTTGAAAAACAAAGAAATACAGCTGTTGTGAATGAAGAGATTGTTTTTTGCTAAGTCCTGGCTTGTTTGTGTAAGTTCCCACAATCGCAAGTGCGAGTACAAAAAATATACCTACTACATGCAGCCAGCCATTGACCATGCTGTTCCCCTTTTGAAACGATTCGTAAGAGTCTACGAACAGCAAACCAACAAGGGTTAGCAGTAAATATGACATTATCCATGCAGACCAGTGGTGAATTTCATGTAGTATGCCCTCTGACGCAGGAATCCAGCCTAGTATAAGCAACAAACCAAAAGCTATGCCAAAAAGCCAAAACAACGAAGGTGGCATTGCAGTAGCTTGCATCATATATCCATACACATTGAGAGCCATCATGGCTGTCGATAACGTGATTCCGACTCCAAAAATATAGTAATTCGTTTTATTCGTAACGGCTGAATAACTTATTCTTCCAGACTTTGTGTGTTTTGTTCGTCGATAGAGCCAATATCCGAATGCAGTGCTTGTTAAAACACTATAGAGTGCGAAGTGTTTGAAAAATGCCGTCCAATCCATGGGTGTAGTGTAGCAAATTTTCACTGCAAAGGGGCTAGTGCCAGCCCCTCACCCCACGCCTTCATTTCTTGTGTCGACTAGAAACGAAGCAAAGAAGCGACGGCCCAGGAATAAACAAACACTATGATTTTGTTAGTTGAAATCACAATGCAGGCTATTTAGGCGCTTCGCTTCCTCCTAGCTACAACGCCTGCAATAAATTGTGATTAGCAACAACAAAGATCATCGGTTTGCTATTCTTTTAGGCCGAAATTAACCATGACACACCAAAAGAATGGACTATAACTTTATGGAGTTAATGACTCTTACTAGAATAATAAATGCTACCATAAATAAAAATAACTGATCCGAAATAAAACTTAAAACAGCCTCTACAGTCTGGCGAAGATCAAGATTGGTTGTGAATCCGAATATGACCAAAAAGAAGCCAGCTATACAAAAAAGAGCCTGCAAATAATACAGTGTTCTCTTTGTGGATTGTGTTATTCGGCGCTTTTTCTTTTCACTCTCAACATCACCATCAAATTCTTGAAAACTTTCATACTTATACCCAAGAAGCTTTTGTAGCATGTCTGAGTTGTAGTCTGATGATTTTCTAAAAAAACGGACATCCCTGTCTAGTTCAAGAATTCCAAAAAATATGGATAAACATAGCATGACCAGTCCTACCGTTATGGTTACTTTATTCTCAAGAGTTTTCCATTCACTTAAATTACTCGACACAAAACCTATTGCAATTGTTGCAACAAGCATTAACTGAGTAACCGTTGTTGTTGATATTCTATTGCCTTCCTCTGCACTAAACCTTTGCGTCTCAATGAAAGTCGATTTCCTCTCTTCAACAATAGTGTCCACCTCTTTTCTAGCCATTTTATAAATTTCTACATCGAGATTTTTCGCCTTATTTGTTTTTAAGGCATCATAAAATTTCTGCACTAATTCGTGATAGGCTTTCATGGCTTTATCTTTGGTCGGGGTCTTAGTGGGGGTATTGGTGGCTGTGGAACCAAACCTCTCTTAATCTTTTTAGTCATAGTTCGCCCCAGTTTTTGCCGATGGATACGTCTACGCGGAGGTTTACGCCGAGCTCTGGGTGGATTTGTTCCATGGTTTCTTTCATCATTGTGGCTACTTTTTCAGCATCTCTCTCAGCACATTCGACCATGATGCTGTCGTGGATTTGCATGATCTGCTGTGGCCAAGCATTTAACTCTTTACTATTACCTCTTAACTCTTGCAGGTGTTCCTCCACCTGCACCATTGCCATCTTGGTCAGGTCAGCGGCAGAGCCTTGGATTGGCATATTGATGGCTGCTCTGTATGCACCTTCACGAACCATAAAGTTGCTACTTTGCACATCAGGTGTTGGACGTCGGCGGCCCATGACTGTTTCAACGTAGCCTTTGTCCTTCGCTTGCGCTCTAAAGCCCTCAATCATACCTTTCAGCTTTGGTCGTACCTCAAAATATTTATCTATAAATTGTTTTGCCTCTGCATAACTAATGCCCGTACCTTCAGAAAGTCCGTGCACACCTTGCCCGTACAAAATTCCGAAGTTCACTGCCTTCGCTGCGTAGCGCATCTCCTTCGTCACATCTTTGGCATCAACGCCCTGAATTAATGCAGCCGTTTCGGTGTGGATGTCGCGGTCTTCGTTGAAGGCATCAATCATAGCCTGGTCACCGCTCATAGCTGCTGCGATGCGCAGCTCAAACTGGCTGTAATCAGCACTAATCAGCACGTTACCTTTATCTGCAATGAAGCCTTCACGAATTTTGCGCCCCAGCTCGGTGCGCACCGGAATGTTTTGCAGATTCGGATCAATGCTGGATAGTCGTCCGGTGGCTGCAATCGTCAGGTTCATCGTACTGTGCACACGGTCATGCTCATCTACCATCGTTGGTAACGGATCAACATAGGTGCTCTTCAGCTTCGTGTACTCACGGTAGCGCTCAATCTCGTCAACGATTGGATGCACGCCTTTGAGCTTCTCCAATACATTGCTGGCGGTGCTGTAATGCCCTGCTTTACCCTTCTTCGTCACATTGACGGGTAACCCCAACTTCTCAAACAAAATCTCGCTTAGTTGTGATGGACTCGAAATATTGAACTCTTGGTCAGCGTGGCCATAAATCGTTTGTTCAACGTCGCTGATTTGGTCTGCGAGCTGCTCAGATAATTTACCGAAGAATTTCGGATCCAGCTTCATACCCGCCCGCTCTAGGCGTGCCAGTACTGGTATGACCGGCCAATCGACGGTCTCCGCCATTTTAATAAGGCTCGTCACCTCACTCATTTGTTCACCTTGTAGATTTGCCAGCTCACGAATCACCGCGACAATTTCAGCTGCCTTGCTCAAAGCCTCATCATCATCAATATTATCGAGCTCTACCTCGTAGCCGAGATCGTTGCTCGCCTGCTCGGTCAGTGTTTGATCACGACGCAAACTGTTCACAATGAACGCACCAACTAACGTATCATGCGCCACGCGAGGCAAGGTTTCGAATCCAATTTCTAGCAGTACTTTCAGACTGTTTTTTACGTCATGCCCAATAACCGTACCCGATAGAGTTAATAGTTGAGAGTTAATAGTTGATATTTTACGTACGTCAATCGCATAGCAAGTTTCACTGTCAGCAAGCAGCACAATACTTGGATCTTTGCCGTGTTTACCCGCGCTACGCGCGTGCAGCACCACATCACCTTCGAGCTTCACGTTTTTCAAATCCGCTTGATTAGTCACATGTACCACTTTTGGCACGTGAAGTTCATGAGTCGCACTGGCAGGAGCGATATTTTCGACATCGTGGTTCTGCATACCCTCCGGCAAATTCTTGAGCAAACTCCTGAATTCCAGTCGTTTTAGAATCGCTGCGAGTTCAGCTGTATCCAGCTTATTTACATCCATTTGTTCAAGGTCGAGATCAATCGGCGCGTCGTCGAACAACCGTGCAACTTCACGGCTCAGGTAGGCAGAATCCTTCCCTGCTTCTAGTTTCTTGGCTGTCGCTTCTTTGATGAGTGCAATGTTTTCGTACACTCCATCCAATGTGTCATATTGCTTCAAAAGATCGGCTGCACCCTTTTCACCAATGCCGGGTACGCCTGGAATATTGTCACTAGAGTCACCTTTTAACGCTTTCAGATCCAAAAATTGTTCAACCCGCACACCATACTTCTCTTCAAAACTTTCTGGGTTGAAAAGTTCAATATTGGTAAGCCCTTTTTTGAGTGCGTACATATGCGCATGCGAACTCACACACTGCAGCATGTCCAAATCACTGCTGATTAACATAGTTTCAATGTCGGCGGCCGTGGCTTTTTTGCTGACTGAACACATAATGTCATCTGCCTCGTAGTCATCTAGCTCATACAGTGGCCAGTTGAACGCTTCTAGCACTTCATGAAGTATTGGTATTTGCGCGTAAAAATCTGGTGGTGCTGGCTTGCGCCCTGCCTTGTAGTCTGGGTACAGTGCTAACCTTTTGCGAATATTTGTCTTCGGCTTATCCCACGCCACACAGACATAGTCAGGTTTGTAGCGCTTAATCAGCTCCAGTGCCATGGCACAGAAGCCATATACTCCACCGGTCGGTGTGCCGTCTTTGGTCGAAAGATTTGGCATGGCGTAATAGCCACGATAAAACACCGATTTTCCGTCGATAATTGCCAATTTTTTTCGTGCTACCTCAGCCATTCCTTTAGTATACCCCCATTCTCTAGTAATCTTGAGCGTTAGCGGTTAGAATGATTGTCAGATGACGAACGTTTTTGAACTGTTTATAAACAAAGATGTCGTGAAGGCTGAAGATTTTCAGACATTTTATACGACGCTATCTGGCTATACCGGTAGTTTTAAGAAGTTACGTTTTCATATTTTGTTCAAAGACAATCATGTCAGATATTTTGTGCAGTCTGACCGTGACCTGAGCGCCATATCCAGCAACGTAACCTTTTGTACACTCAAACCCGTTGATGCACACACAGCAAGCCTGCCAACACACACCAAGCGTGAACGATTTGTAAACTTTGTGACTGGCGGCACACTTCTCAATCTGCAGGAAAAAATGTCCATTAAGCGTGGTCGAACCTTGGAACATTTCGTCTGTGATGTAACGCGACTGACGTCAAAGCGTGCACGAGTCACACTTCTTATGTATTTCAAAAACGCCGGCGGCGAATATTCACTAGCCAAGAAATCAACTGGTACTTTCCCCGCTCATTTATTTGCGTTCGACTTCAATACGGCCAACAACTTTATGAAAAGCGAAGTACCGAAGTATCTGAATATTGAAAAAGTCCTGCACATGATTAACCCAGAAAATATCAACGCACTCCTTGAAGTCAGCACCTTTCCCTACTTTCCGAAACCTTACTACTTACCGCTGCCTGCCTACGAATTCGATAAACACTCGATGATTGTCGGTGCGAGCGGTTCTGGTAAGTCCAAGTTTATCGAACTACTTGTTGACCGCATTCATCGCCTACCAAACAGATACAATTACCGCGTTGTGGTTATCGATCCGCACGCCAGCCTCGCTGCGGATTTAAGCCATATGAACGACACCAAAGTCATTGATTTCAATAACGAAACGACCGAACTTTTTGCTGGCGCAGAGGCAGATATCACGGCAGCCACAGAACTGACCACGACGCTTATGAAGTCACTCATGGGCGAGAGCTTCAACCCACGAGTCGAGAGAGTATTACGCTTTAGTCTGTTTGTTCTGTTCAGTTCACGCAATATGTCACTTGGTACCCTGAAGCGCTTTCTCACCGAGCTAGAATATCGTCAAAAAGTGCTCAACCATGTTGAAGGCCATGTACCGCACAACATCAGTCACTTCTTTGCGACCGATTTCAATGAGATTCGCACCGCGTTCTATAACGAGGGCCTGTTGCCTATCATTGCAATTGTTGATGAACTCGAACTACAGCCCGCTCTGCTCGCAGAAGGTGGTTTATCCTTGCAGCAAACTATAAATAGTAATTTCTTGACCGTTTTCTCACTCAATAAAGTCAGCATGGGTGAAAAAGTGGTTAAGACGATTGCCGGACTCCTGATCCAGCAGATATTCTTACTCGCCCAATCACGTTCGTTCAATGAACGGGTTTTACTGTTTATCGATGAGGTATCCGTCGTCCAAAACCCCGCACTTGCACAGATACTATCCGAAGCACGTAAATTCAACTTATTCGTTATTTTGACACAGCAGTATTTCACTCAAGTTGAGAAGTTTTTACAGGATGCAATCTTTGCAAATGTCTACAACTACTATTGCTTTAGGGTAGCTGAGGAAGACGCTGTCCAGTTAGTCGGAAACTTGCCTATGGAGTTACCGAAAGAGATGCTGCTTGAAGCAAAAGACAAAGGCATCAATGAAGAAACTATCAAGGTACGCTTGCTCACCGATCTGCATCCACGCGAATGTATTGTCCGCGTTGCGAGTAACGGACTGCTCTTGCCGTGTTTCAAAGCGCGAACCCTTGATGTTGAGCACCATGTGATTTCAACCAGCATGGACAAAGATTTTGTTCCGAAGGTGTATAAAGGCACCCCGGCGACTATTGATAAGTTCATCGAAAAAGCGGATCACGTCCCCGTTGGTCAGACAGTACAACTTGATCCCGAACAACAGAACACCCCAACCCCAGCCGATATTCCTGCAGAACAGCCACCACCAAAACCACCTGCTCCGCCTCCGCGGAGTCCGGAAGTTATTGGCCTGGAACAAGAATCAATACAAAATGGACCACCGCCAAGCCTGGACGACATCATGCAGCAGAATTCAACGAAAGAAAGTAAGGAGTAAATCATGGACGACAAGAAAGCAAAGGAGATTATCGACAAAATCGT
>JAGQNQ010000049.1 GCA_020428015.1 Candidatus Saccharimonadota bacterium | reverse complement strand
TGTCTCAAACGATGCTACAAGAAGAACCGGACTTGAATCTGCATGGTTATATTTTGCAATGCACAAAAAAAGTGTTGAAGAACGGGTAAAAAAATGGATTTCTAATATAACAAATGAAGAAATACGAAATCTTAGAGATTTCATAGGTATACCATTTGAAGAAATTTCAACTCATGAGAAAGCACATATTTATGATGAAGCTGGGAATGTAATAAAGACTCTTGGTTTTTTCAGTGTTGATGCCACAACAGTAGCCGGTATAGTAGAGAGAAATATTGATAGGCTAGAAGGTGCTAAGGGTGTAAAAAGGTTTATTGCTCAAATTGCCATGATAGGGTTATGGGGCTCAACATCTAGGCCAAACATGGATTCTGGCAAAATAGCATCGTAATAAGTATATGTTGTAAATAAACTAGCGGTATAATTTATTATCGCTTAAAATAAACATAAGATGGATAGCTATCTATTTTTTACTTTTTTAATTGATGCCATTATTTTTTCTGGTAGTGTACTTGTCTTTACAAGAAATCCAAATAAACTAGTAAACAAGCTTTTCCTTATAATTTGTGTTGTTTCAATAGCTTGGGCAACCAACTTTAAATTTATTGAAGTGCCAACTAATGTTGATCATGTAAAACTTTTAAACAGTATCTCATATTTTATAGCAGTAATATTAATGTTTACTGTTGTCTTATTTACTTATTTTTTCCCTGAGAAAAGACCATTAAAGTACCTAAAAGCATTTTCTATATATTTAGGTATTGTTGGGTTACTAAGCTTTACTAAATTTATCGCTGGTGATGTTGAAATTTCTAATAAGGGGTATGTATTTTCATACGGGGCAGGAACAATATTTTATTCGGTAGCATTTCTAATTGGGATACTTTTAATAGGCAGAAATCTACTTTTAGATATAAAAAAGTTTACTATTGAGTCAAAAAAACAAGCTAGAATTGTGGCAACTGGGTTCATATTCACATTTTTTGTAGGGCTTTTCTTGTCCCTAGTTTTGCCGGGTATTAACCAAACTACGAAACTAGACGATTTATCGCCATTTTCCTTAATTCTTTTTCTGTCATTTACTGGTTACGCAATAGTCAAACACAAACTTTTTGATTTTAGGGCTTTGGTCGTAAGATCGCTTAGTTACATTCTAGCAATTAGTGTATTTTCAACGTTCTATGTTTTGGCGCTTTATCTAATCAGGAGAGTTCTTTTTCCAAGCACTAGTATTACAACAAGTCAGCTTGTATCGAATGTTGTCGTTGGCTTAATCATTGTCGTTACTTATCCTCGACTTAAAGTATTTTTTGATAAAATAACAAAAAAGCTATTTTTTAGAGATGCTTATGATCCTCAAGTATTACTTGATAAGTTGAATCAGACACTTGTAACGAACGTAGATCTCGATATGCTGCTAAACAAAAGTGCCGTACTAATCAGCGAAGGCATTAAATCTGTATCAACAAACTTTTATATTCGTGAAACCTCGTATTTTGATAGTCGAACGATTGGTACGCAATCAAAGCTTATCCCAAAGTCGGAAATAGAGATAATTCAGGATTTGGCCGCGAAGCTTCATAAAAAAGTTCATACTACTGAGCAAGATGCGGTTGATCCGAATGAAAATGAGCTCAATAAACTGCTCAGCAAAAACGGTATTGAGGTCATGGCTCGATTAGTGAGCACGCTGGACTACGAAGTAAAGGGTATTGGCTATATATTCCTTGGACCGAAGAAAAGTGGGAGTCTATATACCAGCCAAGATATAAAAATCATGGAAATTATCGCTAATGAACTTGTTATTGCCATTGAAAACGTGCTGCGGTTCGAAGAAATTGAACAGTTCAACGTGACGCTGCAAAAGAAAATCGATGATGCCACGAGCCAGCTGAAACAGACAAACGAGAAATTGCTGGCCCTGGATGAGGCGAAGGACGAGTTCGTGTCCATGGCATCTCACCAGCTGAGAACACCCCTAACGAGCATCAAGGGCTACATCAGCATGGTTTTAGAGGAAGATGCCGGCAAAATCAATGACACACAGAAACAAATGCTCGGACAGGCGATGTTTAGCTCACAGCGGATGGTATATCTCATCTCTGATTTACTCAATGTATCGCGCCTAAAGACTGGTAAATTCATCATTGAGCCAAAGCCAGTATATCTGCCTGATTTGGTTGAAAGCGAGCTGACGCAGCTCTACGAGGGTGCTAGCGCGAAAAATATCACGCTTGCCTTCGATAAGCCAAAGAAGTTTCCGACACTGAACCTCGACGACATGAAGATTCGCCAGGTTGTCATGAACTTTACTGACAACGCCATCTACTACACCCCTAACGGAGGTAAAATTACCCTAGAGCTTAAGGACAAGAGAGACTCCATTGAATTTAGGGTAAAAGATACGGGTATCGGGGTGCCAAAAGCTGAGCAGCACAAGTTATTCGCGAAGTTTTATAGAGCAGACAACGCTCGAAAGGCGCGTCCAGATGGCACCGGTCTCGGGCTGTTTATGGCTAAAAAGGTCATTGTGGCTCAGGGCGGATCAATTATTTTTGATTCAAAAGAAGGCAAGGGAAGCACCTTCGGCTTCAGTTTCCCAAAAGAAAAGCTACTTGTGAACCCAGAAAAGCAATAGCATAATAATATTGCATATTTCTATCATCTATGCTATAATACTACTTGTTAAGGAATTATTTATGACCATTTCACAAGTACACCCACTAGAACAAGCAATAAACCCAACAGCACCAGGTGCATTGATTTCGACGCGCCAGCTGAACGCGATGGGTATTTCTGATCTTGCCGCATTGTCAGGTGAAAAGCCGAACTATAAGCTGACAAAAGAAGAGCATGTTGCTCGTGCTCAGCGTGCACAAATGCGTGCACTCGTTTCCGGTGTACTTCCACAGCCATCGTTCGATATAGAACAGGCTCTTTCAGTAACACCGCTCATTGAAGAAGGAGCTCGAACTATCGTTACAATCGAAGATAACGCAACGGATAATCCAATTCGGCCAATTCCTCCAATTACACCAGAAACATTGACAAACACTACGTCACCAGAACCAACCTCAGTGAGCACGGATCACAAACCGTTACCACCACGAACACTCGATACACTAAAGATACTAGAAGTAACGGATGAAGAGCAATCACTACTTACAAATATGTACGAAAAGCTCAAGGACTATTACCGAGCAGATTCTGATGATCGGGAAGAGACAAACAAGGCAGCAGCAGTTGCAGTCAACGCTGCACGCAGAGCTATGGATGCTAGATCAGCGGGCACTCTCAATCCAGATGGCAAAGTGAACCCAGGCGCTGGAAATGCGATCATAGTTGCCTATATAAACAAAGCTATTGAAGATTGGCTGCGTGAAAGAAAAGAGGCTGCTGCTAAATCACAGTCAGGAACTATCTCTCAAGCAAAGCCTGTTGAGCGTACAGAAGAACCCGAAAGGCTGCAAGAAACAGACCGAGAGAAGGATATCCGGAGAGCAGGAGCCTTAATTCAGGCGCAGCTTGCACAAGCAATTAAAGACGGTAAGGTCAAAGAAGACACAGCGGAAGAAACAGAATTCATTATTCAGTATGCATACAATATTGTTGATGAGATGTTGGCCGACGGTGAAGATGCGAGAGCATTCATTGGCACACCAATGCATAAGGCATGGAGTAGATATCTTGGGTTGGCTTTAAGACAACGCTATCTAGGAGTAAAAGACAAGAGTGAGCGCAAAGCTCTTGTGGTCGCCGACTGGCAGGCTGAAGCGAAAGCGCTCAACAGGTATATCAGGGTTAGATCGGCTCGACCGGTACGCGTAGTACGAGGGATTGGCCGTGCAGTGAAGAACTGGCAGGCAGGCGGAAAAGGTCAAGCATAAGCACATTGAAAATAACAAGGTTTCATTGTAAAAAGTATTGACATTATTTTAAGCTTGTGGTAAAATGACATATAATCAGAACGAGAGTTTTGTAAGAAGTTAAAGGAGAATAACAATGATCAAATTTGATAATAGTAGTGCTCAATTCGATCGAATGCTAGACGAAATTAATCGCCCAAATTCACTCGGTCAACGTGCAGCAATCATAGCTGGTGCTGGCGCTATGGTGCTTGCAGCATGTGGTGGCGGTGACAGTGATCGGAATTTAGCAGGTCCTACCGCTGTAGCATCTGTTGATGTAGCAGTTCCAGTAACAACAGAGGCAGAGGCTGCTCCTGAAGCAAGTTTTGCTTCAGCTGACACGACGGACGACAGTGACGCTCAAGACGATTCTAGCGATAACACATCAGCAGTTGATGCAGATGCGGCAGAACCAGTTGATGCTACTGACGAATCGCTGCGTGAGCGAACAACTGAAAATACTAACTGTGGTGGTGAAGTAAATATGACCAGCATGGAAGACTTCTCATACAAATTTGACTTCTTCTCAGAAAACAAAGAACTCGCCGAAAGCTTATTTGATGTAACGGTGAACGATGCCAAGTACGGTATGGGACAGGAAGCATTTGATCTTATTTCTGAGCATGCATATATAAACGGTAATACTGATGCTCATGGCCTGACAACAGGTAGTGAGGATATGGATGCGCTTGTTCAACTGATTGACTCAGCAGAACAGAAGGGTGACAAAGCATTCGTTAACGGAGATTGCCGAAATATTGAAAACGCAGTAAGTATGCCATCACCTGACCTTCCAAGCATTACGCTCAAAGACGGAAGCAGCAAGGAAGGTGTATACCTGCCAGCTGACAAGCTTGACGAGCTCAAGGAAGTCATGAAGAACATTGAGCGTTTTGAAATGATGGAAACCACGATAATGATTGACGACGAAGAAATAAAAGTGGTCTTCATTACCTTGTTTGCGAACGGCTGTGACAACCCTATCCGATTAAAGATTCCAGTACCAACTCCTCCAACGGTTCCAACAACGACTCCTGAAGAAACCACAACAACAACGACTCCTGAAGAAACCACAACAACAACGACTCCTGAAGAAACC
>JAGQNQ010000048.1:1837-5394 GCA_020428015.1 Candidatus Saccharimonadota bacterium | reverse complement strand
ATTTCGAGGACGCTCGCGCCCTCGCTAGGTTAGAACTTCGTTTAACCTAGCGAGGGCTTGTAAATAAAGAGTTTTGAAAAATTGACGCATAATTATTTACGCATATTAATAGCGCTGTTTGATTTTCACACAAACTTAGTTCATTATTGGTACAACGATGCGAATCAGTTTGATTTGAATTGTTGCTACTCTGAAAGCAGTTTGTTTTTACCTGTTCAATCTGAAAAAAACAGCGTCCTGTCAGTCTCTCTTGAGCTTGGTTCATGTCCACCGGAGCAGTTAATTCCGAGACACGTTTATCGTGATATACAGCTCTCAACTGGTAAATGAGACGGTGCTTTGAACGTCATTCAAAGAAAATGGTAGTGGAAAACGGTCAGAGAATCCCTGTGCCCATAGCACTCAACTGGCGAATAGGCATTAAGTTGTCGCTGCCCTAATTCGATTGGGGTTGTATGTTCTTACAAGGAAATATATGTCTGATTTCGACGTTCAATCTGAACTTTCAACACTGAAAGCTCAAACTAAAACGATCCGCAAACGCTCTTATTCCACTCGAAAATCTCGACTCGATAAATATACGCATCAACTCTTGGAGCTGCATCAAGCAGGCGCCACAGCCGCCGAACTTCAACGCTGGCTTAGAGCAAACAAGCGGATTAAAGTCGCTCACTCCACCGTTCTCAGATGGTTAGACAAACATGGCTAAATTTGCGAAGAACGTAGATCCCAAAGCCGTTGCTGAAAAACAGGCCGCTAACGTCATGAAGCAGATTCAGGGAAAAAATCTGTCTAGCGTTGGTACCGTTCGCAACTACGAAGAACGTCTGACGATTGTGGCTCAACACGTTAATGCCGAGTTCAAATGTGGCCTGCGGGATTTAACGATAGAGCAGGCGCATCAGTATTTGAGCGATAGAGCCACAGAAGTTGGACAAAAAACCTTGGATATGGAGCGTCAGGCGATTCAATGCATGATGCAAAATATTACGGGGAAACTAGGCCAAACGGAAAAACTGGACGTCATCAAATCCGAACAACAACAAATTCTTTCCTCCCGTTCCTACAGCCCAGAGCAAGCAAAAATGATTGCGGATGCACAAACCGAACGTAACGCTCTCGCCACTGAAATAGCGCACGCTGCAGGACTTCGAGCGCATGAACTTCATACCCTGCAACGCATAGATGAACGCATCCCCGATCCAAGGCCGGCACTGGAAGAAAAATTCACTGGTCGAGAGGGTGAGCGTTACACCGTAGAAGGTAAGGGCGGCCTTGTCCGTGAAGTTCTCATTCCAAAAGATCTTGCGGAGAGGTTGGAAGATCGCAGACTTGAGCAGCCACTACAAATCACAGATCGAGGTGTGAACTACACAAGTCACTACGATATAAACGGCGGCAATCGTTGGTCGAGTTCGTTCACCACTGCATCAAATCGAGCATTAAATTGGAGTACCGGAGCGCATGGCCTACGCCATAGCTACGCCCAAGAACGTATGGACGAGCTGAAAAAATCCATGCCCTACGAGAAAGCACTTGAAGTTGTATCCCAAGAAATGGGGCATTTCCGCCCCGACATTACGGAGGTTTATCTACGATGAGATGGTTAATATTAGTGGCTGTCATAGGCGCTATTGTCTGGTCAGCAAACTGGAGTTATCACTACGTAGACAACGCGGTGTTAATCACCGACTTTTGGGAAACAGACAGCGCACCTGACGAATGGGGATTGGTCGATTTTAAAGGCAATAAACCAGTCATTTATGAATACACAGGAACCAAAGGGTTCTGGGATATTTTCAAAGGATTGTGGCCTTTATGGGCACTATTTGTCTTAAGTTTTTTTGTTTTAGCACCACTTTCAAGATACATCTATAACGGTCTAAATGACGCCCAAATTGTCGAAGCGCTAGAAATAAAACAAGCAGCAGAAGAACAAGCAAAAAAAGCAGAATCGGATGCCGAAAACTTCAAGCAAGAGGCAAAGTCTTGGGCAGAAGAAAAGGTAAACCAAGCTTATCAAGAACAATTATCCCGAGTACGAAAAGAACTCGAAAACGAATGGAATGAATACCACCGATTGAAGAATGACATTTTAGAAAGAGAATCAACAATCCAAAGACGAGAGCAACATGCTCAAGAAAAAGAAGAGTATGCCAATCAAAGAGTCGCTGAGATACAAAGACGTTATCAAATAGAAAAAGCTCAGTTCGAAAAGACATTAGAAGAAAGCACAAAAACAAAAAAGAATGCTCAATCTGGACAAAAGAGACTGAGGAAAGAGAAAGAATTGATCAAGGATTTTCTAAACCATAGAGGATGGACAATAGGAGAAGAGGCACTGACATACGAAAAATTAAAAAGCCTCGCAAAAGCAAAACAACCCTAAAAAGGGCTGTTATCTGATAAGGCTTATCTGGTGCCATTTCTTAAACCTTTCCAGAATCCTTCCATCTAAAATAAGTTCTTCGACTAATACCAAGATCTTCCCAAGGCTTGAGTGTTCTTTCTGAATTGGCTACAGGCTTACGCTTAGATGCTTTACCGCCTTTAGCTCCTTTCTTAGCTTGGCTCTGACGGAACTTCTCAGGCGTGAACTCTCGATACGTCCAGTTAGCGATTGACTTCGCTATTGCTTTCACTTCTGACACAGGCAAAGGGACATTGAACTGGCTATTCGTGCTTTCTACTTTGTCGTATACGGCTGCATTCCACTTTCTTTTGTAGTTAGGTGCCCAGTATTCTCGAATCGCTCTATATGCCCACTGACGAGTGTTATCGAACAACTCACAGTTACGGCCAAGACCAGACGTTTCGCTACCACGTAACGGGTGGCCTTTTAAATCAAGGTAGTCTGCTAATTCATCGAGCGTGTACTCATACTCTGTCCAATATTCATTTTGCCAGTATGGATGTAATGGGTTTTTCGTCAGTAGCCCTGCGAACCCCCGATCAGCTTTCAATCGTTCCGTCATGGCGGATTGGATAGCGGCTGCGTAACGAATTGGTTCACTATGAGCAATATCAGACGTAGAAAACGGTACTTTTAAGCGATACGCAATGTGGGCGTGTCCGTTCTCTGGATTTTTACTTGTCCAGTATGGTGCAGGGAGATCATTGTCATACCAAGACAACACACCGCCTTGTCTGTCGATATCAAACACCAGGTATGTGACAAGCTTAGGTTGGTTCACTTGCAGATATTTTTTCTTAATCGCTGTACTTTTTGGGCGTATGTAAGTGACACCGAGTTCGTCAGTGCAGTAAGGTTTGTTCGGCAGAGTCTCGAATAAATCGAGCTGTAATGCGTTTGATTGCGGTGATTTCAAACAACACCGCACTTATGGCGGTAAGTTGTGACTTGTGAATGGCTAGTCATTTGGTATACTTTCCTTAGCATTATTGCTGGGCCCTGACTTCTCGATATCCGCCAAGATTGAACGAGATTCGGGGCTTTGTTTTATCTGGAGTTAATCTTACTCCTCAATGCCTTAGTTCGCAATTTCCCTTCTATTTTCTCGCGAACGCTCACAAAAAAGGCCGCTATCGCGACCTTT
>JAGQNQ010000048.1:0-1828 GCA_020428015.1 Candidatus Saccharimonadota bacterium | reverse complement strand
CTCCTCAATGCCTTAGTTCGCAATTTCCCTTCTATTTTCTCGCGAACGCTCACAAAAAAGGCCGCTATCGCGACCTTTAGATAATCATTGTTCTACCGAAACACTGCACTTCGCACTGAGTGCCGTTACGTTAAATTCACATCCCCACACGAACTTATTTATCAACTAAGAGCATAAAAATTAATTTCATATAGGAAAAAAGATAGCGCCACTTCAAAAATTCATTACTATTGGTTTAATTTTTTACATGTGGATTTATTTTTATGAAAAAAACTATTGCACTTTCAATTGCTTTGGCGCTATCAACATCAGCATTTGCATCAGAAATGACTCATGCAGATAAAAGTGGTCATACTATTCATATCGGTATTTCTAAGCTATCAGGTGACCTTTCGGATATCTCTGACGACTCAGTTTTTAGTTTGGGTTATGACTACACAACAAAAACAGGTGTAATCATTGGTGGTTACTACATGCCAGAATTACTATCTGTATCAGCTAGCTATATGGGCGTAGGGGCTACACTAGAATCCAGCGTATTAGGCATTTACTCTGGTTATCAGTTTGACAACAATATCCGACTAACCGCTGGCTTAAGCTTCACATACTCAGAAGCTGAGATTGCTACTGCCTACGCATCTGCATCTGATGATGAAACAAATGTAGGTATTATGGTTGGTGTTGATTACCTATTTAACGAAAAATTCCTACTAGGTACTCGCCTAAGCACTCACGACGTTGGCGGTGTAGACGGAACTACAATTGGTTTAAACGCTGGATATAAGTTCTAAAAGAAACAAAAGATCCATCCCAATAGAAATCATTTTTTACAATGAGGTTACGAGCTAAATAGAGCATGACCTCATTATTCTTATTATGCTTCCATAACGAATTTGCCATTGCTGCAATTGCTATCCAAAAGCAGTATTCATTATTCCTATTATGGTAAATAGCAAAGTTTGCTATCAGAAATAGACCTCAGAAGCCCTCAAACGCTCTTAGCGAAGATTTTGGACACTTGATCAAGGCAATATGCTTCCATAGCACCTTGTAAGTTTGTGACAGTTTTAGAGCGATTTACAGGGCAACTCTGAACGCTTTCATTTCATCCGAATCTTGCATCCAAAGCCCCAAAACTATCGCTTTTCAGATCTGACATCCGTACACCAGGCAAAATCCGCCTAAGCGGTTTTGCTTGGTGTGCGGATGCGACAAGCGTAGCGCGTCAGTTCTGCACAGAATGTTCGTTGTGAACATTCGCACTTCATCACGCTGTCACTCCATCCCCTTGCAAATTTACTCAATGCCTCTCCCTGTTTGCTCGCTCCGCATTGCAAAATCGGGAGAAACATTTCGCAAATTTCGAGGACGCTCGCGCCCTCGCTAGGTTAGAACTTCGTTTAACCTAGCGAGGGCTTATACACAAATACTTTTAGAGATTTCACGCATATTATTTAAAGCATAATCATATCGAAATTTGCAAATTTCGATATTTAGGCGCAAAATATCTTCAACGATGTGAATCAGTTTATAAGTGTTGCTACTTCGAAAGCAGTTTGTTTTTTACCCATTCAATCTAAAAAAAATGGAGATCTGTAAGCCTCTTTTGAGCTTGATTAATGTCCACCGGAGCAGTTAATTCCGAGACGCTATTTATAGCGAATACAGTATTCTCAACTGATTAAATGAGACGTTTTAAGCAAACGAAATTGTGAAAGGATGAGGAAAACGGTCAGATAATCCATGCAGACTAACCAACTGCAAAACTGGCGAATAGGCATTAAGTTGTCGCTGTTCTGAATTACTCAGAATTGTATGTTCTTACAAG
>JAGQNQ010000047.1 GCA_020428015.1 Candidatus Saccharimonadota bacterium | reverse complement strand
TCAACCCAGTCGTCGAATAGTACCTTCGCGCATCCTGCAATTGGAATAGCCATAAAACCGCCGAGTACTCCGCCCAAACCGATACCAAGAACGGCTGCGATGAACACGAGCATTGGCGTGAGTTCATTACCGCGTGACTGGATCATTGGCTGTACAGTGGCGTTCTCAATTTGCTGATACACGATAAAATAGACAACCATGACGAGCGCTAATGTTGAGCTTGCAAACAAACTGAACAAAACGACAATAGATGCGCCAAGAATGGTACCGACCGTCGGTATAAGCGCAAATAAGAAAATAATGCCAGCGAGCGCCACCGCATTCACGGTCACCCCAATAATCGTTGATGCAATGACAAGTGCAATCATCGCGAACACCGCGCCGATTGCAGCAACGAGAACCTGACCGTTCACATAAGAGGTCACGACCCGATACATTTTTTCTGCGATCTCCTGGTCATGATTTCTACGATCTTTCGGTACGTGCTTCCAGAAGCTCTTTATCCATCGTGGACCTTCCACGAGCATCATGAACGTCAATACGAACACGGTTACAATTGAGATGACGTTAGAAAATATTCTGTTAGCAGTGGTTACAACAGGTCCTTTGACGGACCCAAGGTTACGCGACCAATCGGTAGCAAAATCGTTTAACTGCTTTTCCAGCTCATAGCGGCGGACGAAGCGCCCAAGGCCGCTATCCTGATTTTCAATGTTTGACAGCGTTTTAGGCACTTCGCGAATAAACTCTGTTGTTTGGTTGATGAGCGGTGGCACAATCAAAATAATGAATGCGACGATGACGGCCGTCACGGCAGCGTACGCAATAGCTGTTGCGCGCACACGACTTTTGCTCTTTAGCATCCCCGATAGCTTCGTCACGATGGGATTAAGCGCTAGACTCAAAAAGAAAGAAACAAAAACGAGCGTGAGCGGGTGACGCATGTTTTCAAGCACCCTGAGCAGTAGGACTGTACCAAGCAGAAACGCAATAATACGAACAATCGTCCTATTAGAAATAGTCAGCTCAGTTACATTATTTTTTTTGCGCCCTAACATATGCATTATTTAACCCTATTAGAAAACGCTTTGCAAGTAGCTAATATGCTTCGCTCAGTAATCGTTCAGCAATAAGTCCGATGTCATACTGCTTGACCGCCTCGTGTTGGCGTGCGCCAAGTTGGTGCTGTTTGGTCTCGTCTTCTACGAACATTTCAAGTATTGCTGTAAATGATGGTATATCATTTGGATCAAAAAGTGCATCAGGCCAGTCCGCGAGTACGCTCGCATACCCAGGGTTATTGCCGCCAAGCGTTACTCCAGCACCAGCACTCATTGCTTCGGTTAGCACAATGCCGAAACTCTCACCACTCGTACTCGGGAAGATAGCCACATCGGCCGATGCTAAATACTTTGCCTTCTCTTCTTCGGTTACAAACCCAGGAAGCAGAACATTCAGCCCGCGGGACTGAGCATACGATGCAATTTCATCATGAAGGGGGCCTTTGCCGCACATCACGAGTTCGACAGATCCACGTATAGACATCTGCTCATACGCTTTGACGAGCTGTCTAACGCCTTTGCGTTCTTCGAATCTGCCCACAAATACAATTCTTTTGATTTTTACGTCCTTCGACTCAGATGCGTATCTATGAAAAAAATCATAGTCAATTGGATTACCGAGCGCCGAGCCACTAAGTCCGAAATCATTCTTCATAAACTCCACTGCTGGCTTCGAAACGGCGTAAGCGGTCGTGAACCGCTTTTTATTTTGAAACAGAACCCAGCCCAAAACTTTCGTACCATATTTTGCCATCCAGTTGTACGGCAAGATGTGGAAGGTGCCGACAATTTTGGTCGTTTTTGGCGCCATGCGAATAACTCGCGCTGCCATGAGCGGGCTGTAGGGCATCTGCACATGCAATACATCGAACTTGATATTTGCTAGCAACTTTTTTAGCTTCTTTTTTGATGACCAAATAGGAGTACGGATAGAATTGCCATTAAACTTCAGTGCGATAACCTTTGCGACCGAGTGAATATTCTGAATATCCGTGCGCTCAGTGTAAGGAACAATATAGTGGACCTCGTGTCCAAGCGAACGCATTTTCTCGCCAATTGCAAGTACTGCCTGCTGCACGCCATCAGAACGATCAAGTGTGTCATCAAGCACATAGCCAATGGTAAGTTTTTTGCTCATCACTATTAGTTTATACTAATTCTCATGAATGACGACCAATACGCCTTAGAATCCGGCCTTCTAGATGTCGGGGGTGGACACCAAATTTACTTTCAGCAATGGGGAAACAAAGACGCAGAGCCAATATTTTTCCTTCATGGCGGGCCTGGTTCTGGCTGCAAGGATAAACACAAGGCGGCTTTTGATCCGAAGAAACATCTTGTTATATTCCATGATCAACGTGGGTGCGGGAAGAGCACACCGTTTGGAAAACTAGAACACAACACGACACAAGATTTGATTGCCGATATCGAAAAACTACGAGAGAAATTTGGCTTTGAAAAAATCAGCTTGTTCGGTGGCTCATGGGGCAGTGCACTAGCTCTTGCCTACGCGATTGAGCATCCTGATAGAGTAAATAAAATGCTCATAAACGGTATCTACACGGGAACGAAAAAAGAATCAGATTATATTCAACTGGGCGGACTCTCCACACACTTTCCAGAATCTTGGCAGCAGTATATAGAAGTAGTGCCTGAAGATCAGCGTGACAACACGGTTAGGTATTACTTTGAAAAAATGCAGAGCGAAGATATAGAAGAAGCAAGTGAACATGTACGTCGTTGGGTTATCAACGAGTCGGCCGCATCGAGCATCGATCCAGACATGTCGAGCAATGCTATAGCAAACCAGGAAATCGACGACAGCACTCTGTCGCTCGCGCTCCTGGAGGCACACTATTTCATCAACGACTGTTTTATGCCCGACAGATATATCCTTAACTCCGCAGATAAACTCAAAAATATCCCAATTGTTATGGTTCAAGGAAGATTTGATCATGTTTGTCCACCAGAAACAGCCTACGCACTAGCTGAAGCAATAGGCAAAAACTGCCATTTGCACATTGTCCCGAGTAATCATGCACGCGAAGGTGCGCTGCGCGAGTCCATCCGCGCCTATACCTGGGCTCTATTTGGTTAAGTGTTCTTCGTACAGTGCTTCGTACCGATCGACGATGCGCTCGTAATCGTACTGCTTGACATACTCATGCGCCCATTTTTGCCATGCACCTCGGAGCTGATCGTCTTCGAGCATGAGCTGCATACGATCTGCATAGGCTTCGATATCATGTACATCAACCAATGACAGTCGGCCGGTTCCTTGCAACACCCATTCATATCCTGGATTCTTGTGGGCAACAATTGGAGCACCAAACGCCATTGCTTCTGCTAACACAATCCCAAAACTTTCGCCGTAAAGTGCGGGGGAGGTATAAGCGCCGCACGTGCTGAGATAGTGAAATTTTTCTTCATCAGTAACAAATCCCATAAATTTAACGTCATCGATTTCATTTCGTGATACATATGATTTGAGACTGTCGCGCAGCGGCCCATCGCCTGCAATTATTAGCTCGGCATCGGGCATACGCTGCTTCAAGATTTCAAATGCTTTAATTGCGTAAAGCGCACCTTTTCTTTTTTCAAGACGACCAACAAAAAATATTTGATTTCTATTGCGTCGTTTTTCGTCTGAAGATTTCATTTTTTCAAGCGAAATACCATTTGGCACATACACAATACTGTTTTCGTCGACTAAGTTCTCAATAAAGCCAACTGCTGCAGGACTTACGGCGGTGATGACGTCAATATACGGCATGACTGTCTTGAAGTATGCTCGATATGAGCGGATTAACGACCTACCAAGGGCATTTCCGGGCAATGCCGCATGATAGGTCCCAACCTTTAAACAATTCGCGAGCGGTAATATTTGACGGGCGAGAAACGGTATGGCTGGTTCGTGCACATGAAGCACGTCGTAACCCTTTGCCAGTTCCGCTTCAGCCGCTTCAGTATCAATTGTTATGGACACATCCCCGCTTGTCGCGCTTGGACTTTTAATCCGTGCTGATCCACCAATGAACACAACGCCTTCAGGCGCACTATCTTCGTCTTCACCACGAGGACGGGGCGTTATTATCGTGACGTCATGTCCTCGCTTGCGCAAAATATCTGCCTGGTGATTAACGTGTTCTTGAACGCCACCTGGTTTAAAAATATTGTATGGCGACAGAATCGCAATTTTTAGTTTTTTCATCATGAGAGTAACTTTCTAAGCCCTTTAGGTATAAACGGTGCTGCTTCTTCTTTGGTAGCTACGACACTTGGTGCATGATTGGGCATTTTTGCTACAAACTCTGTAAAGTCAGTGAATATCACCCTCATATGCTGTTCCACGACTGGATGGTCAAAATACTGATCCTTATCTGCTGACACGTGATAGATAGGTAGATTAATCTGTTTTGTACAATTATCCAAATTGAACATTGCTAGGCTCATTTCCATATAAGTTCTAACTTCATTGCACCTCCATAGATATACTTCAAATTCAATACCACGCCTAAAATCGTCCTTAGAGAGGTGTTCAAATTTATGTTTAGCATTTGGAGTTTTTGCATACCCCATTCTAATAACCGATGGATGTAAGATGACGTTATAAAAAAACACAGCCGGTATCCTTAGTCTGAAAGTATGTCCAATAAGCTTATAAATCCTCAGAAGATTCTTCTTTATCTTATAATCGTCATAGCGAGTAAACCCAACAAGACTAATAAATAAATCCACCTTTTTTGTAAGTTCAGGATAACGCTGTAGCATTCGTGTAGCAATTACAAACCCTAGCGACATACCTATTATGGTAACTTTTTTTCTTTTGTATCTTAGCTGTACAAATGTCGCAAGGTAGTCTGCCATATTATCCAGTGTTGGTTTCATTCCTATTTTGTAGAAACTGTCCATACCACCAAAACCGGGGAAATCCGGTAGAGTCACATTTCCGTACTTTGTAAGTTCCTCAGCCAAACCATATTGCCGTTCAATACTTGCATGATGACCGTATAGTAATAGTATTTCACGCTTCTTATTTGGCTTTGACGACGGCATCCTGAGCATACGGCCGCGCAAACCATTAATATTTAATGGCTGAATGTGAGCCTGCATTTCTGAATAATTTGGAAATATATCTTTCATTCAATAGCCAGATAATTAGATACAGCGTACCGTAAATCGCACTTTTTTTCCAGCCTCCTATTCGTACAGTAGCTCTGTACCGACGTAGATATATTCCCAAGCCTCTGGGTTCGGCCCCTGTGAGTCAGACAGGGGAGGGTAACTGGGTATAAAACCTAGTTCTTTCGCGACTTTGTAGTTGTCAGCAGCAAGCCAGGTATTACAGGTAGAATCCCTGAACTTTTCGAACTGAAAACCAGCACAATATAGGTCAAAGGTATAGCCTGTATGATGCTTCGAATATCCTGGAATTGCCGTTGTCTGCAAAATAAAGTCTATCTCACTATCAGCGGTTCCGTTTGCAATTTGATTGAGAGATACCCCGGTTTCGTAGAGGCGACTCATAAAAAGTTGGCGTTGCTCGGCAACAGACCGGTAGCCAGACACAATGCTCATCTGCAGACCCGCCTCTAGAGATGCAGTTTTGAGCGCTTGCCACGGCTCTGATATGACGGGCTGAAGCAGATATCCAT
>JAGQNQ010000046.1 GCA_020428015.1 Candidatus Saccharimonadota bacterium | reverse complement strand
CAGTAAAAATGGTTGCTGCTAAAAAGCACGCTTTTGTTAGCAACCGTAACGGCAATTATGACCTGTATGCAATCGATGCTGATGGAAAGAACGAAAAGATTTTGCTCGCGGCAACCAGTAAAGAGCGCGAGGTACCGTTTGTGCTGCCGAGTCAGGATCGAAATGTTGTTGCCTACATTAGCTCGCGTGACGGCGATGTAAATAAAAGTAACTTCATCCTAGATGGCCTGTTTATTGTGGATACGGATAACGGCGATACGTATAAAGTTACGCGTTCTGAACAGCTCCAGCTGATTGGTTGGTCTGGTAACAAGCTGATATACGTCGCTGTTATTGAGGGGGTCAGCGCTGGTAACTCACAACGCAGCAAGCTTATAAGTTTTGATCTCGATAGTCGTGAACGTACTGATTTAGCCGCCGCTAACTACTTTAATGATGTCAAGCTGGTAGGCGATACAGTCTACTATTCGATATCAAGTTATGCAGTTCCTGCTTCCCAGGCAAAGCTCTTCTCGATAAAACCCGACGGAACGGAAAAGAATACAGTTGTAAATACGCAGGTCTGGTCGATTATCAGAAAAGATTTCGATACTCTGTTGTTTAATGCCATAGATTTGCAATGGTTTGAGCAAGTAGGTGATGGAGAGCCAAAGAAACTTGATGTCGAACCAGCGCAGAAAGTTCCTCGAATTTACAGCGTATCTCCAGACGGCATGAACGCGCTTTGGGTAGATGTCCGTGATGGGAAGGGAGTACTACTCAACTACCAAACAGAACCAAAGAAAGAAGACGTATTAGTAACCGAAGCTGGACTGGGCGATCCAGTGTACTGGCTCGATAATACGCACTTTGTGTATAGGGTAAGCACAACCCAGGAAACGGCTGACTATGTTATGAGTATCGACGGGGGTGAATCACAAAAACTAGCAGATGTCGTCGGCAATAGATCACGATATTTCTATTGAATTCGCTACAATAAAGTGCAATGGTAGGTAGTAGTAAGAGGTTTTTAGATGCTTTGTGGAGTTTCTACGACTCAAATCGTCGAGAAATGCCCTGGCGCAATCCTGAGCCGGACGGTAGCTACGATCCATATAAGATACTTGTGTCTGAAATAATGCTGCAACAAACGCAAGTTGACCGTGTGATACCCAAGTATCTTGCATTCATCAATCGCTTCCCAACAGTAGAAGTGCTTGCAGCTGCTCCATTTTCAGAAGTATTAAGGTTTTGGAACGGGCTTGGGTATAATCGGCGTGCGAAATACATTCATGAAGCTGCGAAGATGCTGGCGGTCCGAACATTCCCGAAAACAATTGACGAGCTCACGGAATTAAAAGGTGTGGGTTCAAACACAGCAGCAGCAATACTTGTCTATGCCTATAATCAGCCACATATTTTTATTGAAACAAATATTCGTAGTGTGCTTTTTTACCATTTTTTTAGTGAAAAGCACGACATTTCAGATGGCCAGCTAAGAAACTTGCTACAGAAACTTCTGCGTGATGAGAATCCTCGAGATTTTTACTATGCTCTCATGGATTATGGCGCGTACCTAAAGCAGAATGGATTTGGCCAAAATAGCAAAAGCAAACATTACTCAAAACAATCAAAATTTGAAGGGTCAATACGTCAGCTGAGAGGTGAAGTCCTGCGTCGTGCGTTAGATGGTCTAGACATCACACAGCTAAAACGGGATGTATCGGATACTCGACTTGAATATGTTATTGACGCACTCGTTAGCGAGGGACTTATTTTGAAAAGCGGCAGTAGGATAAAAGTGGCTGACTCCTGAATCAAGCTTATGCTACAATGGCGGTAAGTAAGTGGGAGTTTTCTATGGTTAATAAAATGAAGGCTGCGCTGTTAGCGATTGTTCTTGCACTATTCGGAGTCGTTACGCCAGTATTTGCTCAATCTGACACATCTGTTGACTCTACGTCTGATACGTCTGTTTCGGACGATAAAGCAGCTGGTCGTGAAGCTCGTATTCAAGCGCTCAAAGATAAGGCAACCGCAAAGCTGGAAGAAGCACAGGCAAAGCGTATCGCCGCTCGCTGTAAAAACGCTCAAGGCAAAGTTACGAGTCTGCGAGCACGCGTGACAGGCATCGTTCAGAACAGAAAGGCAGTGTACCAACAGGTTGGTGAAAAGCTGGATGTGCTTCTTGAAAAGCTTAAAGCTGCTGAACTGGATACAACGACGCTGGAGACAGCACGCGACGACATGAGAAAGGAAATAGCAGTATTAGTTGAGAGCTTAAACGCGTATGATACAGCCCTTGCCGATATTATTGCTATGGACTGTGAATCAGATCCTGAGACATTCCACGCAGCACTGTTATCTGCTCGAGATCTCCAAAATACACTCAGAACTCAAAGCCAAGAGTTTAGAAGTTTTGCAACAAATGAACTAAAAACTATTTTGCAAGATGTCCGAGCTCAACTTGAAGCAAAAAAGGCAGAGACGTCAAAGGAAACAGTAGAAGGAGATAACTAAATATGGACGAGCAACAAAAACAGGACGACCAGACACCAGACATGACCGTTGGGAGTGACGGGTCTATGACTTCAGATCAAGCAACCTCTGGGGCAGATGAAGCACCCGCAGTTAACGACGTGACTCCACCTCCTGCACCCGAAACGCCAGTAGAAGATGCTGGCGAGGCAGTCCAAGTAAACGTCGTATCTTCTTCTGCAGATACGACCGAAGAAGAGAAGCCAGCAGAAGAGCCTGCTAAAGAGGAAGAGAGTAGTTCGACTGAAGAAGGTCTTGCACCTGTTGCAGCTCCGCCAGCTGACGAGGTCGAATCAGAGGGGTCGGATGTCTCGACCACCGAAGCTGCTCCTGAAACAGAAACGTCTGCTGGTTCAGAGGAAAAAAGTGAAGAGGCTGCTGCTCCCGCAGAGTCTGAGTCGATGAGCTCTAAGCCACAAGATGACGCAGCCACAGCAGCTCCTGCAGCTGTCGGCGTTGCAGCATCTCAAATGGGCAAGAGTCCACACCGTAACAATCGTAAACTCGCAGCTATCGTTACGGTAGTTGTTGCCCTACTCTTAGCTGGAATCGCAGTATATGTTTATACGAGTGCAAACAGTAATACCGAAAGTTCGAAGGCGGAAGATACGAACACGCAAGTGAGTGAGCAAGCTCAAAACACTGAGCCTGCTACACCAGCAACAACTGAAGATGTCGACACAACAGCAAACGATGTGGACCAAGCAATCAATGCGTTAGATGAAGCGTCTGATTTTGCCGAAGGCGATCTATCGGACGGTTCCCTAGGCCTCTAACAGTTCTATTTACTTTTTCTTGGTTTTCTTGGGTTCAGAGCTATGAACAACTCTCTGGGGGTATGGTATCTCTATATTGTTTTTGTCGAAAGCAATTTTAAGCCGTTTTCTCAGCTCACCCGTAACTGACCACTGTTGCATGGGGTTAGTTTTTCCAACGATTTTTACGATCATGGCAGAGTCGGCGAAATCTTTGATGCGTAAAAACTTCGGTGCTTCGATTATTGCATCACGCCACTCAGGGTCGCCACTCAAGATTCGACCAACCTCATTTATAACTTTCTCGAGTTTTCCAATATCAGTTTCGTAACCGACACCAATATCCAAGTTCACGTTGGCAAATTCCATAGTCATGTTCGTAGCTAACCGGACTTCACCATTTGGAATGTGATGGACCATACCATCAAGATCACGCAGCATCGTGTGTCGAAGTGTTACGCGCTCGACCTTGCCCGAGACCTCGTTATTAATTCGTATTACATCCCCAACACGGTATTGGTTCTCGGACAAAATGAAGAAACCTGCAAGAAAATCTCGCACCATCGACTGAGCACCAAAGCCAAGAGCTACACCAGCTATTCCAGCTCCAGCAAGTAACGGCGCTATATCAATCCCCACTTCGGAAAGCAACAACAAAGTAGTGATTATCCAGATAACCGCGCGCAAACCTGCACCAACAGTGCTTATCAAGGTATCTTCGCGCTGTTTTTCGTCCTGGACGGTCTTAAATGACTCCGGGCGGATAGTTCTGCGGATGAACTGGCGCATAAAAAGCATCGCGAAGCGTCGCAAGACTGAAGCGGTTAGCAGTATGATAAAAACATTGAATGCATGTGCTTTGAAGAAGTCGATAACAGTATCAATCATAGTTTTAGTATAGCGGCTAGGGTATCATAGAAGCAAAGTGGAGGTGAGTTCTTATGACATTTGACGAGTACCAAAAACAAGCAATTACGACAGATACATTTGGAGGGAAACCGCAACCGATTACGAGCATGGCTTTTATTAGCAAGCTTCTTGGTCTTGTAGGTGAAGCGGGAGAAGTTGCCGACAAATTTAAAAAAGTATATCGTGATGACGAGTCAGAGCTGACACCCGAAAAGCTGGAGCTGATGAAGAAGGAGCTTGGTGATGTTTTGTGGTACATCAGTGTCATGGGTAGCTACTTGGGTTTAAGTCTCGAGGATATTGCTCAACTCAACCTAGATAAACTCAGCGATCGAAAGGCTCGCGGAGTGTTAAAAGGAAGCGGTGATAATCGGTGAATCCCGTTACAACTCTTTATAAATTAGCAATTCTATTTATAGATGAGTTTTATTCTTGCACGCGCACCGATTTATTAAAGGTAAGTTTTAGAAAAGTTGTAACGGGATGAAATTCGAAGATAAATACCCAGAGGTTGCTCGACCATATGTTGCGTGCTTTGTTATTCTGAGACGCGGCAATGGTGTTGCTATGGTCCTGCGCAAAAACACCGGATACATGGATGGCTATTACGGCTTGCCAGCCGGAAAAGGCGAATGGTTTGAAACATTCAGTACTTGCGCAATTCGTGAAGCAAAAGAAGAAGCAGGTGTTGATATCAGTGAAAAAGATCTGAAGTTTGTTCACGTTGTCCATCGGCACGGTGAAGATTTGCATTCGAAGAAGTTTATGGATTGGGTTGACGTCTATTTTGAGGCTGATCGCTGGGAGGGCGAGCCTCACAACGCAGAAGAACATAAAAGTGAGCGACTTGACTGGTTGTATCTCGACAACTTGCCAGAAAATATAGTTCCACCTCAAGCAGCTGCGCTACAACATATCGCGAAAGGCGAGATGCATAGCACCTTCGGATGGAACTAAAAGTTTTTCCGTAGCCACTCGTCCAAGCTATCACCACCACCTGCAGAGAGACAGAGTACTAACAATCCATCCTTAACATGTGAAGTTATAGATTCTTTAAGCTCATTTCCTAGCGTGGCTGGTTGTCTGTCGTCCGGTTCCTGGGTTATTTGACATAGTTTTTCTGGGGTTAAGTCCTCTAGACTTTCATCTTCGCGTGCTCGATAACTCGGTACGATGTAGAGCTTCTTTATGCCTGCGAATAATGACGGCAACTCGTCTTTAATGAAGTGCTGTCTGGTATTGTGTAGCCCTTCGTATACGACCACTACATTATCACCAGCAATTTCTTGAACGAGCTGCAACGCACCTCTAATTTTATCGGGAGTGTGTGCATAGTCGGTATATAGATTATCGGCGATTTTTTCGAAACGGCGAGAAACACCTGGGAACCGATTTAGTATCTCAACACCTTGGTCATAGGAACACAGCCCAAGCTTCTCTAGACCGACGACCGCCACGTGTGCGTTGAAGCGATTTACGCGTCCCGCAACCTTCAGATGATCAAGGTTTGTGTCGTTTGCAAGGAGCGTTGTTGTATCATCCGGACCAATGCCAATTTTCTCTGCATCAGACTGCCAGAGCACTGTCTTTTCTGACTGTCCTACGAACGTGGAAAATGCATCATAGTATTCTTCTCTAGTTGGATAGATG
>JAGQNQ010000045.1 GCA_020428015.1 Candidatus Saccharimonadota bacterium | reverse complement strand
TTGTTGACGACAAAGGCAGGCTGGTTCTTGGTACTGACTTGATGACTATCGTGGCGAAACTCTACCTCGACAAATATCCAGGCTCAAAAATTGTACATGATGTCAGAACAAGCAAAGCAACTAGAGAATTAATTGAAAAGTGGGGCGGTGTACCTATCCGCACAAAAGCAGGTCGAGTAAATGTCGGTGCTCTGCTACGTGAAGTAGGGGGCTCATTTGGTGGCGAGACGACAGGACACTTTTTCTATAAAGAAAACTATGAGGCTGATTCAGGTCTGATTGTTGCGCTTACGGCAATGCAGGCCATCACCAACAGTGGCAAAAAACTTTCAGAACTCGTAGATGAATATAGGTTGTATGAAATGATCCCTGAGAAAAACTTCGAAACTGCGAAAGACAAGGAAGAAGTTTTTTTGGCTCTTAAGCAAATTTTCTCCGATGGTGAATTCGATATGTTAGATGGTTTGACCGTCACCTACCCTGACTTCTGGTTTAACCTAAGATCCAGCAATACGGAGCCCGTAGTGAGATTAAACGCTGAAGCCGATTCAGTAACTAAATTAGAAGAAGTAGTGAAAAAAGTTACCGCAATCATACAGTAGACCGATCGGTTGTCTATACTTCACTATTTATTAAGCAAGTCGCTCATCGGAAGTTGCCCTTATCTTCTCTATTTGATAGAATAAACTCACAATAAATAGAGGTTCTCTCATGGCTAATTTTAGCGTTATTTTAGGTATATTTTCATACCTTGATCCAGGCACAGGTAGTGCGATCATCCAGGCATTAATTGGTGGTGTTGCCGCCGTAGGCTTCTTCTTCAGACACCATGTCCGTGCTTTTTTTGCCAAACTAACTGGTAAATCTAAGAAGGATGACAACGAGGACTAATGACTGACCAAAACACAACCCAGAGACATTCAAGTTCATTTAGAGACCCGGAAGGATACGTGGTATCACACAAGGGCAAAATCCTGAGGGTTGTGGGCAGGAGCGAAAAAGAGAATTATGACAAGCTGATGGATTCAGGTCTTTACGATAAAGCCGTTAGCAAAAAACTTTTAGTCAACCATAAAGAAATTAAGGACATCTCTTCTGTCATCAAGGATCAAAAAGTTTACAAAATCCTCGAACCAAGCCAGATTCCAATTATTTCATACCCTTACGAGTGGTCCTTTGATCAATTAAAGGATGCTGCCCTTTTGACACTGGACCTTTTGAAGCTAGCAGTTGAACATGGGATGACGCTTAAGGACGCGTCTGCTTACAATGTTCAGTTTGTAGGTAGTAATCCAATTTTTATTGACACAACTTCTTTCGAAATACGCGAGGATACGCCTTGGGTTGGGTATAAACAGTTTTGCGAACACTTCCTTGTGCCACTCTCTCTCATGAAGTATAACGACCAGTATCTGCATCGAATGCCGCGATTATTTATTGATGGTGTTCCGCTACATGTTGCTGTTAAGGTGCTACCAGCAAGAGCTCGACTCAACGCTGGCATCGCACAGCATGTTTTCTTACATGCCCGATCACAGGCTCGACATCAAAAAGCCGGCGCTAAGCACATCGAACAGGGTAAAAAACTTGTTAAAGTTCCAAAGATGTCCAAGTTCCAGCAGCTGGCGATTATTGATAGTCTGCGACGTACGGTCAAGTCCCTCTCACCACGCAAGATGGAAACGGAGTGGGGCGACTATTACGACTTCACGAACTACAATCGAAAATCTTTCTCCGAAAAGCAAAAACTAGTTGAAAAACTCATCAAAAAAGCTAATCCCAAAAAGAGCGTTTGGGATTTCGGAGCAAACAATGGAGAGTTCTCGAGTATCGCATCAAGAAATAATATTTACACAGTGGCTTTTGATATCGACCCAAATGCCGTGAATAAAAACTACAATCAGTTCAAGGGTGATGAGAACATGCTTCCCCTACTATTAGATCTAACGAACCCAAGCCCTTCAATAGGCTGGGGACTCGAAGAACGAGCTTCGATCATCGATCGAGGACCTTCAGACTTGTTGATGGCATTGGCGCTAATTCATCACATTAGTATAGGTAACAACGTTCCTTTTCCCCAGGTTGCTAAGTTCTTTAGCGAATGTGGTAAAAATCTGATTATTGAATTTGTTCCCAAAGGTGATTCAAAAGTAGACACCCTTCTCTCAACACGAAAAGACATTTTTGATAACTACAATGAGGAAGATTTTGAAAAAGCTTTCAATCAATACTTCAAGATCGTAGAAAAAGTAAAAATTCCTAAATCAAAGCGAACGCTTTATCTAATGCGACGCAAGTAAGCTAGCACCTGCTAACTGATTTTTTGTTTGTAGCCGTATATAGATTATTGAGATCCTGGTAGAGATTTTTTCAAGAGTTCTGTAACTTCAGTGAAATTGTAAGAGTCTTCTTCCAAATTAAATATATAGCTATTCGCATCCTGATACTCGACTGAAGTGTTAAAGTAAGTATTAAACAAGTATGGAAACAGGTTGACTGGAGTCACGTCGTATCTAGTGTCCTTTTTTGGCTGATAAATAGCTGAAAGTACTCCGAATTTCCACTGCCAACGCTCTTCGTCAGTACTATTCCAGCTACAGTTACTAAAATCGTTGCAGTCAAACAGATACGGACCTTCGTCTGTTTGAAAAACTATTATTGGTTCTGTGTCTGAATTCTGGATGATATAGTCAACCGTTTCAAGAATTCTAGTGTTGATGTACTTGAGCTGATTTACATACTTCACAGACTCAGGGACATCCAATGTTTTCGGATCTGGATGATATGAGGGGACGTTTCCTTCAGCATCAAATACATACTGGGGATGCGGCGATAGGATATGAAATAGGCCAAAAATGTTCTCAGAAGTTGATTTTTGTACAAGTTCTTTTGCCGCGCCCAGCTGATAGTTTACTATCTGGCGTTGGTCATTTTTTTCGTAGTGAATAATTCTTGAGAAGAGTGGAATTCTTGCAGCAAAAAGTCTTCTAAATATTGTGCCTTCTAACAAAGTGTCTTGAAAGTCTGTTGTAACGTATTTCTTCCCTAGTATCTTTATTGAAAATGCGTCAACAAAATTATAATTAGCATTTGGATTTGTTCTTGTGGTCCCCCACCATGAACCTGAATGGTAGTATGTATATCCGTTTTCTTGTAGGGTCTTGAAGTTGTTGTTGTTGGCAATTAATCTCCTGTAAAATAGCTCGCTGTAGTTGCCGGGCAAATCTTCAGTAATAGAATTTAGATATGATGAATTGAACGTGGAGGACAAAGACGTAGCCGTATACGGATAGTTGGAGTGTGTGTTTTTATTAAACACAAAGCCTCTTTTCTCCATTGCTGCTTTGAATTCGGAGTTGTCATAATTATAGTACTTTTGTAGCGTGTCGTTATTTGCGTATCGATCAAAAATAAAGTAGTAAATATCTGGTTTGACGCTTTTTCCCAATGAAATTTTAGAGTTTAGTGTGTGGTCGCCGTTAATGAGGTCTGGGTAGCGTACAAATTTTATAGCTATCTGTACTATATATGTAGAAGTAAATATGACTGAAGCAAGGACAAAAAATTTTAACAATTGCCTAAACTTAGAAAGTACACCGTGGGGTAACTTCTTTTTTATCAACGTGATTATGAGGATTCCCAAAGCCAAGAAAAGAAATAATAGAAGCAAAACGTACTGATAGTCATAAGGTGTTGACCACACAACAAAATCGTCGATAAAGTCTTTAAAGCGAATAAAGAAATTCTCGAATTTTGTTAAGAATATTGAACTAGCCATAACTGCCACAACCGAAAACAGTCGATCTTTCGTAAAAAAAATGAAAATAAGATACAAGAAAATAGAAGTCAATAGCGCAATAAGTACTGGCAGTACTGCCTCACCTATAGCAACATCAAGAAAGTTACGATTATATAGACCTAGTACTGTTGCTAATGCAACCGAAGAGCTTGCGAGAACAATACTACAAGATTTTACAAATCCTTTAAGCCGATCGTTTTTGTATATATTTTTAAAAAACTGATTTGGCTTACTGTTTTTTGTCGACATTGACTTTAATTTTAGCATGTACTTATACGAGAGTACACCGACATCTGTAACGCTAATGCTATGTGATATAATAAAACGACAATATGAACAAGAAAAATAAGAAAAAATTATTTCTAGTAGTCGTATCATTCTCGGTGTTGATTATCAGTATGCTAGCTCTTGAGTACTTACATGTTACTGACTTTTACCAGAAAAAACCTTCCGCGAACGAAGCGATTACTCCCACGATAAACTCTGTTAACTACCAGCCCCCTACGGAACAAGAAAGACAAGCTGGGGACACAAAAAAATCAGAAATCATTGAGCAGGAAAGCACCCAAAAACCATCAACTGCAAATATTGTGTTAGTTGACGCCGCACAGTACGATGACATGATTGAAGTAAGATCATTCGTTTCTAACCTGATTGAGGATGGTGTTTGCACGTACGTCTTTACTAAGGATTCATACAAACTTACGAAGCAAACTAACGCCGTAGCTGATGCATCCTCTACCCCTTGTATAAACCTGTCAGTTCCTCGATCTGAGTTCTTGACTTCTGGATCGTGGGAACTATCTATTACTTTTGAAGGCTCTTCAGCTCAAGGTATATTAAATTCTACTCTGGAGATACGATGAGCGTAAGTTTCAAAAAGATGCCTACCATCTCAAAAAAAGTTTCTATATTTTTAGTCACGCTGGTTGCCGTTTTTTCGACAGCTAGCATTACGCGTGTCGTACGTTCGTCTGCTTTGTCTGGGTCAGAGTTTCAAGCAAGCAATATCATTGACGATGCTATCTTTTTTAATAGCCAGTCTATGGGTGTCGATCAAATCCAAGCCTTTTTAAACTCTAAGGTTCCTGTTTGTGACACAAATGGTACGCAACCAATTTACGGTACAACCCGGGCAGCTTACGGAGCTTCACAAGGGCACCCGGCCCCATATACTTGCCTCAAAGACTACACGCAAACCATACCTTCTCTCGTGAACAGCGGCAGCGATTTGTGCGGGGGTACAATAAGTGCTGGCACGAAATCAGCTGCACAAATAATTTACGATGTTTCCCGGATATGTGGCATAAACCCTCAGGTGTTGATTGTTTTGCTACAAAAAGAACAGTCACTTATCACAGATGAGTGGCCGTGGGACACGCAATATAGAAGTGCAACAGGCTATGGCTGTCCCGACACAGCTCCTTGCGACTCACAATACTATGGTTTTTTTAACCAGGTATATCAGGCAGCTAAGGCATTTAGACGTTACGAAGCAAATCCAGACAGCTACAATTACAAGGCTAATCGAAATAATTTCATATACTACCATCCGAGCCTTGGGGCATGTGGGGGGACTAATGTTTACATTCAGAACCAAGCAACAGCAAACCTATACATATATACCCCCTACCAACCTAATTCGGCGGCTCTGAGCAATTTATATGGTACAGGTGATGGTTGTAGCGCCTATGGCAACAGAAACTTCTGGCGTATGTTCAACGATTGGTTCGGATCAACAATAGCGCCAAACGGAGGCATTCAGCTTGCCTCATCACTTGCAGTTTCGTTCCCTGGTTCGACAATTGAAAAAGGCGAGCTAGTCACAGCAAGTTTTGACGTAACTAACAACTCGGATATATACATTAATGCGGGGAAACTTGGAGTTTGTGGCCGCATAAACAATAAATGGTACGACTTCGGAACAGACTACGTTTACCTGAATGGGGATCAGACAAAAACAATCACCAAAAGCAAAGTTGTTAATACTTCAGGTAAACTAGATCTTTTTATATGTTCATATAGCTACCTACTCGGCGGCTGGGCCAGTGATATCTACCCTTATAACTTGAACGGATATACGCGTACTTTCACTGAGAGCGTCCAACAAAACCCACTTCTCACAGCTGGAATTAGCCTTGACGGAGCACCTGCTGTTAATAGTCTAAGTACTGTAACCTTCACGATAACAAACAAGAGTGAAAGCCCG
>JAGQNQ010000044.1 GCA_020428015.1 Candidatus Saccharimonadota bacterium | reverse complement strand
CCTCGGGTGTGACAGTCTTTGTATCAAACGACGACAATGAGAGCATTATCAAGACAGTTGAAATAGTGGAGAGTACGTTACCTGATGTCGTGGTTACACGTTTTGAAGGCATGAAGCATTTCTGCCTGGAGGACATGGGAACGGAAGAGTTTCCTGAGTTGCTTGAGGAGGTGTTGTCATCATGATAGTCATTACAGGTGCGAGCGATGGGTTGGGCGCCGAGCTTGCTAAGCAGTTAATGGATGATGGCGAGAAAATTATTTCTTTATCACGAACTAAACCTGCCGACGGCATTGAACATATTGAGACAGATTTAGAGGACCCATCTAGCATAAACGAAGCTATCAAAATGATACTGGCAAAAGAAGAGCCGCTAAAAGCTTTAGTCAATAATGCCGGTATCTTGTCTGTCGAAGAGCTGGATAGTCTTACTCCTGAAGAACTTCAAAGAATCATGCAAGTGAATGTTAGTGCTGCGATGAGTCTGGTCTCTGGACTGCTAGATCGTATAAAAAAAGACGAGACGGATGTAGTGAATGTAGTGTCGACGAATGGTGTTTATATGAGACCTAACAGAATGACATATTCGGTTTCGAAATGGGCTATGCGCGGATTTACTGAGAATTTGCAAGAACAGTTTAGAGGTACAAAAGTGCGCGTAATCGGGTTTTACCCTGGTGGATTTAAGAGTAATAATTTGACGCGAGCAACCGGTCACCCATTGCCTAATCCAGAAAAGTGGGTAGATGTTGAGGATATGGCGCTAGCGTTAAAGCAAGCTATGCAGCACCCGAAAAGTATGCAGGTGTCTACATTAGTGATCGAAAGGAAGCTATAGATGAAGACCAAAGCGTATACAGCTAAAGCCGCAGATCAACCACTAGAATATTATGAATTTGAACGTCGAGAGCCGAATGATACTGATGTTGTGGTCGAAATTTTATATTCTGGTATCTGCCATAGTGATATCCATACGGCGCGTGGTGATTGGGGCGACGTTGAATATCCATGCGTGCCAGGGCATGAAATAGTCGGAAAAGTCGTGCAAGTTGGAAAAGATGTCACGAATTTCGAGGTCGGAGACACGGTTGGTATCGGATGCATGGTCAATAGCTGTGGCGAGTGTAAGGCATGTAAGTCAGATTTTGAGCAGGCTTGTGAAACAAGCGGGCCTGTATGGACGTATAGTTCAGAGGATCCAATTGACGGTAGTGACACAAAGGGTGGCTATTCGGATAAAATTGTCGTGACGGAAAAATTTGTCGTCCCTATGCCAGAAAGTCTTGATATAACAAAGGCTGCACCGCTTCTGTGCGCCGGCATTACAATGTACTCACCACTCGCCCACTGGCAAATGGGTCCAGGAAAAGTCGTGGGCATTTTGGGTCTCGGTGGACTTGGACATATGGGCGTGAAGATAGCCAAGGCTATGGGGACAGAAGTTTGGGTAATCACTTCATCTCCTGAAAAGGGGGAAGACGCAAGGAAGTATGGTGCTGATGGTGTTGTCGTCTCTTCTTCAGAAGCTGACATGGAATCGGCGTACAGAAAGTTTGATTTAATTGTCGATACGATTCCAGTCGAGCATGATCTGTCCCAATATCTAGAATTACTAGCAATTAACGGAACAATTTGTCTGGTGGGGCCAATCAATCCTATGCCTGGCTACCATGGCAGCAATCTTATGAGTGGCCGCAAATCTATTGCAGGATCTGGGATTGGTAGTATAAAAGAAACACAAGAAATGCTCGAATTTTGTGCCAAACATGACATCTTGCCTGATACTGAAATGATTACAATGGATAAAGTGAACGAGGCTTGGGACAATGTTGCTAAAAAGGGCATGTCTCACAGATATGTAATTGACATCCAAGAATCATTTGGAGGTAAAAAATGAAAAAAGTATACGGGGATTTATCCGTGGCTGCTGTAGCACCTGTGCCACTATCGAAGGCGGTTGAAGCAAATGGTCTTGTTTTTATATCTGGTCAAATTCATTTAGATGAAAATACACAACTTATTGACGGGTCAACCGCCGACAAGACACACCAGACGATGAAGAATATTCAGGCTATTCTGGACGAGGTTGGTTTGTGTTTTGCTGATGTCGTCAAAACCACGATTTATGTCACAGATATGTCCATCTACGGTGATCTAAACAGCGTGTATGCGAGTTACTTTGAGTCGGAGTATCCAGCGCGCGAAGTTGTATGTGTCAAGGAATTGCCGTTGGGAGCTAGTTTAGAGATTAGTATGGTGGCAAGTCGATGAATACGAACGCAAAAGCGGTGAAAGTTCTCTGTTTTGGCGACTCGAATACATATGCGAGAGAAAGAACGACTGAAATCAGAGGACGCTATGCCTCGGATATCCGATGGACAGGTGTTTTTCAGCGCGAACTTGGTGATGACTACTATGTTATTGAAGAGGGGTTAGGGGGCAGAACTATTGCACTCGACGAACAGGCCAGAAATGACAGGAACGGACTTCGGTACCTGGAGCCATGTTTGCAGTCTCATGACCCTGATATTCTTGTGGTCATGCTCGGAACAAATGATTTGAAAAATGAATTTGATAGAACTGCTGTCGAGATTGCCGATTCACTAAAAAGTTACCAATTACTTGTGAAAAAACACGCTCCTCAAGCCAAGATACTCGTAGTCGCGCCCGCAATAATTGATCCGGAGCAGCCAATTTTTCAGTTGGAATTAGTTGGCAAGTTTGGTCCTGATTCTGAAAAGAGTGTCCAATTAGTTAGGGAACTTAATCGTGTCGCAAGCGAAATCGGGTCAGGTTTTGTTGACTCAAACGAGTATGTAGTTCAAGGAGCTGACGGTATCCACTGGACGAAAGAATCGCATGAAAAGTTTGGGGTGGCGTTAGCTGATAAAATAAAGTCAATGGTGGGTTCGAATGGCTGAGACGATTTATGAAAAGATCGTGAGTGGTGAGATTCCTAGCTTTAAAATCTGGGAAGACGATGATTACATCGCTTTTCTCACCCCGTTTCCGAATACACCAGGTCACACTGTAGTCACAAAAAAAGTAAATCCTGGTGATTATATCTTCACGATTGACGATGATTCATTTATGGGGCTTTTGAAGGCGGCGAGGGAAGTAGCGCATAAACTTGAAAAAGCATTTGATACGGATCGAGTAGGTATGGTGTTTCATGGCCTTGGCGTTCCACACGCTCACGCGCAATTAATACCTTTCCATGCCAATCTTGATCAAGATGATGATAAAGCAGAGAAATTCAGAAAAGATAATCCTCAATTTGCTCATGAACTAACTGCCTCAGATGGGCCGAAGATGGATGACGAAGAATTAGCAGCGATTCAGAAAAGGATACAAAAAGCATGAATCCCGTAGGAAATCTTTGCGAGAGAATAGGTAAACCGTATTTTAAATCTATAGATTTTTATAAAGGAGATTTCTGACGGGATGAAGTTCAGTCTGCATTTAGCACAATACTATAGCAATGTTGACCTGAAGGGCTTGCCTCGCGACGAGCTTGTCAGCCGTCTCGGGTTGCAACTTGGAGCTATTGAGGATGTTATTGATTACGCCCCAAAATATAATGACATTGTTGTTGTTCGGGTCGTATCGTGTGAGAAACATCCCAACGCCGATAAGCTCAGCTTGTGTCGCGTTGACGATGGCGGTGTCGCGCAAAATGTCGAACGAGGGGAAGACGGACTCGTGCAGGTTGTCTGCGGCGCACCAAACGTACACGCAGACATGTGGGCGGTGTGGATCCCGCCGATGGCAACCGTGCCGAGCACGTTCGATACTGACCCATTTGTTCTAGAAGCGCGAGAGTTACGAGGGAAAGTAAGCAACGGTATGCTTGCAAGCCCCGCAGAATTAGACATATCTGACAACCACGACGGAATCCTTGAGATTTTTCCAGAAGATGAAGGGCGAGATTTGCAGGCTGGTGAGTCCGTGAGCGGATTATTTGGTCTAGATGATGTAGTTATTGACTGTGAAAACAAGATGTTCACCCACCGACCTGATTGTTTCGGAAACCTCGGAATTGCAAGAGAAGTTGCTGGTATTTTTGGCCTAGCTTTCAAGAGTCCCGAATGGTATGCGAACCCACCTGTATTTGAATCTCGTAACACACTCCCCATCCAGGTGTCTAATGAGATTCCAGAACTAGTGCCAAGGTTCATGGCAGTTGTTATGCAAAATGTGACAGTCGGACCAAGCCCTACATGGATGCAGGCTAGTTTGAAACGTGTGGGCATTAAGCCAATTAATAACGTTGTTGATGTCAGTAACTACATCATGCATTTAACAGGGCAGCCGACGCATGCGTTCGATTACGATAAGCTTCAAAAATATTCAGGAACACCTTCACTGATTGCTAGGAAAAGCAAAGCGGGCGAGACAATCACGCTCCTCGGTCAAAAGAAAGTGACACTGACGGGCGAAGAGATGGTTATAAGCACTGACACCCAGGCAGTTGCCCTTGCAGGAGTTATGGGGGGAGCTGACACTGAAGTAGACGAAACGACGAAAACGATTGTCATCGAATGTGCAACGTTTGACATGTACTCAATCCGACGCACAAGCATGCGGCACGGACTATTTACGGACGCCGTAACTCGGTACAACAAAGGTCAGAGTCCGCTTCAGAATGACAGAGTCCTCGCCTACCTTATGAAATGCATGAACGAAGCCACTGGTGCTGAACAAGCAAGTGATGTGTACGACATTTTCCAAGGAGCAAATAACCAAGCGGTACAGGTTAGTAAGGACAAAATTAGAGCTGTATTGGGAGCTGATATATCCAATAAAGAAATAGAAACACTCCTCAGTAACGTCGAGTTCCAAGTGGACTTATCAGAAAATGATGAAGACCTGTGCTGGATTACCGCACCTTTTTGGCGTATGGATATAGCTATTCCGGAAGACATCGTTGAGGAAGTTGGCAGATTATACGGATATGATAAGTTGCCGGTTGCTTTGCCACCGCGCGGATCCAGACCGGCGACGAAGAACAAAATAAGAGAATTTTCGAACAGTTTGCGTCGCACACTTAAAGAATCAGGTGCAAATGAAGTACTGACGTATAGTTTTGTACATGGTGAGTTACTAAGACACACAGGCACAGATCCAGAAAAATGGGCGTATCACTTACGAAACGCTATTAGTCCAGATCTGCAATATTATCGGACGAGTCTGATGCCTAGTTTGCTTGCCAAAGTTCGACCAAATGTGAAGGCCCAAGCAGGACGGGATTACAACGAGTTTGCGCTATTTGAAGTTGGAAAAGTGCATGTAAAGGATGAGTTTGAAGCTGATGAGTCTTCCTTGCCAAAGCAGATGAGGAGGTTGGCGCTTGTTTTTGCTGCTGAGGGTAAAGCGGTAAAAAATTACGAGGGTTCTGCGTATTATCAGGCAAAGAAATACCTGGATGTTATCACGCATGGTCAAGCTACGTATCTACCGCTCGATACAAATGAGTATCCGGTTGCTGCTCCGTTTCAGAAAGGCCGCACAGCTGTCGTGCAGGTAAACGATCAGATTTTGGGTGTGGTCGGTGAGTTCAACCATAGAGCTGTATCTCATTTGAAATTGCCTGTATTTTGCGCCGGGTTTGAAGTGGACGTTGATTTATTGCAGGAACACATAAAAGCTGACCAGTACCAACAGTTATCGACATTCCCAAGTACAAACCAAGATGTCACGCTTGAAGTTGACGAAAAAACTTCGTGGGCACACGTAGAAGAATTACTGCACGCCGAGCTGGCCGTTGCAAAGGCCGAACAGGGCTACTGGTATGCAATTGAGCCACTTGATATTTACCAAGCCGATGGGTCTGATAAAAAACGATACAGTTTCCGAATCGAACTAACCCATCACGAGAAGACTCTTAAGACGGACGAGGTAAACAATCTACTTGAAGCTCTATCAAAGGCAGCTCATGAAAATCTTGGCGCGGTACGTATCTAGCCTGCTATTTCTAGCACTCATATCTGCCCCTGTGAGGGTAATGGCTCAAGGCGTGCAAGATTTTGTTATAACAAATTTTGATGCGAGTTACGAACTCTCAAATGAAGACCCACAAGGACTGCTCACAACCAGGGAGACAATTGATTTAAATTTTAGCGGGCAGAACCACGGAATTTTGCGTGCAATCCCTCAAAAATATGGTGATGTCGATACGCATCCGAAGGTAAAGTCAGTTTCTCGTGATGGGGCTGCGGAACCTTATGTTACGTATTCGGAAAATGACAATCTTGTATTGCGAATCGGTGATGCGGGAAAATTCATCACAGGTGTGCACAGCTACGCTATTGAGTATTCTGTTGAAAATGTCATTACATTTTATGATGATCAAGATGAGT
>JAGQNQ010000043.1 GCA_020428015.1 Candidatus Saccharimonadota bacterium | reverse complement strand
TAAAGAGCTTAATGTGCGAGCATTTATCCTTAAAGCTAACATGACACCGCGACAGGTTGCTGAACTCGTTAAAGAACACCTCTCTGCTTGACTTTGGCCACAATCACAATGTTGCTGGCGGCAAAGCCGCAAGCTTTGCGCTTATTATTGGCTCTTTTTGACTTGCTTCGAACTGCGATACTCGTACACCGTACGCAGGGTACGCTATACTCGTTTCTCGACGAGCGCATCAAAAACAGCTCAATCCAAAGCAAGCAGAGTGAACAAGATATCGGCAGTAAATACGCTATAATTAAAGCTTATGATTGGCAAACTGTTTGTCTATGAAAACGTACGCGTGAGCGACGACCGCTTAACGATTAGTTTTGATTATCGTGTTGATACTAATGAACAGACCTTTGCCTTAACTGAAACATTAAAACTCCCCTCTCCTCTGAAGCAAAGCGGTACATCCGATAGGATCTTGCGTGCGCTACATCTGGCACTTGGCATTAGTTATTACAAGACTTTTATCCCACCAGAGGTTGATCACGCCTATCGGATGGATGAATCAGAAGCAGCATTCTGGAATGGTGTGTTCGAAAACGGACTTGGAGAATTTCTCTACAAAAATCAGCTGTCCGCCGATCAGTTAGCCAAGTTTGGTCCCCGGGAAGGTACGGTTGTACCGGATAGAAACGAAGATATTGACTGGCAAAACAGCGCGCTACTCGGCATTGGGGGTGGAAAGGATTCAATTGTCGCCGGGGAACTCCTGAAAGCGCTCGAGATACCAGTAACTGGTTTTGTACTCGCAACTGGCGAAAATAGAGGACAGGCACAGGCAGTGGCTGATGTGATGGGTGTTGAGATGCTCGGCGTTGAACGTCGACTCGACCCGCAAATTCTGGACATGAACAACGTACCAGGTGCCTACAATGGCCACGTACCAATATCTCTTGTGTTCGCTCTCGTTGGCTGTCTCGTGGCATGCAATTGCCAAACAAAATACGTTGTGGTTGCAAATGAGGCAAGCGCCAGCATCCCACACGTCGAATACGAAGGTTCGGCTGTCAATCACCAGTGGAGCAAGTCATTAGAGTTTGAAAAAAGTTTTCAAGATTTTGTACATCAAAATATATCGAAACAGCTTTACTACACCAGTGTTATCCGTCCGTTGACATCCATCGCCGTTGCAAAAATCTTCGCACACTATACGCAATACTTTGAGATATTTACGAGCGATAATTCGCTCTTTAAAATGAAACAAGAGACCCGCGAGCACCCTCGTTGGAGTCCACAAAGCTCAAAATCGCTATCCAGTTTTATGCTGCTTGCACCCTGGATGAGCGATGAAGACCTTGAGCGAACTTTCGGCACTGACTTTCTAAACAAGGCTGAACTTAGAACACTTTTTCTTGAGCTACTTGGACGAGGCGAGAAACCGATTTTAGATTGTGTTGGTACTCCTGATGAGCTACGCTTAAGTTTATCTATGCTAAGAGAACAAGAACGTTTTAAAGAAAGTGCTCTCATGCAGGTCGCATTAGATGAAAAAATCGTTCTGGAAAACACATCGGGCCCACTGGAAGCAGCCCTCAGTCTTTCAGGCGATCACGCGTTACCTACAGAAGTCGCCGAACAAGTGCAATCCAAACTTAAGGAACAGTTGGCATGATGAACTTTGATTTACCGGCTTTTTATGACAAAAACGTTGTATTTGTTGGGCACGGGAAGGAAGGAGTGAGTTTCAAAAAGTTTATTGAAACCTACGGCAACTTACGCTCCTTCAAGTTTGTTGATAAAAAGGACGATCCACAATATCTCGAGCATCTGAAAGACCTAGATCTCACAAACACAGTCGTCGTGAAGACCCCTGGCTGCCCTGGTTACACAATGACCGTTCCCTACACCACCCCGACACGAGTATTTTTTGACTGCGTAAATCAACTGGGTGCCAAATCAGTTGGTATCACTGGCACGAAGGGAAAAACAACAACTTCAAGCTTAATGGCTTCGGTTTTAAAAAACGCCGGAATTGATGCACGACTATGCGGAAACATCGGCCACCCTATGCTGGATGCACTTGAGGGAGCAACGCAAAATACAGTTTTTGTTGTTGAGCTATCGAGTTACCAATTAACTGAACTCGAGCAAAGTCCAAATGTGGCAATCATCACGAATCTGTATAACGACCATATCGACTATCACGGCAGCATCGAAAGATACTGGGAGGCTAAACGCAATATCATGCGCTTCATGGACGAGAAAGGTGTCATCATATACAATCCTGAAAGTGAAGTGGTGTTGCACTGGCTCGCAGACAGCAAAGCACGTGGCATTGCCATTAATCCTCAAGAGAACGTCGACATGTCACAGGCAAAGCTCATTGGCGATCACAATAAGCAAAACTACCTCATGGTGAGAGCCGCTGCTGAGCTGTTTGGTATAGACCGCATGAGCTCTCAAAGTGTTTTCAACAACTTTGAACCAATTCGTCATCGCTTGCAGCCAGTGCGTACCGTACGAGGCATAACCTTTGTTGACGATGCTATCGGTTCAACACCCGAAGCAACTATTGCAGGCATACAAGCATTAGTACGAAACAAAGGCCCGATAGGCTGCGTGATGCTAGGTGGCGTTGACCGACAATATGACTTCACCGATCTCGTTAAAACTCTGAAGGTGCTCATGATTCCAAAGCTCGTGCTCTTTCCAGACACCGGAGCAATAATTCATGCACTTTTGCCAGATGATTACGCTCCTGAAACGTTTAATGCGACGGATATGGATGAGGCCGTACAGTGGGCATATGAACATACGCCGAGTGGCAGTATATGCCTACTCTCGACTGCGGCACCAAGTACAGTGCTCTGGAGTAGTTTCGAAGAAAAAGGCAGCCTGTTCCAAAAAGCCGTCCTTGAATTGCCAGCTTAGTCAGCTACGGAATTTCGAGCCGCAGTAATAACATTCTCAAACAGTGCCGATACGGTCAACGGCCCTACCCCGCCCTTTTCGGGAGTGATAGTAATATTTGGAAGTTCTCGTACATCTTGCGCAACATCGCCGACTAGACCGTTACTATCCGTAGCAACGCCCGCATCAACAATAACTGCATCAGGGCTGACCATTTCTCCTGTGATCAAGCCGGGCACACCAGTTGCACTAACGATAACATCTGCGGCCTGCAAGACTTTCATGATACCCTGAGTATTCTTATCAACTATTTTTGGGCTCAGACCGGATTTTTGCCATAACTTTTCTAGTGGACGACCAACAAGTCGACCATGGCCAACGATTAACACTTCTTTGCCTTGCAGCGCAATGTCGTATCCAACGAGCAGCCAGTTGATGGCCATTGGTGTGGGCGCATCAAACAGCGAGTGCTCAGACAAACCGTCGACATCTTTTGCAGCTGAAACCGCGTTCAATATCTCATCAGTTTGACTTGGGTCTGGTAGCGGAATTTGTACGATAATACCGTGCACCGATGCATCATTATTAAGTTTTTCGATGCGTTCGAGCGCTTCTGACTGATCAATGGTGTGCACATCGACGTCGACTTCAATGTCCTCACCGTATCCCTGCTTTATCCTCATATAGCTGTCAACTACTGGATCAGGGTTTGTACGGATAATTGCGAGTTTGGGTTGGACCTTCCACTGCTGTCGCAGGCCGCGGACAGCCTTAGCCTGTCTTTCCTTAACAAATCCAGCGAGTTCGCGTCCGTTTAATTCTTTTTTCATTACTGTATATTCTACCACCGTTGTGCTAGAATAACACCTACGCACGCGTAGCTCAGTGGATTAGAGCATCTGTCTTCGGAACAGAGGGTCGTAGGTTCGAATCCTACCGCGTGTACCATTTCAAAATTTTGAGCGGGCCAGTAGCTCAGCTGGTTAGAGCACCTGCCTCTTAAGCAGGGTGTCGAGGGTTCAAGTCCCTCCTGGCCCTCCACGGAATGCACCCACCTTGTGTGGGTGTTTTTCGTGGAGAACATGTGGCTCAAACTCGAGACTGTCGAGGTGAGAAATGCCAGTGGCATTTCGCAAGGGAGTCAACTCTTGCAAACTGGTTTGCAAAGACGTTGCGACGGGCTCGCCAAAGGTGAGTCAAGTCCCTCCTGGCCCTCCAGAATAACGACGGTGCAAGGTCGTTTTTTATTTCCTGCTATAGTTAGAAGTACTTATGGTTATTGCAGTTCTCGGATCAGACGGTAGAAGTGGTCGTGCATTTGTTCGTGCAGCATTAAACAACGGCCACATTATTCGAGCAGGCTACAGGAACAACGCCCCGTCAATTGAGCATGAAAATTACATTCCCATAAAATGTAATGGCGAAAACCCAGATGAAGTTGCTTTACTAATTCAAGACGCCGATGCAGTTCTTTGCCTTATAGGACACGTTAAAGGCTCTCATGCACGTACACAAACCGAAAGTATTAGAAACATCATTGCGAGCATGAGAAAAAATAATATAAAAAGACTTATCAGCTTGACTGGTACGGGTGTACGCTTTCCGGGTGACCGTCCAAATTCTATAGACAAGGTATTAAACTTTTCGATAAAACTTATTGATCCACAACGAATTCTCGATGGTATTGATCATGTAGAAGAAATCAAATATTCCGACCTTGATTGGACAATTGTGCGAGTTTTAAAGCTACAGAATACTCGACCAACCTCGTTCCGTTTAACTGAAGGTGGACCTGCGAAGCTTATTACAAGTAGAGTAGAGGTTGCTCAAGCATGTCTTGAAGTTCTCGAAAAAAACGAATTTATGCAAAAAGCACCAATTATATCTAAAGGCTAGAATTTCTCACGCAAATGGGCCATTGAATAGGACCATTCTGCGTCAGTTTTCTTGTGTGGATTGAAGATATTTTGCGGATCAAATATATCTTTAACCAGCTTGAAGTAACCGAATACTTCTTCCCCATACATGTCTTTCAGCCATGGTCCACGAATCATACCATCGTTGTGTTCGCCCGATAGAGACCCTTTATATTTAAGGACAATATCATTAATCTCACGCATTGCCGGTTCAAGCTTTGCTTTTTCCTCTGGCTTCTCAATGTTCATGAGCGGAATAATATGGAAGTTACCGTCACCCATGTGGCCGGCTATAGTTGCGAGCATATTATATTTGTTTATAACTGCGCGAACTTCTGGCAAGAATTGCGGCAAAACGCTTGGCGGTACGACCAAATCATCCATAAATGGTGCGGTGTGCTTGTCACGAACTTTTTGCCGAAGCAAGTTAAAGCTTTCTCGACGCATAATCCAAAATTTGCGCGCTTTTGCCTCTGTCTCATCTTCCTCGAAGACAGCTTCATGTTTGTAGGCAGCCAGATGAAGACGCATCTGATGCACCTTGTTTGCAACTTCTTCTGCACTATCAGCTTGGAATTCTACCAATAAAATATATTTCGGAATACCCCGGGCCAACTTAAACAGTTCAGGGAAAAGCTGCAATCCCAGTTTTATCATGCCAAACCAACCAATTCGCTTATAAAAGAAGAAAAACAGCTTGAAGCTTAGCATTAAGGTGTAGTTATCGAAACCCTCAAACGTTGCTGGTTTATGCTTCAAAACGTCATTAATAATATTGCCTAGATCGTCAATCGACCGCAAAAAGACGACGAGTGTCCCAGAATTTTTTGGCGCAGGAGATAGCTTAAATGTAATGTCAGTCACGATACCAAGCGTTCCTTGTGACCCTACAATAAGTCGCGTAAGGTCAAAAACACCTGTTTCTCTATCCCATACATTCCATATATGATAACCCGTTGAGTCCTTGCTGACATTTGGTTTTGCAGCTTTGATTTTATCGTAATTCTGCTCTACAAGATCAAAGACTTTTTTGTACAAATTGCCTTCAAAATCGCCTTGGGCCATTTTTTTGTCTAATTCAGACTTACTTAACGCTCGAACGACGTATTCATTACCGTCAGCAAACACAACTTTCAATGATTCAATGTATTCTTCGGTCTTACCAAGCTGAAGTGAGCGCTCGCCACCGGCATTGTTTGCAACCATGCCACCGACCGTACATAAATCTCGTGACGCGGGATAACTTGGCATGAGCACACCGTGTTCTAATGTGGCTTTTTCGAAATCACGATAAAAAACACCAGGTTGGGTGTTTCCCGTTTCGGTAGTTACGTTGCCTATTGCATTAAAATACTTTGCAAAATCCAACACCAGAGAATCGTTAACAGCCCCACCCGACATACAGGTACCACCACTCCGAACGGTCAAAGATAAATTTGGCTGATCTTTTTTATTTTTCGCAACATACCCCACTAGCTTTTGAACATCACCACTATGTTTTGGTGCGATTACTAGCTCGGGAATCATTTCGAACATACTGGCGTCATGACTAAACTTTTCTT
>JAGQNQ010000042.1 GCA_020428015.1 Candidatus Saccharimonadota bacterium | reverse complement strand
CACCAGCTAAAGGATTAGCCGAATGGCTAGTTTTTTAGCTGGAATGGACGCAGATTTGAACCCTTGGGTCGAGGAAACCCTGTGGGTTTCAGAGTTTTCCTTGCTTGGCCACCCGAGATGCGCTTGCGTCATTTGAGGGTGTAAGAAATAAAAAGTTTCCTCTCATCCGCACCAAGAATAATTAGCCAGTAAACAATAACCTTTCTACTTAATCGTTCGATCGCGGCGGATCAGCCAGTCTGTTATCGAATAGAATCTGTCTGCTGGACTATTAAGCTCACCCGAGGCATAACCCTCTAGTGTACCTCGCACGACAAATAAAAACCTTGGCTGGTAGAGTGCAATTGCTGGCGTATCGGCAAGCCACGTATCTAGGAAGGGTTCGTACTTTATCTTTCGCAGCTCCTCGTCTCGCCTTGTTCTACCTGCCTCAAGTGCCGTATCGGCCTTTGGATTTTTATATTCTGAGAAATTTAACCGCGTTTTTATACGAGGATCTGCCTGAGTGCTGTGCCAATACGCAAACACATCCGGGTCGGGACCAAGCGCAATGCCATACAAGAACACGTCATATGAATGATTGGCAATCGCACCGGACTGCACATCCTCTTCTGGCTGCAAGATAGCATCAACACCAATTCCTAATTTTGACCATTGGTCTTGGAGACCCTGAACAATAGTTGCATACTCTGTAAGGCTTTGAGATACGAGCCGCAAATGGAGTTCCTTACCCTCTTTTTGTCGCTTTCCGTCAGGTCCCCTTGTCCATCCTGCCTCGTCGAGTAGTTTGTTGGCAGCGTTGCTATCAAAGGTAGCTTGGACTTTTTTGTCGTCATATGTGAAATGCGAGCGCAAAAATGGTGAGTCAGACTCAAGAAGTTGATAGCCAATACTCTGTCTCAGTGTCTTCGTATCAGTTCCAAGTAGCAACGCACGCCTAACCTTCGCGTCATCGAGTCCAGTAGATGAGTTATTAAGGAATATCATCACCTGACTTGAGAGTGGTGAATTGAAAGTTTGTACGGTCCCATCTTGAAGCTCAGCATCTGAAATCGTTTGCAAGCCAACCATAGCGCTAATCTCTTTTTCATCAAAAGCCTCCAGCATACTTTCTTCATCACGATATGTTCGTATAGATACACCCTCGATGTTTGCAGGTTTCTGATAGTAGTTGTTATTCCGTTCGAGCGTGATTTTCTCATGCCTATCTGTAATCCCATCACCGAGTACCTCAACTAACTTATAGGTGAACGGCCCTGTTCCGACAGGGTCTACCGAATTAAAGGTTGAACTTCGCAAGTCTGCAGGAGCAACCGCTCCAAGAATATGCTCGGGCAATAAGCCGTTCGTTAGAGAGTATTCAAAAGCACTAAGCGCATTAGGAAGTGTGAAGGTAACCGTGTAGTCGTCAACCGCTTTCACTGTGACATTTGACCAGCCGGATTGTAATGATGATTTAACTTCAGGGTTCTTGATTGCACTATACGTGAACACGACATCTGCGGCGGTAAATGGCTCGCCATCGTGCCAAGTGACATCTCTACGAAGACTCATGGTATATACAAGCCCTGTGTCATCCACGCTGTAACCAGAAGCTAAATCTGGCACGAGTTCGCCACCTGGCGCCAGCTTAAGTAAGCCTGAAAAAACAAGTCGAGCTACTGAAACGTCAGCGGATCCTACCGCGAAAATTGGATTTGCTGTTGTAAAGTGTCCAATCAGACCTTCTCGGTAAACACCGCCGGGTACTGGAGCCGACTTAAGATAAAATGCATTGAGTCCCCTAACCTGCCAAAGCGCTCCAAGGCCAATGAACAAAACCAGCAATGTCCATGCCGCGACAAAACGACGCACTCCATAGAGTCGACCGAATCTTTTAAATAAATGCCTATCAAGAGAATCGTCTGCCTGCAGTGTTATGTCAGTGACATGACGAGTCTGCTTTCGCACCTTGCGTCGGGCGCGCATCCTAAAACGACGGTATGTTTGTTTAACATCATCCACCGTAGTTAGCCTACCACCTCTCTGTTCTTTAAGCGAGAATTATTTCCAAAATAATTGATAGTGCGAACATAACCGCACAAATGATTGTCAGATTGAATATACTCTTGTCTGAACCACGACGTACGGTATTTACTTCACCGCCACCGCCTAAACCAGCGCCGAGACCTGCCCCTCGCACCTGCAACAATATCAAGAGTGTCATCAAAGCAACTGATCCGATCATGATGTAGTTCCAAATACTCATTTATCCTCCAAAAAAGCTGTTACTAACCAGTTTACCAAACCTATTACGATTCCAGCAATGACTGCGACACCAAATCCAGCGACTTCCAGGGGTCCGTACAATCTTGCTGCTAGAAGGACCGTCAGCGCGTTAATCACGACCATGAATATGCCAAGACTCAATAACACTGCAGGCAAGGTAAGGAAGACGATGAGCGGCTTAATAAACGTATTTATCAGTGCCAAGATGAGGCCTGAGACGATAATTGCGCTGGCTTTGCCACCAAAACTAATGCTGCTATTTCCAAGTATTTCAGCAGCAATCCAAAGGCCGAAGCTACTTACAAACCAGCGCGCTAGAAAGCGCGAACGAGATCTTTTTGTCATTAGACCCAATTATACCATAAGCTAAAGTGTTTTTGGAATGTGCGATGATAGATTTTTGATACCATTTTTTGTTATCAGCACGTTGTCCTCCATGCGTATTCCGATACCTTCGTCCGGCAAATATATACCCGGCTCAACGGTTATTACACTTCCTTCCGGAAGTGGCGCACCGTAGTCACCCGCATCATGTACATCAAGCCCCAGAAAGTGAGAAAATCCGTGCGGGTAGCGATTAATTTTTACACCCAGGGGCAAAAATACTTTCTTGGCATACACTTCGAGTTCTTCTTGGTACTCCTTCAAAAGTACCCCAGGACGTAGCATAGAAAACGCCTTTTCCTGTAACGTAAGCACTGCTGTATAAAGCGCTCGGTGCCTTTCAGTCGACTTACCAAATGCCCACGTTCTACTAATATCCGCCGCATAATAGCCGTGCACTTGCGCACCAACATCAAGTAGGAGAAGGCTGTTTTCTTGAAGTTTCGCATCATTTTTCATGTAGTGGATAATACTCGCGTTCTTTCCGCTCGCGATAATAGGTTCGTACGCATGGCCATTGGCTCCACGGTCGTAAAATCCAGCCGTAATTGAACGCTCTATATCCTTTTCTTTCTGGTAGTGTCTAAGATTCTTTTTCACCTCTTTAAGCGTCTCTGCCGTGATATCAATCGCTGATTGGATTGCGGTTAATTCTTCGAGTTGTTTTACTTGCCTCAAACGCGCAATTTCTAATCTAATTTCTTTCGGCTCTGGCTCGATACTTTTAATGCGTTCGTATAACTTACGACGAGCGGGGTTGCTATAGAAACCGTATGGCTCAACTTTTTCAGCCAGAGGTTCAAGACTACAAATGCTTAGATTGCTCTTCTTAGCTTTTTTGAGAATATATTCAAGGCTTTCTGATGCATCAACCAGGTCGACTCCACTTTTTGTTTTTAAAGCCTCAAAATCAAGGTTCCCATCCCATTCTTTTTGATAGTCATTTTGTTCGGGCACAAGTAGTGTTGAAGTACCATTTTTCGTATTCAAAACAAGCAATATGTCAGGCTCATCAATACCGCTCATGTACCAAAAACTACTATCTTGTCGAAATGGAAACGTCGTGTCGGCCGATTTCTGGATCAGACTATGAGCCGTTAGAACTACCAATGAATTGGGCAGGACCTTCGATAATTTGTCTCTATTTTTCTTAAAAAACGTAGAAGTAAAATGATGCATTGAGGTCAGTATACCAGCTACTTGTCCGACTTTTTCTCTGCACGAGCATATTGTTTCAAAATAGCGGCTTGCTTTTCTCCAAGAACCTTTTCAAGTTCACCGGCTCGTGCCTGTAGCACCCCGCGACTGCTGCCAAATTCTCGTATAAGTTTCCGCTTTGTAGCTGGACCAATGCCAGGAACTTCGTCAAGCCAGCTTGTTGTCTGGCGTCCAGCTTTCAGAACACTATGATAGCTGACTGCGAATCTATGCGACTCGTCACGAATACGCTGCAGGAGCTTCACGATGTCAGAATTCTGTCCAAGTCGAATAACGTAAAAGTCTTCGGACTCCTGCGCAACTATATCTAATTGCAGGTGTCTTGCAATTAACTTTTGGGCGTTGGATGAAAAATTTACGTTAGATCGACTTTTGTGTATGACAATTTCTTCTTCTCTTTTTGCGAGCCCTATAGCTGGCACATTTATGCCGACACTTCTCATCGCATCAAGTGCCGCGTCGAGCTGCCCCTTTCCGCCGTCAATTAGAAATAAGTCCGGCAGTCCCCATTTTTTAACATTCTTTTCACCAATTCGTCTCGATATAACATTTCGCATACTGGCAAAGTCGTTATTCTGCTGCACGTGAATCTTGTATTTTCGGTACTCTTTCTTATCCGGCAATCCGCTTGTGAACACCACCTGGCTCGCGACGACATCACGGCCGCCCATGTGGGAAATATCATAACCTTCTATTCGCTTTGGGATTTCTATGCCAAGTAGTTCGGCGAGACCAGATAGGCCCTTATCTTTGCTAATGTCCATAAATTCTCGGTCACTGAAAATAATTTGCTTTTTTAAGCTTTTAAGCTCATAGAGCTTATTGCGAAGTGTTGCTGCTAGCTCAAACTGCTGGGCTGCAGCCGCTTGCTTCATCTTCCTCTCGATATCATTCATGAGCTGTACACGATTACCGCGCAAGTAGGACATGAGGCTACGTAGGTTCTTGCGATATTCTTCCAAATCAGTACGACCGCTCCTTAGGCCAGGATCTAAACCAATTTGTTCATATAGTTTACTGCCCATGGTCGCTTGCTCTCGCGTGACGGCATACGGAAATATCCGACGTAATAACCGCAGTGCTTTTTTTACTGCGAATCCTTGGATATAAGGACCAAAATAGTCCGCACCGTCATCCAGTGGGCGTCGGGTAAACGTGACGGTTGGATGATCTGACTTGATGTCGATTCGCACATACAACAAACTTTTGTCATCACGCAGCAAGATGTTATAGCGTGGCAAGTAGCGCCGAATCATTTCGGCTTCTAAGAACAGCGCATCCAGCTCTGTTTCGACCTCAATCCACTCGGTATCTGCAATTTCAGCGACTAACGCCTCTGTTTTAGGATCACGCGACCGTGATTTTTGAAAATACTGCCGTACGCGATTACGTAGTACAGCCGCTTTTCCAATATAGATAGTCTCCCCGTCGGCATTTTTATGAAAGTACACACCAGGAGTCTTCGGAAGTTCTTTCAGTTTATTTAGTAGGTGCGTGTTCATGCGCGCAATCCTTGCACATCACATGTAATTTACGGCGTACGTTGGTCGAATTTACCTGATGAGAGGTTTTCTGTCCGCATTTTTCACAATTTGCGATATCTTTGGCTTTATCTGAGAATCCCATCTGCATGCGATCGTCAAAGACAAATAACTTACCTTCCCACAACCCTTCGTCGCCGTACTTTTCACCATATTTCACGATGCCGCCGTCCATCTGGTAGACTTCTTTGAATCCGCGGTTAAGCATCATAGCACTCAAAATTTCACAGCGAATACCCCCAGTGCAATACGTTACAATTGGCTTGTCTTTATGCTGGGCAATTTCACCTTCTTCCAAGTCTTTTTTAAAATCTCGGCTGGTCACTGTCTTAGGGACAATGGTGTTTTTGAAGCGACCTATCTGGGCTTCGTACATATTTCGACCATCGTAAAATATAACTTCTCCGCCTTTTTCTTCCATGAGTTTATGTAGAGCAGCTGGTTTTAAGTGTTTTCCTCCGTTTGCAATTCCATTTTCAGTAACAACAATCTCGTCAGCAGCATCAAAAGCTACAATCTCAGGACGAACCTTCACTTTCAACTTTGGAAAATCCTGCTCGCCGCCATTACTCCATTTGTAGACAATATCTCGAAACGTGCCCGATTCATTCATGGCACGTTTATAGGCACGCAGATCCTCGATGTCACCACCAAGCGTACCATTAATGCCGTGTGTACTTATAAGTATCCGTCCTTTTAGGTTTAGACGTGTACATAGCTCACGTTGCCAACGCATCGTCATGTCTGGATCTTTGACCGGAATAAATTTGTAGTAAAGAATTATCTTCTGCATTGGTCTTCTCTGTTATTTGCATTATATTCTAGCAGAAAGGGGTCACTAAATCGAGCCTGAATACAAAAATACGAGCACCATGATGGCAATCCCTGCGAGTATACCGAGCGCAATTGCCGTTCCGTTGCTAACAAGCATCTGATCTTCTTGTTGTTCGTTGAAGATAGTTTTTGCTTGGGCTGAGTTGTGATCTCCGGCTCCTGAGCCTTGCGATATATTCTGCAGGCTTGTTTGTGCTACCTGGCCGACCGACACGGCGACATTGCTTCCACCTAGACCACCACCAAAACCACTCGGCGCATCAGTCTTTACTTCATTACGGAGTTCGCGTTGCATTTCGACTGCTTCCAGTGAGCCCCGCATAATACGCTCGTAGTGTTGCCCGCCTTCCATATATGAAATTACGACGCGGCGTAAATTGACTGCGTCAATACGGCCAAGCTCATACAGCTGACGTAAGCTC
>JAGQNQ010000041.1 GCA_020428015.1 Candidatus Saccharimonadota bacterium | reverse complement strand
TTGACCCGGTAAACCAGAAGAAGTCAAAATAACGATTAGTTTTAATCATAACGCCTATAATACATGATTATTTCAATTTTGCAACAAAAAAGCCAATAGAATAAACTGATGATAGTAGTCTGACCGCAGTACTGTCTTCTAGCTGTATTTGTTCTAGAACAGTGTTTTGTACATCTTGCAGTTCAATTCCTGCCTTCTTAATCGTACCTTCATTTTCATATTGGTTTAAGGTACATGTAGCGTAGACAAGCTGTCCGTCAGTTTTCACGAGTTTCTGGCCTGTTTTGATAAGTTTGCGCTGTATCTCAGCTAATCGTTTCACTTTGGCTTGGGACCATGTCTTAAGCGCTTCCGTGTCTCCCTTTAGTATGTTTCCTTCGCCCGAACACGGTGCGTCAATTAGTATGGCATCAAAGAAAGCTTCATTGTAACGATTATGCAGACTTTGCCCCGGTTGATTTGAGAATATAGGTAAAGGGACCGAAAAAGCGCTAAACAAAGCCCTAAGCCGCTCTAAACGAACGTGAGAAGTGTCATTAACGTATAAATCAAGCTTTTTGTCATGGATAAGCTGCAGATAAAGGCTCTTGATACCGGGCGCAGCACACATGTCTAGCACTTTGTCACCAGCTTTGAGGTTTAGCTGTAAGCAGGCTAAAACACTCGCAAGTCCAATTGAGAACACTTTATTTTCAGTAAATAACCTATGATCTTTGGATAGTTTTTCATCGCCAATCCACATATATGGTGCCCACTCGACTCTTTTAAAACCAAACGACGATAAATCATCTTCGAATGGAGCGCACAATGTGGTTTTTACTGATGTAACTTCAAGCTTGCCTAAAAAAGAAAGAGCGTCTTGCATTTTTGCAAAACGCTCATCATTATCAGACATAAAGTGTCCTTAACGCTTGGTGAATTGACGCTGTTTTCGAGCGCCCTTAAGACCAAATTTCTTTCGCTCTTTTTCGCGTGGATCGCGTCCAAGTAGCTCTGCTTTACGCAGTGTACCTTTTAGCGATTCGTTTTTCTCCGCCAATGCCTTAGCAATTCCGAGTTTAATCGCATCAACTTGACCTGCATGACCGCCACCGTCAACAACAGCCGATACGTCGTACTTAGAATCTTCAATTGCTTTGAACGGTGCCTGAAGTTCATTTAGGAACATCGCGCTGCCTGCAAAGTATTCTTCAGCCGCTTTACCGTTAACGGTAATATTTCCCTTACCGTTAGTAAGTCTAATTTTTGCTGTTGAGCTTTTGCGGCGTCCAAGGGCATAGGTGTAGTGTTCTGCTGCCATTATTTAGCTCCTTTAATCTTATATTCGACTGGTTTTTGAGCCTCGTGACCATGCTCAGCGCCAGAATAAACTTTTAGCCGCATCATGCGTCCATCGCGTAATTTGTTCACAGGGAGCATCCCATAGACGGCTTTTTCGATCACTTTGGTAGAATCGATAGCCATTTGTTCTTGTAGCGTCCGCTCTTTCAAGCCGCCAGGAAAACCGCTGTGGCGGTAGTAAACTTTGTCCGTCACTTTTTGACCAGTAACCTTTAAGTTGTCGGCGTTAATCACAACAACGTAGTCACCACAGTCGATATGCGAAGTAAACATGGGCTTCTTCTTGCCGGTCAATAGCTGTGCTATCTCCGTGCTGACGCGTCCAAGCGTGTTTGAAGAAGCATCGACAATGTACCATGCACGCGTTACGTCTGATGGCTTTGCGCTATAGGTTTTCATTATTTCGTCTCCTTTTTCTTCGCTGCAGGCATGTCCGCTGGCTTTTTCTCTGCAGCAGGCTTTTCAGCTTTTTTAGCTACGGGCGCTGTCTTTAGATCATCCACGAAAGATACTCGAGCTAGCTGTGCGTTGTCACCACGTCGACTATCGGTACGCTCAATGCGCAGGTGACCGCTAACACGACCCTTCAACTTTGGTGCAATATCATCAACTAGTTTATGTGCTGCTTCAAGGGTTTGAAGCGATGCAATAATCTGGCGACGATTGTGAAGATCGCCCTTTTTTGCCTTTGTTATCAATCGCTCTACATACGGAACAATCTCTTTTGCCTTGGGTAGTGTCGTTTCGATTGATTCGTGAAGTACTAAGCTGTCAGCCAGTCCTTTAATCAACGCTCGGCGCTGATCAGTTTCGCGACCAAATTTACGACCTTTATATCCGTGTCTATGCATGATTACAGCTCCAGTTCGGCAAGCTTTTCTCGCACTTCATCTAGTGCTTTGCTGCCGAAGCCTTTCAAGTCTTTTAGTTCTGCATCAGTCAGGCTGAACAGGTCTTTTAGGTTATGGATGTCGTTGTTGATCAACGCGTTTGTTGTACGTGCTGAGAAGTTCATATCTTCGATTGATGTTGTTAGCATGTCCTTTTCTTCTTCTGCATCGCTTGCTACCGCTTCTGTACTCGCTTCAACAAGCATTGGATGTGCCTCTACACGTGTCTTGCCTGCGAGAGCCTCATACTGATTCATCAGAATTGCGTTTGCTTCCTCAAAAGCGTCAGCAGCAGTGATAGTTGCGTCAGTTTGAACCGTAATAATGAGCTTATCAAGATTTGTCATCTGACCAACACGGGTGCTTTCAACCTTATAGCGTACCCGGAGTACCGGACTAAATATCGCATCGAGTGAAATAAAGTCGCTACTCTTTTTTGAATCAACTTCTTCTATCGTACGGTATCCGCGTCCTTTTTCTACAACAATTTCTGCCTTAAAGCCTTTTGCTCCGTCAAGTGTTGCAATGTGGTGATCAGTATTTACAATCTCGACATCAGCATTTGTTTTGACATCAGTTCCTGTTACAGCACCGTTGCCTTTTTTCTCAATGACGAGGTTCTGTGGCTCATCGCTGAACACACGGAATCGTAGACCTTTGAGGTTCTGCATGATGTCTACAATATCTTCTTTTACACCGTCAAGGGCTGTGAATTCGTGTGTAGCTCCATCGATTCTGAATGAAGTGATTGCAGCACCAGCAATGCTTGAAAGTAGTACGCGTCGAATACTGTTCCCGAGGGTCATACCATAACCGCTGTGTAGTGGTTCTACAACGAACGTTGAGGTATTGTCACCATCATCAGTAACACTCGTAATTGTTGGGGTATTAATGTGTTTTGACATGACTTTTATTCTTCCTCCACCTTATCTCGAGTAATACTCGACAATTAATTGTTCGTTGATATCTGGTTCTGCTTCTTCACGAGTCGGCGTTCCAGTAACAGTAACGGTTAGCTTCTTGCGATCAACTTTGAGCCATCCGACGGTTGCTTCCAAAGCTGGAGATGTTTCATCGATCCGTTTGAAGTAGTCGGAATTTTTGCTGTGGTCTCGTACGACGAGCTCATCTCCAGCCTTTAGCTGTAGCGATGGGATGTCAAATCGATGACCATTTAGCAAAAAGTGACCATGGGTAACTAACTGACGAGCTGCTCGACGACTTGGAGCAAGTCCAGCGCGATAAACAGCGTTATCGGCGCGTTGTTCAAGCATTCGTAGCAACACTTGACCTGATTGACCTTTGGTTCGTGATGCTTCTGCCATCAAGTTAGAAAACTGCCGTTCAAGTAATCCGTATAGTCTTTTAACCTTTTGTTTCTCACGTAGCTGCAAGCTATATTGGCTTGATTTGCTTCGGAATCGTCCACCGGCAGCTTGGCCAGGTGGTGTTGAGCGTTTAACGAGTGCTTTGTGTGCTTTTGGATGCAGCGCATAGCCTTCGCGACGGCTCATTTTAACAATAGATTGTGTATCTCGTGCCATGATTTAGTTCCTTCGTGCCTTTCTCGGTCGCACGCCACCGTGTGCAATACCAGTAACATCTGTGATGCTCTCTACTGCTATGTCTAAGTTAGAAAGTGCACGTACTGCAGTATCTCGACCTTGGCCGATACCCTTAACATATACGTCGACTTTGCTCAGGCCGTGCTGCGTCTTAGCAAGGTTACCAGCTTTTTCTGCAGCAATTTGTGCAGCGTAAGCCGTGCCTTTTTTAGACCCACGAAATCCGCATCCACCTGCGCTAGCCTGTGTAAGCACACCACCTGTCTGATCTGTGAAAGTGACAATGGTGTTATTAAATGTTGCAAGCACATGCAACTGTCCGTATGCAACGGCTCGTTTATTCTTTTTTCGTTTTGTCGCTGGTTTTGCTACTACAGCTTCTGTGGTTGTAGCTTCAGTAGCTGGGGCGACATTGGTTTCTTCTGCCATATGTAATCTCCTTTGCTACCTTATTTAAGTCTTAGAAACAGCTTTTTTAGCTGTTCCTCCGACAGTTACTTTTTTACCACGACGAGTTCGAGCATTTGTCTTCGTTCGCTGTCCACGACTTGGTAGATTGCGATTATGACGGTCGCCTCGATAGCTCTTAATGTCCTTCAGACGCTTGATGTTAGCAGTTACAACTCTGTGGAGTTCACCTTCAACAATCAGTCTTTCGTTGATAACGTCTTGAATGCGTGAAACTTCAGCATCCGTTAGGTCCTTTGTGCGAACGGTAGGTTCAACTTTAGCACGAGCGAGAATATCATCACTCGTTTTTGGACCAATCCCATACACATATTGCAAAGAGAATCGAATCTGTTTCTCGTTTGGGATGGTGACACCAGAAATTCGGGCCATATTCTATCCCTGCCTTTGCTTGTGCTTAGGTTTATATTTATTGATAACGTAAAGACGACCCTTGCGACGAACAATCTTGTCGTCGGGGCTGATCTTCTTGACGCTTGCACGGACCTTCATATAGAAGTTTATTCCTTTCATCCGGATCAGACTATGTAGCCTGACACACTGCATTAATTTATTATGTCGCGTCTTAGATTTGTACAGTATCTAAGACTTGCGGTAGGTTATTCGACCCTTCGTAAGATCGTAAGGAGTCAGTTCAACCGTTACGCTGTCGCCTGGAACGAGTCGAATGTAGTTCTTTCTCATTCTGCCTGCGACGTGGGCTATAATCTGATGACCGTTCTCAAGTTCCACCTTGAACTGGGTGCCTGGTAGAGTTTCTACAATCACCCCTGTTAGCTCAATGACTTCCTTGTTTCCTGCCATAAATTATATTCAAGGGTCAATTATAACAGAACGCGCCCTTGATTTCAAAAGTTTTTATGGGGGTTAGACTTCAGCAGTTTTAGCTTTTCGTTTTATGAAGTTAGGGATGCGTCGTTTTTTCTTATCTTTTTTGCTAGTATCACCGTCAAAGTAGTCTGGGGAGCTATAGTCATCGTAGGTGACCATTAGAGCACGTGATTCTATCTGCCTGAGGGTTTCAAGGGCAACTGCAACGAGAATCAACACTCCAGTACCACCAATAGTAAGGTTCGTGTTCAAAAATATCTGGGCAATAATTGGACCAAGAGCGATGAGGCCAAGGCTGATACTACCAAAGAAAGTCAAGCGCGTTACCACAGTGCGAAGATACTTTTCGGTGTCTTTACCGCTACGTACACCCTCGATAAATCCACCCTGTTTTTGTAGATTTTCTGCTATTTCCTTCGCGTTAAATGTAATGCCTGTGTAAAAGTATGTAAACATGACAATAAGCATAAAATAAGTAACGGGATAGATGTACGGTGTCCATCCACTTGCGGCAAACGTCTGTGAAGATGGAGTCTGGAACCACACAAGCAAATTATTCCCAAGTTCTGCTAAGCGTGCGCTGGAGTTTGTAGTAAGAATTTGTCCTACAAAGCTAGGAACACTTAAGAAAGCAACTGCAAAAATTATAGGTATGACACCGGCGATAATCATCTTTACTGGAAGTATAGTTGTAACACCACCGTATGTTCTATTGCCTTGTACTCGTTTCGCATAATTAATAGTAATGTTACGAGCTGCTTCATTAAGTTTGACAACCACCCATGTCGTAAATACTACCGAAACAAGCAATATGCCCGCGATAGTTAAGGATTCACTTGTGTAGTTAATTGTTCGTCCGAGTATCGTGACTGACTCAGAGCCGGTGAAAACGCTCGTCCCAATTGAAGCAATCGTTGAAGGTAACTGTGATACAATGCCGGCCGTAATAAGCAAGCTAATACCATTACCGACACTTTGTTCTGTGATAAGTTCACCCAACCACATTAATAGCATCGCCCCTCCAGTAAGTGCTGCAACCATGAGCACCCAGTTGGTTATACCTGCGTTTGCGGTAATATCTAGTCCCGATATCTGTTGTGCTTGCTGTCTTACGAGCACGATAGCACCAATTGATTGGATAATTGCAAGAGGGAAAGTAATAATGCGAGTAATCTGGTTTATCTTTTTTCGGCCATATTCGCCTTCTTGATTAAGAGTTTCGAGCTTTGGTATTGCTTGTGTCAGAAGCTGCATGATAATGCTCGCATTAATGTACGGTCCAAGGCCGATTAACATTATAGAAAAGTTAGCAAGTGCGCCACCGCTCAATACATCAAGAAATCCAAACAATTGGGTATCTTGCGTCGCTGTAAAAAGGCTGTCTAGGAGTTCTTTTAACGTTGTTGGGTTTGCAAGGGGAATAGGAATTTGAGCCAATATTCGGAAAATAATTATCATTCCTAGTACGGCGAGTAGGCGCTTTCGCATATCTGAATAGCCGAACGACCGCCAAATTACCTTCCAGTTCATACGCTCTAATAAGCTTACGAGGACTCCCTCGTTACACCAGGCGCGGAATTCATCCGACGCTTGGGCTGCTCTTTTCCCTTCTTTTGATTACTTGGTTCAGTATACAGTAGCACCCGCGTCTTTTTAAAGAGCGCGGGTGCTATTATTTAGAACTATTTTACTATTTATCTTCTTTTTCGGTTTTTGTAGCTTTTGGACGATCAGTTTTCTCGAAAGATCCGCCTGCCTTTGTAATCATTTCAATGGCTTTTTCACTCGCGGCTTGTAAACGTACGTCTACTTT
>JAGQNQ010000040.1 GCA_020428015.1 Candidatus Saccharimonadota bacterium | reverse complement strand
TTTACAAGAGCGACCTTTACTTTCTCCTGTGGAGTGACGTAGTGTGAACTCGGGAAGATCGTGACGAATGCAGGTTTCCCGAGTACTTCACCGGTCAATGCGTCCATCTTGGTAATCTGATCAACAACGTCTCCAAAAAATTCAACACGGTAGGCAACTTCTTCGCCAGCCGGAAAAATATCAATCACATCGCCACGCACCCGAAATGTACCACGGGCAAAGTCAATGTCGTTACGTTGATACTGAACATCAGTCAACTGCCTAATGAACTTATCGCGTACTTTTCTGTCTCCGGCTTTAATCTTAATTGATAGGTCAGAATAATCACTTGGACTTCCGATACCATAAATACAAGACACACTCGCGATGATAATCGTATCTCGACGCGTCAACAATGCGTCCGTAGCGGCGTGACGCATACGATCAATCTCTTCATTGATGTCACTGTCTTTTTCTATATACGTGTCAGATCTAGGGACATACGCCTCTGGCTGATAGTAATCGAAGTAGCTGACGAAATAATGCACTGCATTATCCGGGAAAAACGACTTGAACTCTTCGTATAGCTGAGCAGCTAAAGTTTTGTTATGACAGATAATTAGCGTCGGCTTCTGCGTACGCTCAATAATGTTCGCCATCGTAAAGGTTTTGCCCGAACCAGTTACGCCAAGCAAGACCTGCTCTTTTTTACCAGCTTCAATACCAGCAACCAACTGCTCAATCGCCGCCGGTTGATCCCCGGTCGGCTTGTAATCTGATTTTATCTTGAACTTCATTGCTACCTATTGTAGCTTATCCGGAGTGGCCTGTCGTCTTACCTGATACAAAGCCGTACTTGCCAGCAAGTGGCTCACAGATGCTGGCTTTAACCGCCCAATCTTCTTTGATGCCATCTAGTTTAATGTCTTTATTCTGTTCATCGAGCACTTCAACAATCTTCTTAACCAAACGCTCTGGATCAGTATCAAAGTAAACGAGACCTTTGGCCTGTCTTCCGAGCTCTCCCATCTCTTCCAGCAGCTTCGGTAAATAGTCAGCTAACCCGCCACTACCCAACAATACCCCGCAAGGCATGTGCGCTTCGATTGCCGTAGCAAATTCATGTAGCGACCCCATGCGACCACCAACCGTTATTACTGCATCACTGCTCATCACGAGGTGTATGTCGCGGCCAATGTAGTTCATACCGGTAAAGTTGATGTAATTGTAGAATCCGATAGGAAGTCGGTATTTTTTGACATGAGAACGCAGACTCGCCGCTGGACTAAAGCCGATACTTACGCCCCCTGCGTCTGCTGCTCCTTTCGCTGCGTACATAGGAACTCCAACCGTAGCGCCAGTTGTCAGCACATGTCCACTTTTCGCAATGTGAACACCAACCTCATAGGCAAGACCGCATGAGCTATCAACAGATTCACCATCTGCAGCACCCGATACACAAATAGAATGATTCATTAATCTGTCTTTTTCCTTTTTGCTTACGCTTATAGTAACACACTCTCTCGGGATGGTTGAAGCTGTTTTTGAAGTGCTTTTGATAGTACATCCTGTTGCAAGTATCGCAGGCAAAGCTCGTTCCATAGCGAGCCTTCAAAGTGTCCTGCAGTCTGATGCCCATACTCAAAACCGCGTATAACCCAAACAGCAACATCAAGGATATGAAATGATATCGGCTTACCTTCGTTTGATTTAACTCCAAGATAGTGTGTATCAACCCAAAAATCAAAAGCAGAGCTCACACTCGCGAGTTTCATTTCGGTACTTTGCCAGCTTAAATCCTGCAATTCAAACTCCATTTCTGGCAAACCTTGTTCGATATGACCCTTGGATAATAACTCGTGTACCAAGTGCCATGACGGCTTAATGCCGTGAACAGACAGCAGCTTCGGCTGCTGGCTTAAGATAATTTCTGGCAAAGCGTTATGATAACCATACACAAAACCGTGTCGGCGATACGGCAAACTTTCGATTGACAGCCGCTGCAGTGCCTGGAGTACGAAACCAAACGCAATAGTGGCGGCCCCTGGTTTGTCCATGGTACTAACTGGCAAAAGCATAACAACCCCAACATCAGGACTGCTTAAGTGCAGCGTCTGAACGGCTAGTTTTTCATGGCACTTTTCATACCAAGCTGACGGAAGCGTAACCGCTTCAACTGTGCGCCAGCCAATATCCTTGGCAGGCAAACGTCGTATTTTGGCGTGTACTTGCGATTTCCAGGACTCGTCCTCTAGTTGTGTTGCTAATGCGTATACAAGTCGAGCATCCTCTCTTTTCAGGACAGAATCCAGCGAACGAAGGTGCAGCGCTTTCAATGTTTTGCGTGGCTGTACCGCTGACAAAACTCTCTTGGCGCCAACCTGACTCAGGCAGAGCGCGCGTTCGTTGCGGGACAATTTAGTGGCGGAGTCAGCGATAGTTTTAATAATTTTTTCAGGTGTTTTACCTGTTAATTTTAGTGCCGTGCGTAAAGATTCATCATCCACTATTAAGCGGTGTTTCAAGGCATGAAAAAGCTCCTTCGATGTTGTATCCGCCCCATCAAGCCCTAGGCCTGCAATTTTCTCGCGAGTTTTTGTAACAATCTCAGCACTCAAGCGAATATCTACACTCGGGTTCAGACAGACACGCTCAAGACGGTCAATAAATTTGCGGAACTCCTGCTCACGCAAGCCTAGGAGGTCTACCAGCATGCGCGACATCTACATCTCCTTTGGATGGTAGTTTCTTGGAGCGTTACGCAGATAGTAGTCTATTTGGTCTTGTGTTAGTAAGCCTCCTTGCGCACCGACATGCTGTACAACATTCATTGAGTTAATAGGCGCCCATAATAGCGCACTTGGTACATCCGCCCCGTGCATGAGGGCGGCAGTAAATGTGCTTGCAAACGCATCACCGGCCCCAGTTCTCTCAAATGGTGGTGCAGGATCAGGATAAAGCGGCATGCTCCAGCGTTTATTTCCATCAGATGCGTAAGCGCCACTCGGCCCGTCAGTAATTAAGGCAATTTTTATACCAGCTTCATGCATTTTGTTTAGTAGGTCGTGCATGTCTTCATGATTACCTTTGAAAACATCTGTCGCTTCTTCTCGGTTAAGCGCAACCACTTCAGCTCGCTGATAGAGTCGTTTCAAGCGCTCGACACCAGCCTGCATTTGAAATGTTCCAGGTTGAAAGGCCAGCTTCACATCTGGATTCTCATCTAACCAATCCGCCATTTCATCGTGGTACTCCATCGCATTTTCAGAAATAGAGCTAAAGTAGATCCATCGTGGTATGTCTTGTGGTCGGAATTTTGGCCACTCGTACTCGTATTCTTCGTGTTTAATTAGAATCGTTCGCTCTTCCTTAAACCAGAGTACGTAGTGATAGTTACTTACTTTTCCGTCGTTCTCGTGCACAAACCTCGTATCAACACCGTTTTTCTTTAGCGCTCGGATGATCTCTCTACCCCAGTCGTCATCGCCAACATTTGACACCAGACCGCTCTTAAGTCCTAGCCGAGAAAAAGCCACTGCTGCGTTCGGCGCATTGCCAACTCCGGCAATGACATCGGCATGATCATATGGAATTTTGGTGCCCAACGGAATGTTGAGCATGATGTTGCCATCTTTGTCCTTGTCGACATATTCATACTTTTCGATAAGATCGATAAAAGCATCCGTAACAACGTCGCCAACACTCAGCACGTCAAGTTTTTTATCGCCATCCTTTGCCATCTATATTTTTGCCTTTCCTGCGCTGTTAAATAATTCAATCTTTGACTCAACCACGGCCTGGACCGACTCAATGACCGTATTCATCAGCTTCACAACCGCATACTCGGTCTTGTTCTCGGCCAATACTTTTTCCAGCGTTTCACGATATGCTTTTCGCATATCACTATTTATGTTAATTTTCTGAACCCCAATTTTCACCGCTTCTTTGAAATAATGCCCAGGCGTTCCACTGCCACCATGTAGTGAGATATTACAGCTAATCGCACCGCGGATTGCTTTTAAGAGCTCGAGATCTAGCACTTTTGGCGTCGGATAGCTCCCATGCAAATTACCTATAGCAGCAGCAAATGTATCGATACCAGTTGAATTAACAAAGTTCATCGCCCCTTCTGGAGTGCTGAAAGTCTTACGAATCTCTTCGTAGTTAATCTTCTCTGTGTGCACATTGCTTGATCCACCAAAATAGTGAGGCTCGCTTTCGACTAATGCGCCCGTCATCGAGGCATACTCGACAACTGCCTTTGTTGCGTTGATTATGTCCTGCTCGCTTGCATTGTGGTTCGCTTGTGAGACATCGATGTGGATGAACTCATACCCTGCGTCGATACCTGCAATGGCGGCTTCAACACTCGGACTATGGTCGAGATTGATGTACATTTCAATGCTAAACTGACGCTTGTAGTTATCCACCATGTCGCGCACATTAGCGAGTCCTAGCGCATCGACTTCACCTTGACTTACCTCAACCAATACCGGCGCATTCATTTTTTTGGCGGCGCGCGCAACTGCAATCAGTGTTTCCTGATTGTCGAGATTAAAAGCCCCAACAGAAAACTTCTCAGCCCGTGCTCGGTCCATGAGCCCACGAGCTCGCAAACAGTTTGCCCGTATCTCTTCCAGCGTCAATCCCATATCAAATAGCCCACCTATACATTTGCTTTTATTGTAACTGCTTATGGTTTGTGTCGCAAGAATAAAATACGAATAGTTCTATCTATCCATAATTTCATGAGCTTTGAGCATGATGTGTTTCACGGTCAAGCCATAGTGGCTCAACAGTTCGTCGGGTGTTCCGCTCTGGCCAAACTTGTCCGATATACCCATGCGCAACACTGGAACTGGTAAGTGCTCGCTCAAAAGTTCAGCGACTGCACCACCAAGCCCGCCGTTAATTTGCGCTTCTTCGATTGTGATAACTCGCTTCGTTTTTTTCACACTTGCCAAAATGGTTGCATTATCAAGTGGCTTAATCGTAGGACAGTGGATAACTTCCACATCTATACCGTCGTGGAATAATTTATCAGCTGCTTGAAGCGCAAGGGGCGTCATAACACCAGTAGATATAATTGTTACGTCTTGACCAGGTGCTAAGACATAGGCTTTCCCGATTTCGAATGGCGTTTTTGATGTCGTGAAAACAGGTGTCGCATCGCGAGCTAGGCGCAAATAGCCAGGTCGCATGTCCTTTGCGAGCGCCAACGTCGCTTTCTCAGCTTCTATAGAATCGCCAGGAACAACGACGACCATATTCGGTAACACTCGCATAAGCGCAATATCTTCCAGCATTTGATGCGTCGCACCGTCGGGGCCTGTATATAGTCCGGCATGGGCACCAACTATCTTAACCGGCTGGTCATTCAGACAAATCGTCGTACGTATTTGTTCCCAATTTCGTCCTGGGCTAAATGCAGCGTAACTTGCAGTGAAAGGAATTTTACCCATTTTGGCCATCCCGCTCGCAACCGTCACGAGGTTTTGCTCGGCAATACCAACTTCGATATATCTATCGGGGAATTCTTTCGCGAAAGGTTCAATTTGAGTAGAGTCCGTTAGGTCAGCACACAGCGCAACCACATTATCATCAATTTGTCCTGCCTTGACCAGTCCAGTACCAAACCCTTTGCGAGTTGGCTCGCTTCCCCAATCTTTGATATCAGCTAGATATAAACTTTTCATGGTTAGTGTTGGCTCTCGTTCTTAATTTTTCCTCTAAGCGTACGTAATTCTTTCAGCGCAACTCGTGCCTGTTCATCCTTTGGCGGTGCACCGGCCACGTCTTTGAGGCCAACAGGCATGCCGTGCCAATGATAGTCATATTCCATATAGTCTACGTCTTTACCAGGAATGGTGTGCGCGATGATGACGATTGGCTTCTCGACTATCGCTCGCGCCATCGCACAAGCGTCGATAACTGCTTCAACGTCATTACCGTCGATTTCGATCACATGCCAGCCAAAGCTCTCCCACTTGCCACGCAAATCTTCAAGCGGCATCACATGCTCGGTCGTACCGTCAATCTGGATATTATTACGGTCAACAATGGCAATGACATTATGCAACTTGTATTTTGCGGTGAACATCGCCGCTTCCCAGATGTTACCCTCGTTTAACTCACCGTCACCGGTCATAACGTAAATCCAGCGGTGGCTGTCTTTGTTCATCTTCATTGCGAGCGCTATGCCTGCCGCCTGACTTAACCCACACCCAAGCGGGCCGCTTGTATTCTCTAGTCCAGGTAACATGTCACGCTCAGGATGTCCCTGAAGTCTGCTTTTGTACTTCCTGAGAGTCATCAACTCTTTTCTATCAAAGTACCCGGCATGTGCCATTGCCGCATATTGCACTGGCACACAGTGACCATTACTAAGCAAGAGGATGTCGCGCTCATCCCAGTCTGGGTCTTTTGGATCATGCTTCATCACGTCGAAATACAGAGCAGTCAAGATATCGGCCATACCTAACGGACCTGCGCTGTGTCCGCTACCAGCTTCCTCGAGCATCTTGATAATATCCTGTCGGATATCATTGGCTTTCAGTTCCAATTTCTCAAGACTCAGTTTTTTGCTCGTAAAGTTTTTGCCCATAACTTGCTTATGATTGTAGCAGAGTTACGAGAGAATCATAAGCTTTTTTAGGGTCTTCAGCTTTATGCAAGTATCCACCAACATTCAATACATCGACGCCAGCAGATACGATTTCAGATGCATTATCTTCGTTCACGCCACCATCCCATCCAATTTCAACATCGGGGTATACTTCCCGTAATTTTTTGACTTTTTTCAGAATACTTAAGTCAGCTTCACCACCCTGAAAGCCAAGTTTTCCACCGAAGACTAGAATATGATCAAATAGGTCATCTATTTCAAGTTCTTGTAATTCGGCTACACTCGTCTCGTGCAGTAGGGCTACTCCGGTACGAGTCCCATTTTCCTGCA